>JANQQS010000012.1 GCA_028284955.1 Myxococcota bacterium | reverse complement strand
GGCAAAAAGCCCCGCCATCGCGCGCAGCACCTCTTCCTTGTCCCGACCGTCAAGCGACGTCGTAACCCGATCGGCCGCGAGAATGTCGCCAAGCTGCACGGCCGGCGCATACCCCATGACAAGGACCAGGTCAATTCACCCAAGCTGGACCGTCGTCTCAGGGTCTGGCACCCAGACCCTCTGGCTGGGATACGATCCCAGCCATTCACCCAGCTGTTTAATTTGAGGGTCTGGCACCCAGACCCTCTCGTCGGGGTACGACCCCGCCGATTCACCCAAACTCCCCCGCCAGGAGACACGTGACCTGGTTGCGTGGGGGCGAACTGCTGGGGCCCCGCCGCGTTGCGGTGGGGCGGGCGCGAAGCGGCCGGAGTCGGGAGGGGTACCCGCGCGGGTCGTACCCGCGTGGGGGAGGGTTTGCCTCAAACCCTCCGAGAAACAACGGGCCCCGCCGCGTTGCGGTGGGGCGGGCGCGAAGCAGCCGGACATGGGACCCGGTTACGCCCCTGAACAACACCGTTGGAAGCAGCAGTTCACCGGACTACAGTTCACCCTAAACATCGCACCAAGAAAGCAGTTCACCGCGAGCGCTACACGAAGAAAGCAAGGGGGCGTAGGGGCCCCCGCGCAGCGCGAAGCGGCGTTGGGAGGGGGCCCCCGCGGAATCGTATTTCGCGGGGGGAGGGGCTGCGGCCAGCCCCTCCAAAAAACTCAGCGGCTGCGGCCAGCCCCTCCAAAAACTCAGCGGCTGCGGCCAGCCCCTCCAAAAGACTAGCTACCAGGCGCCGGTGTTGGGCATGGACAGCCAGGGCTCGGCTGGGGGAAGCGCTTCGCCGCGCTGTAGAAGCTCGACTGATATGCCGTCGGGAGAGCGGATGAACGCCATGCGTCCGTCTCGAGGAGGGCGCAGGATGGTGACTCCCGAGTTCTGGAGCGACTGGCAAAGCGTGTAGATGTTGTCCACCGCGTAGGCGAGGTGTCCAAAGTTTCGCCCTCCGGAGAGTTCCTCGGGATCCCAGTTGTAGGTGAGCTCCAACTGGGCGTCCGGTTGGCCCGGAGCGCAGAGGAACACCAGCGTGAATCGACCTTTCTCGCTGTCGCGTCGACGCACCTCTTCAAGACCGAGCTTGCCGCAAAAGAAATCTAACGATGCGTCCAGGTCAGATACTCGAATCATCGTATGTAGATAGTGCACGCGGCTGCATCCTCCGGCGGTATCTTTTCCGCACAAGATCCATGTTGACGGTCCTGGCGGCGGCTTCCATCGACAAGCGCTACGCTCAGGCCAACGGGATTCTGGCATGGAAATCGTGCTCTGGCTTCGCTTTTTCAAAGCACTGTCGGTCGGTGTGTTCGTTGCAGGAACGATTGGCGCGCTGATGCCGCTTTCGATCTACGAGCGGCGCCGGTTCGCGTATGCGCTGGCGGGGCCGGGCCTGGGAGCGACTTGGGGGTGCGGTTTCTTGCTCGGGTCGCAGCTCGGAATATCATTTCTATCGCCGTGGGTTCTGGGCGCTCTCGGCTTATCGTTTCTTGCTCTGCAATGCGTGCTCTATTCGGTGGGTCGGCCGGTGCGCGGCGGCTGGAGGGTTGCGTCGATTGCGCTCGGATCGATAGCGGCCACGTTTGCGCTGATGGTGTGGCGCCCCTCGTGACTCGCCGCTACGATTTGCGGCTCATGCGCGGCATTGTGTTGGCTTCCCTGATGCTTGCAGGCGCCCAAGCAGGGGTCGCAACCCACGTTCACGCGCAGGCGCCGCGTGTATCCATCGAGGATGAGCCCCGAGAGATCGAATCCGAAGAGATCGAACACTTTCGCGCCCACAACACCTGGTTTGGGCCGGTGGGTGGCTTCTTCGTGGCGGACGCGGGATCGGCGAGCCCCGGGTCGTTTCGCTTGCAGCTAGGAATCGAGTTTTTCGCGAAAAACGGATTTCTTCTCGACGAAGATGAGCACAGCCGCATTGGTGGCACGCTTTCGTTTAGTTGGACGATTCACGACATGGTCGAGGCTTACGCGAGCCTTGTGACCTACGCGAACAACAATCGCCGTGAGTTCCCTGATCTGTTCCTCGTTCTCGGGGACGCGGTGGTGGGCACCAAAGTATTTCGACGCATCAAGCCTTGGCTTTCGGTGGGTGGTGATGTCGCGGCCTTGCTGCCTACGGGCACGGGCCTCGGAGTGGGGCTCGACGGGGTGGGTGCGCTGCTGCGGGCCAATCTATCGACCGACCTACGCGGCCTGGCCAAAAAAAAGATTCCGTTTATCGCGCGGCTGAACCTGGGCTACCGATTCGATCGCTCTGAAAACCTCATCGACTCGGTGGAGACCGAACGATTCGACCAGCTCAGCGATCCGCGACCCATCGAAGAAGAAACCCGACATTTGATTAGTCGGGTGGAGCGGTACGCACTCAATGTGAACCGTACAGATTTTTTTGACGTGGGGCTGGGCTTTGAGGCGCCCATAGGGACGCGCAAGAACCTCAGTGTCCATCCCATCCTGGAATGGACGTTGGGGGTGCCGGTGAATCGCCAAGGCTTCGATTGTCCGCGGACGGCGGGGAGCGATGGGGCGGATGGTTGCCTCCGCGATCGTAAGATTCGCGCGTTTCCGATGAAGCTGACCTTGGGCGTACGGGTGCTGCCCCCGGTCACCGGCCTGGCAACTTTTCTCGCGGTGGACGTAGGGCTCACGGGGACCAAGCCACGCAACAGTGTGCACGAGCTTGCGGCCACTGCGCCTTACCGGATTTTGCTCGGGCTATCCTATGCGCGAGATGCCCGGTTGCCTGACCCGATCGTGGAGACTGAAATCAAAGAGGTGTCTGCGAGTCCTCCAGTCACCGGTCGCTTGCGGGGGCGTGTGCGCTTGCGAACAAACCAGCGTCCCGTTTCGGGAGCGGTGATCCATTTTCCGGGCACATCGCTCACCGCGCAACGCGCAGACGACCAAGGCCGCTTCGTAACCTATCCGTTTCGACCAGGCCGAATTCGTCTGCGCGTTACTCATGAGGGATACCAGCCGGGCTCGTGCGAGGGTCTGATCGGCGAGAAGGGTGGCGATACAACCGTCGTTTGTGAACTGGAACCAAGGCTCGTACAGGTCGATGAAGACGAGGTTGTGATTCTCGAGCAGATCCATTTTGCGTTCGATAGCGACGAGATTCTTCCGCGCAGCTTCCCGCTCATGGGGCAGATCGCACAAGCACTGCGTGACCACCCACAGATTCTCGAGGTCGAGATTCAAGGCCACACCGATAACGTTGGCACTCCGGAGTACAACGAAGACCTATCGCAACGTCGCGCGAGCTCAGTGCGCACATGGCTCGTCGAAAACGGCATCGCGCCTGACCGACTGCGGGCTCGTGGATATGGGCTGAGTCGCCCTGAAGTGCCGAATATTGTGGACCGGCTTCGCGCCAAGAATCGTCGCGTTGAGTTCAAGATCGTAAGGCGCAAGCAGTAGGTCTGGGCAACCTATCTTGTGGGTGCCGCGCGTACAGGAGCGCTCATGCCAATACCTATCTGCGCGCGCCCCGTTTTCAACCGCGCCACGGCGAGTAATATTGATTACATGGGGGATCGATGGACCGTGATGATCGCGACGTCGGAAGGTCGGATCGTCCGGGTCATCCGTGGTTCTCGTGTGGCGGCCATAGTAGGAGGTTGGGTGGCGTTCACGATCCTCGCGGGCGCTGTCGCGGCGCTATCTTTTCGACCCGCGAATGTCCTCGCATCCGCGACCCGTGATTCGTCTAAGCGTCTTCGGGCGGCAAAACTCAACGCCACGCGGAGCGCTGCGGCAAATGATCACGAGCGACGGTTTCACGCACGAATCACCGCGCGTATCGCGGAGAAAATTCGCATCATGTCTCGCCAATGGGGTTCGAACACGGGGCGCGCACTGGGAAGAAACGTTGTCTCGGCGAGCCACGGCGCAGGAATACCGGCCCGCGACGCCATGGGTCATCGACGCTCATTTCACGGCGAATTTCTCGAAGAGGTCATGGAAATCGGTAACGGTTTTCCTTTTGAGCAGCCCGATACGCTTCGACTGGTGCGCGCGCGCAATGGTGAAACGATTGAAGTCAAACCGTTCGACGACGCCGGCAAACCAAAACAAAAAGCGTTCCGAAAAATCAGCCATCTCATGCGTTCGTGGCAATCAGGCGATGAAGCATCCATCGACCCTCGGTTGGTTCGACTGCTGCTCTTGCTCTCGCAGCGCGTCAAGGGTCGCGATGTGTTTATCGTTTCGGGCTTTCGTTTGCCAGGTCAACGGAACACCCGCGAAACCAGCTACCACACCCGCGGCATGGCTGCGGACATTCGCGTGCGCGGCATGAGCACAACCGATCTATTTGCGCTCATGGCTTCTCTCGATGCGAGCGGCATTGGCCTTTATCCGCACGATGGATTCGTCCATGCGGATGTTCGTCCCACGCCGGAGCGATGGTACCAAATGAAGTCAGGCAAATACGTGATGATGCCTATCGAGTGGCGTACCCGCAAACGCTTGATGAACTGCCGGCGTTCGCTCATCGGCTGTCCTTTGGGCTCGAACGGAGTGAACCCGAACACCAGAAACTCGAAGAGAAGCGTGAAGTATGCGGAGTCGTTTCCAGCGGATTCACGATCTTCGAAGCCACTGCGTGCGTTGCCTTAGCTCCGGATGATGCATCCGGGTGAGGTCGTGGATTCGAAAAAGACCCGCCCGCGTGGTACACGGGCGAAATGCAGCGGTCGCCGATTTGGCTCATAGGCCTGATTGTCGGGTTGAGCGCTTCCTGCGGAGGAACACCATCGGCGGGCAAGCGATCTGTCGCGTCACGCGAAGGAGCGCGACACTACAAGATTTATTGCGCGCTTTGCCACGGAGAGCGCGCAGAAGGCTACGCCGCCGACAACGCGAACGCGCTCGCCAACCAAGATTTTTTGGTCAGCGTGTCCGACGAGTTTCTACACCAGGCCATCGCTTGGGGTCGCCCGGGCACGCCAATGTCCGCCTACGGACGCGAATCGGGAGGGCCGCTGGACGAACGCGAGATTCGTGAGCTCGTATCATTTATTCGTAGCCACCAGACGCAGCCCAGCGTTCGCGTTCACGGTGCCGTCGTATCGGGCGAACCCAAACGTGGTCGGTCGACCTACGCGCGCGAGTGCGCTTCTTGCCACGGTTCAGAAGGCCAAGGAAAAACTGCGCTTTCGCTGAATAATCCGCGCTATCTGGCGAGCGCAAGCGATGGACAGATCCAGTACGCCATCGCGCACGGCCGGCGCGGTACGGACATGCCCGCGTTTCGCGACAAAATCGCTGATCGAGAAATCAAAAACGTCGTCGCGTTGATCCGCAGTTGGCAACGAGAAGTTGCTCCCACGGAAACTCGCGCCGCGTCGGATCGAGACCCTCGCCCCGACACCAATCGCGATGTTGTGATCAACCCCGAAGGAGCGGCTGCGAAATTCAAACCGCTGCGGGAAGGGCGCTACGTGTCGGCCGAAAAGGTCGCGGATGCGCTGAGTTCGGGGGCGCGTCTGGTGATTCTCGATGCTCGCCCGATCTCCGACTGGCTCGACTTTCATATTCCAGGCGCGACACCTACGCCGTTCTACGACATGGAGGAAATCATCAAACGATTGCCGCGCGATGGAACCTGGATCGTCTCGTACTGCGCGTGCCCCCACGCCGCATCGGGACAGGTCATGGATCGCCTAAGAGAATTAGGATTCAAAAACACCGCGGTCATCGACGAAGGCGTATTGGTATGGAAAGACCGCGGCTATCCGATTTCGCACGGACGAGAACACTGACCGACCCGGCAACCCAGCCTCCCGCCATCAGATCGTAGGCAGGTCCAAACAGACGGTGCCGATTGGTAGGCAGAAGAATCCTGTGCTGCATGACTGGCAGTTTTCTCCAGGGTCGCAACCGTCGACGCGGCAGTCGTCGGTAGGTGGGTCGTCGCAGGGGGCGAAGAATTCGACGTCGACTCCCGCCTGGTTTGCTTCGCACGCGTTGAAATAGGTGCGTCCATCGCAGCCGCAGACTTCCGGCCCGCCGTCAGGGCAGACTTCGGGGGCGACCACACAAGCGCCGGGAATGCCGTTTTCTCCACACACCGATGCACGAGGATAGGCGCAGAAATTTCCTGCTTCGCACTGGTTTGCGACCGTGTCGTTGCAGGGGCGCGGGGAACAACTTCGAAACGCGTCTTCGCAGCGGTCTCTGCTCGACAAGAGCTCGTTGCAGTCTGGTCCGATGCAGTCGCATCCGGTCAGCGGCGCGCAGCTGAATCCAGTCCAAAAGTAACCGATGGTACGGCGGCAGTCGCCCTCTGCCTGTACCCTCATCGCGCGGCAAGGGCCCGGAGGGGGGCAACCTACATCGGGACATCCTGCGCGCGCTTCCACGCAGAACTCTGCGCCATCGCATCCGGCGCAGCATCGGCCTCCAGGGTCGCATTCCACCCCGTTCGCGCACACGATCGGCTCCGGACAATCGAGTTGAGGGCAAATACCCTCTTCGCTACTGCAGAAGGATTCGTCTGGCGCGCAACCGTCGCAGCATACCGCGCCGGGTTCACAGATCTCGTCGCCGCATTCGGGGCACCCGATAGCAGGGCATGCACCGCCGGGTTCGCTGCACATCGTTTCGCCATCGCATCCCGTGCAGCATGCTTCGTCTCCGGCGCAGACGTTCGAACCACACATCGTTCCGCCGTCGCCATCGGTTCCGAATAGCCGCACTCGACTTTCCGCGCAGCCGGCGATCGCGAATAGCGCACATCCCGCGACCGCCCCCCAAAATCTATCGTTCATAAGACACCCGTATAAGCTCCGCGCTCTTTGCCGGAGCATCGAGCGCTCCTTTCAGTATGCCCAGAAAAGGCGCAAACGGGTATTTCGCGCGCGGCGGAGACAGGGCTATCGGTCGAGCGTCGGGCATTGGTACGCGGTTTGGCCGCTTGCCTGCGCGCAAATGCAGTCGCGTTCTACGGCACTGATGCAGATCCCGTCGCCCAGGGTGTCCTCGCCTATCAGGCAGATTGGTCGTGCGCGGGTGCTACAGGTTCGGTTTTCTGTCGTACAAAATCCGCGGTCCATGGGGATACATACCGACGTGATGGAGTCACAGAAGAGATTGCGGCCACACGAACCGGGGTTTTCTTCATTGCAGCGGGTACCCAGAACGCCGCAGACGTTGCCGCCGTCTACGGTTCCGCCATCTCCAGTGCCGCCGTCCTCGGCTCCGCCGTCCCCGTCTCCGCCATCCCTGTCTCCGCCATCCCCCTCTCCGCCGTCGGCGATCGATCCATCGGAGGACCCACCGTCGCTCGACGCAGCATCGCGGTCTGTCGATGAGTCGCGGTCAGTCGACGATCCGGAATCGGAAGCTGCATCGCGGTCGGTCGTCGAATCATCGTCGCCGCATGACAGCGCGAGCCCGATCGCAAGAAAGCAGAAATGCACGTTTCGAATCTTCAAGGCCATTAATTTCTCCTACGGATCGGGAAGCGCGGCGTGTTGGGAGGTTTCGGGGATCGACGTGCCAAAGCGTTCGGAGTCGAGCAATCGGAAGCATTCGGAAACTCCCGAGTCAAGAAATGCGCTCAGGCGAGTCTGCTGGTCGTTCGCTTCGATGAGCGTGGTGCCGGGCAGGACGGCCCCCAGCCAGCCGTCCTGATGCCACCGTCCTCCTCCGCGGAGTGGCGGCAGATCCGGATCGCGGGGGTAGGGCCAAGGCGCGACATAAAAGTACGGTTCGGCGTAGGTTCCGTCGCCGGGCGTCATTCCCACGCCCACCGAACGCGCGTGTTCCCCGCCGCCGGCGTCGATGGTCAGGAGCGTCGCGATGTCGAAATGATGTGGCCAGCAGCGAAGCGGTGAGGCGTCCTGAGCGCCTCCAAAGCGTTTCTTGAGCTCCAGCTCCGCGTTCGAAAACCATCGCGACATTTCCTGCAGTTCTTCATGATGATCGCTATTGAACGTACCGCCACTGCCCAACGGATGCTGGGGGGGGTGATGTTCAGGGATGGTGAGTGGATGGTCGAGTGATCTTCCTCGGAACCGAGCAAACGTCGAACCGAGCCAGTCGGTGGCTTGGTTCACGGTGAGCCCCGCGAGCGACGTTGAATCCACCGCGACGCCTTCGAGGTCGAGTAAGGAAAGTTGCAAGTCGGGCAGGTGAAGCGCCGCGCGCACCCGATCGACCGTCACCCCCGCGAGCGTATTGCGACCGGGCATCCACTCGAAGCTGGAGTGGCTCGAATCGGGTCGAGGCTTGGCCAGGCTATGACCCAGCGCGGCAACGACCTGGGCGGCCCAGTGTTGCTGGAGACGTGCCTCCGTGAGTTCGAGGGGACTCCGGTCGCCCAATCGTTGCCAAGTTTCGCTCACTCGTAATCCCGCTCTCGCGAGGCCAGCCTACGACGAAGGCGCGTCGTTAGTCTACGATGGCCAGCCGGGGTTTGGGAACCAGAGGTCGAGAGTCTTTCGCAAAGCTAAGTAATTTTGAGTGTTTTTGAGTGTTGGAGATAGCGTAACGCGACTGCGGTAGGCGACTTGAGGCGAGAAAACGGAGATTTTTTTGGTCGCCAAACTGGTGGCCGAGTAGGCTGCGGGCGGGCTGGACGCGTGGCGGAAGACGCACACAAAAAAAACTTCACGTTTGCGACTCCCGACGGAATCGACCTCTTTGTCTACCATTGGCCTTGCGATCATCGACGGGCAGTGGTGCACGTCGTGCACGGGATGTCCGAGCATGCGGCGCGGTATGCGCGGCTTGCGGAGCGCTTGGTCGGGCAGGGATACGAAGTGTACGCCCACGACCAGCGAGGGCACGGGCGCAGCGTCGGGCCAGGCCAAAAGCACGGGCATTTGGCCGACGTACATGGATGGAACCGCGCGGTGCGCGATATTCATCGGCTCAACCGATTCATTGCCCAGCGCCACCCCGACGTGCCCATCATGCTGCTTGCGCATTCCATGGGCTCGTTCATGGCGCAGCAGTTGTTGTTCGAGCACCCGCGCGACGTGGCGGGGGTTGCGCTATCCGGCTCGAACGGGCCACCTGCTCCTATCGTGCATGCGGGCCGCGTCGTGGCGCGGATTGAGCGTGCTCGCGTAGGTCCGTCCGAGACGAGTTCCTTACTGCAGCACTTGTCGTTTGGTGATTTTAACAAAGGGTTCGAAGGCCGGACCGATTCAGACTGGCTATCCCGAGACCAAGCGGAAGTCGACCGCTATCTCGCGGATCCGCTGTGCGGGTTTGCGATTACGACACAGACTTGGGTCGACTTGCTTGATGCGTTGCCGCGCATCGCCGCGCCACGCAATCAAGCTCGCGTGCCTGTCGATCTTCCGATCTATCTCTTTGCTGGAGAACTCGACCCGGTCGGCGATCGGGGCGCGGGTGTCCGACGACTGGCGGAGGCGTATCGGAAGGCAGGGATTCGAGATGTTCAGCTCAAACTCTACCCTGAAGCGCGCCACGAAGTGCTCAACGAAACCAATCGCGAGGAAGTCATGGGCGACTTTGTCCGGTGGCTTCATCGCGTCACCGATCGCCACCCGGCCGCGCAACGCGGCCAAGTTGTCGAGGCGTAGGAGCCCATGCCCAGGAACTGTTTCCTTGCCGTCAGCGGAATCGCGGTTGGCCTTATATCGAGCGCCGCTGGATGCCCTTCTCGGCACCTCGCAAACCAAAGAACTGGACCTCTTGCTATGACCAAAGAACCCACTCCCCCTGTCGCCAAGCAGGTACCTCGCACGCTCGAAACCCACGGCCACGCGCGGCCCGACCCGTACTACTGGATGCGCGACGATAAACGGCAAAATCCTGAGGTCTTGAGCTATCTACAGGCGGAAAACGCCTACACAAAAGAAACCTTGAAGCCGCTGGCAGGGTTTGAAGAAGAACTTTTTCAAGAGATCAAAGGCCGAATCAAAAAAGACGACGCGACCGCCCCCTACCAACTCGATGGGTATTATTACTACACGCGGTTTGAGGAAGGGGGCGAGTATCCCATCCACTGCCGCAAGAAGGGTTCGCTCGACGCGCCCGAGCAAATCATGCTGGACGCCAACGTCGAAGCGCAACGCCACGAATATTATCATGCAGCCGGTCTTTCGGTGTCTGCGGATGGGAAGATTCTCGCGTTCTCGGAAGACACTCTCGGCCGGCGTATCTATCGCCTCCGTTTTCGAAACCTCGAAACGGGAACCGACTTCGACGATTCCGTGCCCGGGACGGCCGGAGCGGTGGCTTGGGCGCTCGACAACCAAACGATGTTCTATGTTCGACGAGATCCCGAAACGCTGCGTGCCTATCAGGTGTGGCGGCATCGACTGGGTACCAAGGCGTCAAGCGATGTGCTCGTTTACGAAGAGCGCGACGCTGAGTTCTACGTCAGCGTGCACCGCACCAAGTCCAAACGCTATATCGTGATCGGCAGCTGGCAGACGATTTCTCACGAAATGCGTTTCGTCGATGCAGCCGCCCCGGAGCAGCCGTTTCAGGTGTTTCTGCCGCGAGAAGCCGGCCACGAGTACGACATCGCCCATGCCGGTGACCGGTTTTATATTCGGACCAATTGGAACGCGCCGAATTTCCGGCTGATGTCGATCGATCCGAAACGTACCTCTGATCGAACGGCCTGGCGCGAAGAAATAGCCCATCGCGATCGCGTATTTTTGAGGTCGTTTGATGTATTTCAAGATCATTTGGTGGTGGCTGAACGACGCGACGGGATCGCGCGCCTGCGCGTGATTCCCTGGCAGGGTCAAGCTACGAACGAGGCGGCGGCTCACGAAATCGAGTTCGACGAAGAGCTCTTCACCGCCGACCTTGATGTGAACCCGGAGTACGAATCGAAATCGGTGCGCTTCGAATACACGTCGCTCAAAACGCCCCCATCCATTTGGGACTATCAAATGGATAGTCGAAAACGTGCGCTCCGAAAGCAAGAGGAAGTGCTCGGGGGATACGAGCCGAACGACTATGTCTCCTATCGAACCATGGCCACCGCGCGAGACGGGACTTCGGTGCCGATTTCGATTGTTCACCATCGCTCGCTGGATCGCTCAAAGCCCCATCCCCTACTTCAGTACGGATATGGCTCCTACGGCATCTCGATGGACCCGACGTTTCGCTCTTCGCGGCTGAGCCTACTGGAACGCGGCGTCATCTATGCCATCGCGCATATTCGAGGAGGACAAGAATTCGGTCGAGCCTGGTATGAGAACGGAAAGCTTCTCAAGAAAAAGAATACGTTTACGGACTTCATCGATTGCAGCGAGCACCTGATCAAAGAAGGGTTCACGACAACCAATCAGCTGCTCGCGATGGGCGGGAGTGCCGGAGGCCTTCTCATGGGCGCGGTGGTGAACATGCGCCCGGATCTTTATCATGCGGCAGTGGCCAACGTTCCGTTTGTCGATGTGGTGACCACGATGCTGGATGAGAGCATTCCGCTCACCACGTTCGAGTACGACGAATGGGGAAATCCCAATGACGAAACGTACTACCGATATATGCTGAGCTACTCGCCGTACGACAACGTCAAAGCCCAGCGTTATCCTCACCTGCTCGTCCTGGCCGGTCTTCACGATTCACAAGTCCAGTACTGGGAGCCTGCCAAATGGGTGGCGAAACTCCGCACCCACAAGACCGACCAAAACCCGCTGCTGCTGTGGATGAACATGGACGCAGGTCACGGCGGAGCCTCGGGGCGCTTTCGCTACCATCGGGAAACCGCGATGACGTTTGCGTTTTTGCTCGCATCGGTGGATCGAGCGAACGTCGCGTCAACCGAGGCCGATCGCTAGCATTGTCCCGGTGTCTGCGTCCGATTTCGGCTTCCCTACAGCAGCTCGAAGGCAGTTACGGCGGCCACGTCACCCACCATACCAATGGAGACCTGGGCCCCGTCTCTACTGAGAGTGACGCGCGCTTTAACGCCATCGGTCTTGAGCTCGTCGGGCGGGTCGAGCAGCTCGATCGATGCGCCCTGATCGGTGATTAGCGCCCATACACCACCTTCTAACCCGAGTTTTCGAATCGTTCCGGTGAGCGTTTCTGTACGCTGCTCTTTTCGGACCATGCGCTATCGTAGCACGCGATGAACGAAGGAACGTACCGCATCTTGCGCGCTTCAGCCGAAACGCCGGCGAAGTTAGACGATTTGGTGGCTCGCGCGGGCGAGGCGCGCTCGGTGGTCAAGCGGCTGCTCGAGGAGAAATCCAAATGGTTTGCGGTCGAAGAAGGCCGCGTAGCGTGTACGCAGACAGGGATGGCAGCGCTGGCGTATGAAATGGTGGCGCGTCAGCGGGCCAAGCCTCTTTCAGAGCGCTCGCGAACTCTCATCGAAGGTTTGCGCGAGCTAGCGCAGAAACGCAGCCCAGCCAAGCGCGAGCTCGATCAGATATGGGCCTCCTTGCCGAGCGTGGTGCGCCGAGCCGAACGGCTGGTTGCGGCAGGAGAGGTGCAGCGCGGGTTGGTGTTTTTGGGAGACGACGATCTGTGCAGCTTGGCCATCCATCTCGTGGAGGTGGGAACGCGCACTACGGTGATCGACGTCGACCAAGATTTGCTGAAGATGATCGATGATTGCGCCCAGGATCGTCATTTCGAGATCAATACCGTGGCTCACGATTTGCGCGAGCCTTGCCCCAAATCGCTGCGCGGGAAATTCGGCTGCGTCTTCACCGACCCGCCCTACGCCCCCGAAGGGTTTGCGCTGTTTGTGGGCCGAGCCATCGAGCTATTGCGCCCGGACGGCCGCCTGTACGTGAACTTCGGATGGAGCCGCCGCGCGCTGGAGCGCGGTTTGGAAAAACAAAGAATCCTCGCGCAATGCGGCCTGTTGGTGCTCGAAGTCGTTCCCGATTGTACAGAATACGAAGGCGCGCATTCCATCGGATGCCGAAGCGACCTCTGGATATGCTCCAAAACACCCCAGACCAAGCCGCATATTCCCGCCGTAGAGGGCCCGCTTTACACCAGCCGTTCGCCTCGATCGCCGACATGATGTCCGTGAAATTCTTCCGCCGACCCACGCACGAGCGAGGATTGGTCGAAAGTTCCCAGCGGGCGCGGAATACGTATCAAGGCATGGAACGTGCATCAACGGCAGAATTAGACGCGGGATGTGGAAGCAACGACGAGCGATGAAGGACGTATAGCCATGAGAAGCAAGATGATGGTTTGGACACTCGTCGGTGGATGCCTGGCCGGAGGGCCGGGGGCGGGATGTGCCGCAAACGTGCCGGATGGTGAGCCGACCGCAACGGAGGAAAAGCAGGTTAGCGGTAGGGGTACGTTGACAGGTACGTATGCCCAGCTACTGGAAACTTCCGGTGAGGCTTGGGTGGTGCATCCCGTGGGGCGTGACGCGGACGTGTTCAGTGGCGACACTTTTGGGGAAGAAGTGTCGTTCAGCGTTCGAATAGGCGCTGTCGGAAAAGAGTTGCAAGTCCCGAAAGAGGAAATTAGCGAGGCGCCTGATTTCAAGGCTCGTGCCGTGGACGTCACGATCGATGCCGAAGGATCGGGCGCGAAGCAATCCGTAACGTCGGAATCCTTCAAGAAGGTCAACTATTCATGGAGCGTGTCATGCAAAACGGACGTCGTCACCAGTGGAACATACCCTCCGGCTAAGACTCATTTCTTCGCCCGGCTAGGAGATGTCCCGCAAGCGTGTGTGTCCACCACACTCGACGGAAATATAAGGCGACGGGTGTTGGATGGTATTGCGTTTGCCAGCGAGACGGTGGCAGTTTCGTTCGTTGTTGGCAAAGGCAAGGACGCGCGCAAACTGTTTATCCAAATCAGGTATAAAGATCCGACGTTCTGGAACAGCCTCGAGTCTATCTTCCAATGACTTGAACTGATTCAATCAGTCTTCTTGCGCGCTTGTTTCTTCAGCGTCGTTCGTTTCTGGCGCATCGGAAGTCGTGGCGGTTCGATGCACGGTGCGGGCGCGCGGTCGTGACATATGCCGCCGCTCTCTCAGGAAATCGAGGAACGCGAGCGCGGTGTCGAGCTCTCGCGCGGGCAGTAGGTCCACGAGTTCGTGCAGTCGTCTTCGCTGCGCGTCGGCTACGTCGGCGCGAGACCGGCGCCCCGGGCGTTCTTCGGTGGTGCGGGTTTGCACCTCGTCTGCGCTGGGAACGCGCCATTCCGGTCGCTCGACGGCGGTGATATTGTTCGCGACGAGCCACGTTTCCATCGTGGCGCGGAGTCGTTCGGAACGAAATGCAAACCATCGCTCTCGATCGACTGCGTGCGCCATCAGTACGTCTTTGAATCGCCGAAACGCGCCTTTGCCGTCGATCGCGGTGCTGAGCTTGGTACGCAGCTCGGCGTGTTCTACCGTTTCGATGAATCGCTCCATCCAGCGGTATTGTTCGCGCGACGACACCGGGTCGATCGGCAAGTACTGCGGGTTGGACATGATGCGGCTGTGCATCGACGGGTCCGCGATTCCGTCGACGACGCGAATCACCTCTCCCGTTTCGATATGCAGGTAGCTATGGACTTCGGGCGCGTTGTTTTCGAAAGCGTCTTCCAGCGCTTCCCATACGACGGGGACTTCGCGACGATTGGCGGGGCCGGTTTTGTTGGATGGGTCGCTCACACGTGCTCCGCGGGCGGTACAGCCAGCCGGGTTCGTGCGATGGCGGCGTTCCAGCGGGCGCGATACTCCGCGCGCGTCGATGCATCCATCGCAGGCTCGAACTGGCGCTCTACGCCGTGGGCTTTTCGAATCGCCTCCGTATTCGGAAAGAAGTCTACCGCAAGACCTGCCAAATACGCCGCGCCGAGCGCGGTGGTCTCGATTGAGCTCGGTCGATCGATGGAAACGCCGAGAAGGTCCGCCTGCAGCTGCATGAGCAAGTTGTTGAGCGCCGCGCCGCCATCCACCCTCAACCGGGTAAACGGCTGCCCTGCGTCGCGAACCATGGCGTCGGCGAGGTCGACGATTTGGAGCGCCATGCCTTCGAGCGTCGCCCTTGCGATATGGGCCGTGGTGGTGCCGCGGGTGATTCCGCAGAGCAATCCGCGCGCATCGGGGTCCCAATGCGGAGCGCCGAGCCCGGCCAAAGCAGGCACGAACACGACACCTTCGGACGATTCGACCTCTCGGGCTTTTTCCTCAATTTCGGCCGCGGTCGAAATGAGCCCTAGGCCATCGCGCAGCCATTGCACCGCGGCGCCCGCCACAAACGCGCTTCCTTCGAGCGCGTAGGTCGATTGGTCGCCGATGCGCCAGGCCATGGTGGTGACGAGGCCGCTCTTTGATGGAACCAGTTGTTGACCCGTGTTCACAAGCAAGAATGCGCCGGTGCCGTAGGTGCATTTCGCGTCGCCCACGTCGAAACAGGTCTGCCCAAAGAGCGCTGCCTGCTGGTCGCCGGCGATGCCTGCGATGGGAATGCCGTCCGGGAGCGCAGGGAAACCCGAGGTTTCTGCGTACACTTCGGAGCAGCCGCGGACTTCCGGCAACACGGCGGGCGGAACCCGAAGATGCCCGGCCAGCTCCTCGTCCCAAGAGCCGCGTTCCAGATTGAAGAGCAACGTGCGCGATGCGTTGGTGACGTCGGTGATGTGGGTGGCTCCTCCCGAGAGTCGGTAGACCAGCCAAGAATCGATGGTGCCAAACGCGAGCTCGCCGGCCTCAGCGCGTTTGCGCGCTCCGTCTACATGGTCGAGCAACCATTCGATTTTCGTTCCGCTGAAGTAGGGATCGATCAGCAACCCGGTGCGGGTTTGAAATAGCTCGGCGAGCCCTTGCTCTTTCAACGCCCGGCAGCGGTCTGTGGTACGCCGATCTTGCCATACGATGGCCCGATGGATGGCGCGGCCGGTCGAGCGATCCCAAACCACCGTGGTTTCGCGTTGGTTGGTGATGCCGATGCCCGCGCACTGTTCGCCGGATACCCGCGCCCGGTCGAGCGCTTGACCGACTGCCGCGGTGACGCTTTTCCAGATTTGTTCGACGTCGTGCTCGACCCAGCCCGGTTGAGGAAAATGCTGCTCGAACTCGACGTTGGCGCGAGCGAGAATGTTCGCGCCTTCGTCAAGAACCAACGCTGTGGACCCAGTGGTGCCTTGATCGATCGCCAGAATATATTTTGTCATAGGAATCTGGGTACGTTAGCCGCAGCCACGGCGGGCTGTAAAGTCAAACCGGCGCCTGTTCACACCTCGCCCAGCTCGCGCAGAAAATCTTCCGCTTCGGTGAGCGTGGGGTCCTCGGAATGGGCCTTGCGGGCCCACAGCAGCGCGCGTCGCGATTCCCCCCGATGTTGCGCGATTTGTGCTTGAAGAAGGAATGCCATGGCTCGGCTCATCGGTCCTTCGTCGCGGCTCAGGGTGACGACCCGAAGCGCGCCGAGAGCCGCGTCGTATTGTCCGAGGTCCATCGCCAGCCGCGCCAGTTCCCCTGCTGCAGCGACGTTGTTCTTGTCGCTATCTAGGGCTGCCTGGAGCCACTGCTGCTCTACGTCGCGATCTTCGACCATGCGAGCGAGCCGCGCCATCCGATGCTGTAGCTGGCTCAGCTCGGGAGAACGTCGTTTGGGAAAGTTCGAGATCGCTTCTTCGAGGAGCTTTCCTGCTTCTGCGATATGACGCGATGCCGTGAGCGCATCGGCCAGCAGAAGCTTGATTTGGTTGTCTTCGGGCTGCAGCGTGAGCGCTGCTTGAAGTGGCTCGATGGCGGCTTCGGCGTCTCCCACCGATTCCACGAATAGCTGGCCGGCTCTCAGATAGAGCGGCGCGCGATGGTCTTCGGTAGCTTGCGCGGCCATCTGGGTGAGCATTTCGGCGACTTCTCGATACGCGCCAAGATCTTCATACAACTTCATCAACCGATCCGAGAGCTCGGCGTTTCCCGGTTGATCGCGGCATGCCACCTCGAGGCCAGTCCGGGCGCCAGCTGCTTCACCCGCCGCCGCGCAAGCATCGGCCAAGAGCAGCGCCGACTCCATCTGTTCGTGATCATGTTGCAGTCGCACGAGGGCATTGCAGGTTTCGGCGACACCCGACCAGTGTTCGGTCACTACGTCGATTTCCCGGAGCGCGAGCAGCGCTTCGACATCTTCCGAGGCCACGGCAAGCCAGTCGACCAGGACCTGACGCGCGCCTGCCGAATCGCGGGCTTGGCTGAGCACGGTTACCAAGCGCATCATCGCCGCCCGCTGAGCTTCGCGCTCGCCATCTTGCGCTGCCCGGTCGGCGCGCGCACGGAGAGCGGATGCCAAGTCTTCGGTGACCAAATGCGGCATCAGCTCATACGCCTGCTCATAGTCTCGAACCGCGAGCACGGTTTCGTCGCTGCTTTGATAGAGCTGAGCCCGCAGCTTGAGTAGCTCAACGAATCGTTCGTCAGGGTCAGTGTAGTCGTCGAGCGCGCGAGAAACCTCGGCGACCGCGCCCTCGTTGTCGCCAGCGGCATGCAGAGCTTCCACCAGTGCGCTGAGCATGCTTTCGTCGCCGGTAATCTCCAAAATGCGACGCATGACTTGAACTGCTCCGGCCGGGTCGCCGAGCCGGTGTTGAAATAACTCTGCGGCTTCGCGAAGTCGGGCGACCTGCTCGTCCACGTTTGAACCCATTTGCTCAGCGTAGTTCAGCAAATAGTTCGCGAGGCCCGACCAGTCTTCGCGTTCGCGGTAGCTCGTTTCGAGCCGCTCTCGCAACGACGCATCGCTAGGGTTGCCCGCGCAGCCAAGTTCCAGCGCGCGCTGCATTCCCTCTGGATCGTCGAGCGCCTGCCATTCAGCGCAAATCTCGGTGGCGAGTTGAGACGCTTCTTCGCCGGTTGCGGTGGCGAGAAGTCGCTCGCGAGTTTCGGTCCATTCCCGAGGGTCGTCTTCGGGACGAATCAACGCCAAGAGTGCGCCAGCGACTTCACGATCGGCGGGAATCCAGTCAAATGCGCGGCGATAGAGATCGATGGCTTCTTCTCGTCGCACCGTCTCGAGCAAACCGCCCAGGCGAAGCGTCAGCGACTGAATCGCTTCGAGATCTTGGCGGTCGCGCGCGGCGTCGAGCTGCCGGCCGAGCAGCTCCACCAAATCCTCATCGTATCCGCTTTGCTCGTAGATCGATGCCAAACATTGGCTCGCTTCCTGATGATCCGGTTCCTCGTCGAGCACCTGCTTCAGGATATCTACCGCGTCGTGCTCGCGACCCTCGTGATCGAGAAGGAACTTCACCTTTTCGAGGCGTGCGACGTTTCGCTGTTCGGGATCGAGCAACGTGTCAACGAGGTCGTTCACCAAATCGCTCAACTTATCTTCGCTCGCGGACTCCCGGTATACGCGCAAGAGAGGCTTCCAGATTTCCGGGTCCGCCGCGTCGGTCTCTCGCAATCGTTCGTACGCCTCCGCCGCGAGCGTGAGGTCTCCGCCAGGTTGCGACGCGAGCTGAGCCACACGAATCTCGAGCCGTCGCCGTTCGGCAGGAGCCTCGGTGGCCTCCGCGGCGCGGCGCGCCCATTCGACAGCCTGCACGATTTCGCCGGCCGCTTCGTGACGATCGGCCAGCGCGAGCATGGCCCAGCGAGCGTCGAGTGGTGCCTCCGTCGATTCGTCCGAACTCGCGCGGTCCACAGCTCGTTCGAGCAATCGAGCGACGCGCTCTCCCGCGCCCATCGCCCTCGCTTTATCGACCGCTTCGCGAAGCTGGGCCATCGACACATCGGACCGCGCAGCCCGCCGTTCGAAGAAATCGAGCAACATATCGTCGGACCCCGAAGCGCGCGCTACTTCCTCGTAGAGGGCCATGAGCGCATCGTGCTGCGGGGTTGCGCTGAGCGCCCGCGAAAGTACCGTGCCGAGCCGGTCGGGCTGGGGGTCCGCGTCAAATGCACGCCGCGCGATGATCGCGCCTTCTGAATATTCGTCGGCGTCTTTCAGAAGCACGTCGGCCAGTTGGTAGAGGGCTTCAGCTCGATCCACGAGGTCGAGCTCCGAGACTTCGACTAGTTGTCGAAGCACTCGGCGGTGTTCCGCTGTGTCGCCCATTCGCCCGGCCACTCGCGCCAAATTTCGCCAGGCTGCGACGACGTCGACCTTGAGTTGCTCGGCTTCTGCGTACCGTTCTTTGGCCGCCGCCAAGTCTTCCAAATCAACTTCCAACACTTGCCCCAGCCGGAGCAATAGAGAGCTAATCAGCGTCGGCTCGTCACGATGACGTACCTGTTCAAGGAGCTGTTCGAGGCGTTCCCGGTAGTCGCTTTCGCGGCTGGTGTTTTTGGCGAGTTCGAGCACCCGGCGATGAAGCTCGTCGCTTTCCGCCGCGTGACTCAGCGCCGCCAGACCGTGGTCGAGAGCTTCTGCATCGCGGCCCAGCTGTCCGCTCAGGACCTCCACCATTGCGATCGAAACTACAGGGCTTGTCGGCGTTCCTTTGGTCGTCTCGAGTCGTCGCTGAAGCACCGAAAGCGCACGCTCGGCCTCCTGGCGGGCGGTTAGCGCTTCGGTGAGGCGAACGGCTTCGTCGTCGCTTTGCGCCGCGGTTTCTAGCGCGGACTCGAAGAGCTCGGTCGCTTGCTCTCTGTCGTCGTGGTCGCGCGCGATCGCGCTGAGTTCGTACATGACCTCCGCGACCCCGACGAGGAGCGGCTGATCGCGGCCGCGCCGCCGTACGAGCATGAGAAGCGCTCGATAGGCTTTCTCCGCCCGATCGAGTTGGCCTGCTTCACGAGACAGCCGCGCCAGCATATGAAGCATCTCAGGGTCGGTCATGGCCATCTTGGTGGCCAGCTCGAGCTGTTCGAGCGCGCTTTGGAGCTCTCCTCGCGCGTGCGCGACGATGCCGAGACGGTAATGAACTTCGGCGCGCTCTCCGCTGCGCCGCCGACCGAAATCTTCGACGAGCCCGCTGAGCACTTGCCACGCTTCTTCGAGCTCACCTGAAAAGCGCAGGCCTTCGGCGAGCTGCATCCGCAGGCCGCGATCCTCGGGCGCAAACTCGAGCCCGCGTCGCAGCACGCCGACTGAATCGGCCGGCGTCGAAAGCACATCGTGGTAGAGCTTCGCGGCTTCGCGAACCATTGCGAGCACCTTGTCCGCGTCGTGATGCTGCGCCGAAGCCTCGGTGAGCAACTGCGCGAGTGGGCTCCATTCTTTGGCTTTTCGGTAGTGGTCGGCGAGCAAATCCTGAAGCTCTGAGTTGGCCGGGTCGCGAACCCGCGCCGCTTCGAGTACCTGCGCGGCTCGTTCCGGTCGACCGGCGTCGAAGAGCGCGTGCGCCAGAGTGAGCGAAACCTCTCCGTGTTCGGGTTCGCCCGCGAGCTCCAAGCGTCGCTCGAGCCAACGGCTTGCGGCGGCGAACTCTTTCCGGTCGCGATGGATGCGGGCCAGCGCGTCTAGTGCCTCTGCACGAGGGCTCAAATCGACAGACCGTCGATACGCTTCGAGCGCGCGATCGATCTCGTGGAGATGGGTCTCCGCCAACTCCGCGGTTCGGTACCACAGCGCAGCAGCGTCTTCGCCTTCGGTTTCGTCGGCCTGGCTCGAAAGCAGCTCCGCCAGCTCGCCGTAACGCCCATGGCTCGAAAGCACATTCGTCAACGCAGCGAGCGACGGCGCGTGTCCCGGGTGTTCGGCGAGATTGTCGCGGAGCGCCTGCGCACGCCCGCCACCGCGAGTTTCGATTTCTGAAATTAGCCGCGCGATCTCGAGCCTGAGCTCCAGTCGTCGCTCCCGATCTGCGGTGAGGCCGAGTTCTCGCTTGCGAAGCGCGAGCAGGCCCGTGATCTCGTCTTCCGTTTCGTAGAGTTCCGCGAGCGTTGCGATCGAGCGCGCGTGGGAAGGCATGAGAATCAGCACTTCCCGATAAAGTTCGATCGCTTGCTGCCGGTCTTCGAGATGCTCGACGGCGACCGTGGCCGCCTTCGCTTTGAGCTCCACGATGCGGTCGCGGTCAAACGGAAGGCTTGCTCCATCCCGAAGCAGCGCGACGACCCGCGCGAAGTCACCGCTTTGCTGGCAAAGAGCGACGAGTTGATCCAGGGACCACGCACACGCCTCTTCGGCGCTTCGTTCACCCTGCGCTTGTGTTCCTCTTCTCCACAATGCCGCCGCGCGTTCGTAGAGCTTTTCGAGCACCGGGCGGGCTCGATCCGGATCGGACAGCGTGTCCAGCGCGAATGCGGCCGCTTCAGTCAATGCGTCGAGGTCGCCCGCGTGTGCTTCGGACAGGCGCAAGAGCGTTCGAAAAAGCGATTCGCCAGGGTTGTGCCGCTGAACCTGCGCGAGTGCTCGAATATGGCCAGCGGGGACGTTCGCGTCGGAAACCACTTCGAGCAGCGCCTGTTCGGCGACATCGAAGCGCTCCGCAAGCGTGGCGGTTCGTACGAGGGCGGAAGCAAGGGATTCGTCGGCTCGCCGATGAGCTAGGGCCTGCGCGTAGGCGTCGGCCGCGCCCGCATGGTCCTCAAGATGGGTTTCGCGAACCTCTCCCGCTCGTTTGTACAAATGCGCTTTGCGATCGGGGTCGTCGCTGATGCTGCGCGCGGCTTCTTCAAACGCTGTTGCCACGTGTTCGTGCTCAGAAATTGCCTCGCCCAGTCGAACGAGCTCCGCTTCAAGGGCGGTGTCTCCGGGGACGATCAAGAACGCACGGCGGACTGATTCGAGCGCTGCCCGCGGCGCTTCGGGGCGTCGCTCCTGAATCTCTGCGGCTTCTTTGAGTAGACGCGCTCGCGCGGCGCGGTCCGGGGCGGAGCTGAGTCGTTGGTGAAGGAGAGCGAGCAGCGGCTCCCATTCGTCCGATTCGGAATACGATCTCGCGAGCGATTCGACTGCGCTCGCGATCAACTCTCGATGCTCAGCGCGAGGCAGATCGCAGAGCGTGGCCAGTCCGGCGCGCACTTGCTCATTTCGAGGCTCCGCCTCCAGCGCTCGTTTGTACTCGACGAACGCGCGCTGAGGGTCCCCCAGATGTTCACGAAACGCGTCTCCGAGCGCGCATCGGATATTCGCCAGGTGCGCATCTTCTCGGGTTGCCGCGCCGCTTAATAACTCCCCGAATTCCTGCCATCGCGACATCGAAGCGTACAGCGCTGCAAGAGCGTCCACCGTTTCAATATCTTCGCCGTGCACCGCGGCGACCTCGCGCCAGGTCGCGATCGCATCGGCGGGCTCGCTTAACTCTTCAGTTTGGACTTTGGCGATTCGAACCAGGTCGGCTCGCCGTTGCCAGTTGCTCATCGCCGAATCGATACGCGTGCGAAGCGCTGCGACCAGGGGTTCCCACCGCTGTTCCGCTTCGAGCAGCGAGACCAGTGCATCGAGGGCTTCTGAATCTCGCTCGTGATTGCTGATGCGCTTTTCCCAAATCGCGATGGCGCGATCAAACTGGCCAAGCTCCGCGGCGAGACGAGCTGCTTGTCCCCGTACTCGACGTTGCTCCACCGCATCGGTTTCGAGTTCGGCAAGATGCTCGAGCGTCGTGAGCTCATCGTTGTTGCGCCCTGCCGCCCGATAGAGCCCTGAAAGGCGGCGCGCCGCGGTGAGCGATACCGCCGGGTCGATGGTGCGTTCCTCGACCACCAACACGCATTGACCGATCGCGGCAGTGACATCGTCAAGGGCTCGCTCGAAGACTTCCGCGGCTTCCATTCGGAGCGTCGCGCGAGCTACCGGGTCGTCACAGGCATCGGCCGACGACACCAACGCTTGAGCCCGGCGCTGGTGTTCGCCGGTCTGCTCCGCCAACATGCGCAGTCGTCCGCGGACGGTCGACGATGCGGGGGTCAGCCTCAGCAGCGAAGCGTAGTGATCCATTGCGCCGCTTGGATCGCCGTCCGTCTCGAGGCGGGTGGCTGCTTCTTGGTGCAAGGCGACACGCTCGTCGTGATCGGCAAACTCCAGCGCCGCATCCAACGTTCGGACCATGTCGGTCGACCGTTCATCCGACGAATATCTGCGGCGCAGCAGCGAGAGCGCTTGCCTTCGAGGGCCTCCTGCCACCGACTCGTCGGCGAGAATCTGCTCCAGCAGGCTGCATCCCTCGGCAATCTCGTTCGGCTCTGCTGCTTCGTCCGAGAACAGAACCCGTATCTCCCCGATCGCTTCTGCCGGACGACCGAGCGGTTCGACCCAAAGCTGCGCCATCCGCAAACATGTTCGGCGCGCGTCGGTCCGCGCCATGGAGGACAATCGTGTTCGCCAAAACGCGATCAGATCTTCGAATCGCTCTTGCCGTTCTAAGAGGCGTTCGAGAGAGCCCGCGAGCGGTTTGTCGCCGGGGCGCAGCGGGATCAGCTGCTGGAGATAGCCGATCGATCGATTGGGATTGCCGGCGAAATCCTTGGCTGTCTGGGCCGCTTCTTCAAGGAGGACGGCGCGCCGCGTTTGATCATCGGTCGCTTCAATCGCCCGGTCGTAGAGGTCGAGCAGCTCTTCCCAGCGCTCCGCGACAGTAAACGCCACCGTCAGGCGAGGAAACGCCCATTCCTCCGCCGATGGGTCTACTTGCAAAACGCGGCTCAGCACTTCGATCAGCGCGGGAGAATCTTCTCGAAACCATTCCTCGTGAAACTCCACCGCGCGTCGCCCGAGGGTCGCGGCGATTTCGGGGGCGAGCTCAGCGCCGAGCATTTCGCGATACAGCGCGCCAACTTGGTCGGGGCGCTGGGACGATGCGGCGTAATCATCGAGCTCATCCCAGGCTTCCGCTGACTGCGGAGTTTTCCGCACTAGTGCCGCAGCGTTCAGGAACGCGTCGTCGATCGGCCCGGTCATCTCTGAACCATCAGAGAGGTCGTGGTCCGCCATAGTACCTCAATTGGAAGTGCACGAGAGAACGCTAGGATACCAGGGTTCGTCTCGTTTCCGAACCCCGTCTTGCGCCTTTGGGCCTTTGTTTTGGAGGACTTTGTCCCACACTGTCGCCGCGCGCAGGGGTCACGAGCGATCGACCGCCGACCGCGAGCCGGGCATTATTCCTTTGCGGCAGGAATCGACTGCAGATCCCAATTTTGGGGGTCGTTACACCTGTGCACCATCTGGGGCGGAGGGTCGCCCGGTAGGCGTACGTACGCTATGATTTCAGCTCTCGGTGAGCAGCCAGACACAGAGAGTTTTTGTAGACGCGCTGCCTGAGGGAGCCCAATTTGGGTCCTACGTAGTGCGCCGCTGCATTGGCCAGGGGGCCATGGCACGGATCTACGAAGCCGAGCATGTCGGCCTTCGTACCCTCGTCGCGCTCAAGCTTCTGAGTAGTTCCTACGCAAAGCGGCAGGACGCGCGCCAGCGTTTTCTTCAGGAGGCGCGCGCCGCCGCGTCGGTGAAACATCCGAACATTGTGAACATGACCGACGTGGGCATTTCCGGTGAGACCCCGTTCTTGGTTATGGAGCTTCTCCACGGCGAAGATCTCGGGCGCTATCTGCTCCGCGAAGCGCCGCTGGCGCCCGACGCCATCGCGCACATTCTCTTACCCGTCATCGCCGGGGTTCAGGCTGCGCATTTGCAAGGGATCGTACATCGCGACCTCAAGCCGGAAAACATCTTCCTCTCCCACGGTTCCGTGGGAGAAATTCTTCCTAAGGTGCTCGATTTCGGAATCTCTAAGTTTGTTCGCGAAGAAGAACGAAAACTCACCGCGGCCAACCAGGTACTCGGCTCGCCTTCGTATATGTCCCCCGAAGCCGTTGATGGAGTGCGCGACCTAACCCCCGCATCGGATCAATTTTCGATGGGCACGATTCTTTACGAATGCGTGACCGGTCAGGCGCCGTTTGTAGGCGATTCTGTGCTCGCTGTATTGAAGAAGGTTGGCGATGTCGATTTTCGGCCTCCGATAGAGGTGTTTCCCGGTGTTCCCGACGAATTCCAACGAATCATCCTCAAGGCGATGCGAAAGAACCCGACTGACCGATACCCGGATATGGGCAGCCTCGGCTCGGATCTGCTGGACTTTGCGAACGAGCGAGACGCGACGATGTGGCGGCCCACGTTCGGTCAGGCTGCGGCCGCGGAAACGGTGCCGTCTATCGAGATTTCTGTCGAACCGGGCGAGGTTTCGACGTCGCGCCCCGATGGAGCTATTGCCGCAACATATGTGACGCTACCCAACCGTTCGAAACGAGCCTGGCGTGGGTTCTTGGGATACCTACGGCGAAAACCGTGGATTGCGTTGCTTCTCTTGTTGCTGTTTGGTTCGGCAGCCTTCGCGGGGTGGCGAAGTCTTTCCGGTGAACCTGAATCTGCCGACGCGCGCATACGGGCTTCCGGTGAAACCGCTTCTGATGACTCGATGTCGGAACCATCCGCATCCACACGACCCGTTTCTGAAGAACGACCTCCTTCTAAGGGACGACCTGGTTTTGAAGAACACGGCGGCTCCGGCCAGGCTGGATCGCCGGTTGCGCCAGACGAGCAGCGTACTGGCGGAGCGACGGCTTCGGCGGGAACCACCGCCGAGTTTGGCGTGGACCGATTGGAAACTGTGAAGGTGGACGTTCGGGTGACCCCCAAGACCGCGCGCTTGGTGCTCGACGGCCACCAAGTAGGCCGAGGCGGATATCGCGGTACCGTGTCCGCCGATCGCATGCACGAGTTGCGCATTTCGGCGCCAGGCTACGTGCCTAAAATCTTGCGTTTTCGAGGGAGTCCGCCGAGCCGTTTCGTTCGTCTGAATCGGCCGCAGGCGCGCAACCGACCGAAAGCGGTGCGCTCGCAAGCGCAGCCCCCGAAGTCTGAGCCGTCACCGGTTGTCTCGTCCGAAGCCAGCTCTGCGTCGCCGCCAAAAACACGTCCTACAAAGTCGGTGGGCGCCAACAACGCGCCGATCTTGGATTAGGCTGGATAGTGCGTAGCAGCGGCAATGAATGCTAGTCTTCGACGCCTCAATTGCGTTCGCTGAGGAGAGCTCATGCCTGATCGTTTGCCTGGTTTGTCGTGGTGCCGTTCGCTCGCCGTTGCGGTTTTTCTTCTCCCTCCGATCTCCGTGCTCTGCCCACTACCTTCGCACGCTCAATCCGGAGAGGGCGCGGCCAACTCCGACGTCGAGCCGCTTGTCCAGGAAGGTATCGAGCTGCGGCAGGCCGGAAATGACGAGGCAGCGCTCACCATCTTTCTTCGGGCGCTCGAAGAGAACCCCGATTCAGTACGCATTCAAGCTCACGTCGCGCTTGCTGCCCAAGCCACCGGGCGATGGCTTGAAGCCGACCGCTACTTGCGGGAGGTGTTCCGCCATGCGCAAGACCCGTACGTCAAGCGGCATCGCGATGCGCTTAACCGCGCTCAAGAAATCGTCGACGCGCGCATCGGCAGTCTTAGTATTGAGGGAAGCCCTGATGGCGCCGAAGTCCGCCTGAATGGCAGGGTTATCGGAACCCTTCCGTTCACCGAGCCCGCGCGCGTGCTGGCGGGCTCCTACACGCTCGAAGTCGTTGCGGACGGCTATTTTTCGGAGACTCGTTCTCTGGTCATCGAGGGTGGTATGAACGCGCGTGAGCATTTCGAGCTCAACAAGGGCACCAAACGCGATATCCAGGCTGCGGCGCAGGAGAGCGCGGGCGCGCAGGACACACCCGGTTTGAGCCGAGGGGTGAAATGGGGCATCGCGATGTCCAGCTTGAGTGTCGCGGCGCTTAGCGGTGCGCTGGTAGCCTACTTCGTTCGGGAAAACCGGGCCGAACGCTGGAACGACGACTCCCGATGCCTTGCGCCAGGACGCACACGAGGCGACGTATGCGGAGACGAACGCGACGGCGCCGAGCGCGCCGAACGCGCCGCGATCGCATCGATGGCATTGGCCGGAGCATTCGCCGCTGCCGCCATCGTTAGTTTTACGGTCGGCAAAAACGACAAAGAACGCGCCGAAGGCCAGGCGACGTCATGCGGCGTGGGTTTGGGTCAAGTCTCTTGCCGCGGTCACTTTTAGTCTGAAGCTCTGAAGGCGACTTTAGAAAAGGCGTTGATGTGTTTGGGCCCCGATTCGGGTGCCGACGCTGATTCTGATTCTGAGGCAGACGCCGAACCCGACGCAGACACCGACGCTGATTCTGATTCTGAGGCAGACGCCGAACCCGAACCCGACGCTGATGCCGAATCTGATTCTGTGTCCGTATCTGCATCCGAATCGGGATCTCTCTCGGCATTGGGTTCTGAATCAGCGTCGGCGTCGGTGTCTGCACCCGTGTCAGATTCAGATTCTGCATCCGCTCCTGATGTTCGGGTTGAGGGCCAAGACGGGGCGTGACCCTCAACCCAAACATCAGGAGCTCTACGATGAAGT
>JANQQS010000210.1 GCA_028284955.1 Myxococcota bacterium | reverse complement strand
TTCGGCACTACGGAACCAGGGTACGTGCCTCCTGGCGGGGGAGTTTGGGTGAATCGGCGGGGTCGTACCCCGACGAGAGGGTCTGGGTGCCAGACCCTCAGACTAAACTGAGGCGCCGACCGGATTCGAACCGGTGAATGGAGGTTTTGCAAACCTCTGCCTTACCACTTGGCCACGGCGCCCTGATGGAGACACATGCGATTGCGCTGATCTCTCGGCTCGGAGTTCTAGCTCGAGTTCGCCGCGGTGACTAGTGCTGCAACTGGAAAAGAATGGCCAGGGTAGCGGTGGGAGTCTTGGTTTCGCCGTATCGGGGCTTCAGAACAGTGAGGCGACGACTCAGCGTGTTGCGGACGCGCGTCCTCGTTTGCGGGGCGCACGCTTTTTCGCAGGCTTGCTCGACGTTTTGGTTCCTTTTGCGCGAGACGCGCCGTTTTCGACAGCGAGGCCGAGCATTTTCCACGCGTCAGGGCGAAATCCGTACGCGTGTTGCGTGCGCTTGACGACTTCCATCACCTCGGGTGTGATCTCTGTTTTCTGAGGCTTGACGCCTTGCTTTTTGAGTGACGAGAGCGTCTCTCCAATTTCGAGTAGCTCGTCGACGTGCGCCACAACGTCGATCGGTTTGAGCGCTTTGCCATTCTTGCCATCCGCCAGCTCTTTGATGAGCCGTTGACGACGTTTTTCGGTGCGCCCATCGAGCCCACCGCTTCGTGGTGAGCCACCGGTCAGTACTGCATTTAACTGTCGCGCAACTCGTCGTTTTTCAATCGCCTGAGCACTCCCCCTGCCGCCGGTAGGTTTGGTTGCTTTGCGCGGTCGAGCCATCTGCGTCTCCTCAATATTTCCCAACGTCAATCCTAACGTTGCGTTGTCTCTCGGCGGTTCGCCGACAAGGTGCTGTCGAATACACTGCGTTTCCATCTTGTGCAACGGTTTCTCGCTTCTTTTTGAGGGTTTCTTCGAGATTGATTTGATTCGCGATCGTGTTGACAAGGAGGGAACGGTAAACTCGACAGCCCCAAGTTCAGGGATCGAACTGGTATTGAAACGTGGGAGTTGCTTTGTTTGATTCGCGCCCGCCTGAACTCTTCACATCCGGGCTCGGAACCAGTACCTTGGGCTGGGACGATAGGGGATAAATATGAGTGGCTCTTTGGATAGTTTTGGCGTTCGCGCGAATATTCGTATTGGTGATGAGGACGTCGAGATCTTTCGACCCAGCGCGCTTCCGGTCGGCGATTTCGGCGACGTCGAGACATTGCCGTACTCGATTCGGGTCCTGCTCGAGAACCTGTTGCGCAATGAGGACGGGACCACGGTCACGGGGGCGGACATTCGCGCGGTCGCGGGGTGGAATCCTGCCGCGGACCCGACGACGGAAATCGCGTTTCGCCCTGCGCGGGTGTTGCTGCAAGACTTTACCGGCGTTCCTGCCGTGGTGGACCTTGCTGCGATGCGGGAGGCATTCGCGCGCATGGGGGGCGATCCCGGTCGCATCAATCCGCTCCAGCCGGCTGACCTGGTGATCGACCATTCGGTGCAGGTCGACTCCTACGGCGCCTTGCGGTCTTTTGAAGACAACGTTCGACGGGAGTTTGAGCGAAACCAGGAACGATATCAGTTCTTGAAGTGGGGGCAGGGCGCGTTTCAAAACTTGCGCGTGGTGCCGCCGGGTACTGGCATCGTGCACCAAGTGAACCTGGAGTTTCTCGCTCGTGTCGTGTTTCGTCGCGAGGCTGGTGGGTCAGTGGCCGCGTATCCCGATTCGCTCGTGGGAACCGATTCGCATACCACGATGATCAACGGGCTCGGTGTTCTCGGGTGGGGCGTAGGGGGCATTGAGGCCGAAGCGGCGATGCTGGGCCAGCCGATTTCGATGCTCCTGCCTCAGGTGGTGGGATTTCGTTTGGTGGGCAAGCTGGCGGAAGGGGCGACTGCGACCGATGCGGTGCTTACCGTCACCCAGATGCTCCGCGAGCGCGGTGTGGTCGGGAAGTTTGTGGAGTTTTTCGGTCCTGGCATGGAAGCCTTGTCCCTCGCTGATCGGGCCACCATCGCCAATATGGCGCCGGAGTACGGCGCGACGATGGGCTTTTTTCCGGTCGACGACGAAACCCTTCGCTACCTCCGGTTCACCGGTCGACCCGAAGACCATGTGGCGTTGGTCGAGCGCGTGCTCAAAGAGCAGGGCCTCTTTCACTCTTCGGACAAGCCTGATCCTCGATTCACCGATGTGCTCGAGCTCGATTTGGGCGACGTGGTTCCCTCGATTGCAGGGCCCAAGCGGCCGCAAGATCGCATTCCCCTGCGTGACGCGAAATCGGCATGGGAGCGAACGTTTCAAGCGATTCAACCCCAGCTTCGCGACGATGCAAAAAACTCGGTGCAGGTTGCACGCGATGGCGGGTCGTTCGACCTCGAGCACGGTGCGGTGGTCATCGCGGCAATTACCAGTTGCACCAACACATCCAACCCACAGGTCATGCTGGCGGCAGGATTGGTCGCGCGAAAGGCCGCGCAAGCCGGGCTTCGGGTGAAACCGTGGGTCAAGACCAGCCTTGCCCCGGGGTCTCAGGTGGTGACCGAGTATCTGCGCGCATCCGGCTTGATGGCGGACCTCGAGACCATGGGGTTCCATTTGGTGGGATACGGCTGTACGACGTGCATCGGTAATTCAGGGCCGCTTGACGCGGATATTTCCCAAGCAGTTCGCGATGGAGACCTCGCGGTAGTTTCGGCGCTCAGCGGCAATCGCAACTTCGAAGGGCGGGTCAATCCTCAGACGCGCGCAAACTACTTGTGTTCTCCGCCCCTCGTGGTTGCGTATGCGTTGGCAGGAACGATGAATATCGATTTCGAGCGCGACCCGATCGGGACGGCGAATGGGCAAGATGTGTATTTGAAGGACATCTGGCCGACAACGGCCGAGGTTTCAGGGGTGCTGGCGGAAGCGGTGACCCGCGAACAGTTTCTCGAGCGGTACGCAGAAGTGCTGACCGGACCGGCTGAGTGGCGCTCGGTGGAAGTTCCTAAAGGCGACCGATTCGAATGGCAGGAAAGCTCCACGTACATTCGCAAACCGCCGTTTTTCGACGCAGTGACTCCTGGCGCACCGCCTTCGCCGCCGGACATCGAAGGCGCTCGCGTGCTCTGCTTGCTCGGCGACTCGGTCACCACCGACCACATTTCGCCCGCGGGGGCCATCGCGATGGACAGCCCAGCGGCGGAATATCTCAAATCTCAGGGCGTCTCCGTTCGAGATTTCAACAGCTACGGGAGCCGGCGCGGCAACCACGAAGTGATGATGCGGGGGACCTTCGCCAACATTCGATTGAGAAACCTGCTCGCCCCAGGGACCGAGGGGGGAATCACGCGGCACATACCGAGTGGCGAGACCATGGCCATCTATGACGCGGCGATGAAGTATGCCGAGGAACGCACGCCGCTGCTGGTGATTGCGGGGAAAGAATACGGCACCGGGTCGTCCCGAGATTGGGCCGCCAAAGGAACGCTGCTGCTTGGGGTGCGCGCGGTCATCGCGCAGAGCTACGAACGCATTCATCGATCCAACCTGATCGGCATGGGCGTACTGCCGCTCGAGTTTCAACCTGGGGACAGCGCGAGTTCGCTCGAACTGAGCGGTGAGGAACAGTACTCACTGCACGGCATCGCCGCGGGTCTGAAGCCTCGTCAGCAGCTCACCGTACGCAACGACCGGGGCGCGAGCTTTTCGGTCGTCGCGCGTCTCGACACACCGCAGGAGGTCGACTACTACACGCACGGAGGAATTCTGCCCTACGTGCTTCGGGACCTGGCGGGACAGTAGGACGCTCGCCAGCTGAAGGGGTCGAAAATCAAGGGATGAGCGCGGAACTGGTTGAGGAAGTCAAAGAACTCATTGTCGATGCTCTGATGCTCGAAGACGTGAAGGCCGGTGAGATCGAGCCCGATGCTCCCCTTTTTGTCGAAGGTTTGGGGCTCGATTCGATCGACGCGCTGGAGCTCGCCATCGCCATCGACAAGCGGTACGGTGTCAAGATTGACGCAGAAACCGAAGACACCAAGGCTATTTTCGCCTCTGCGCGCAGCTTGGCGAGCCACATTGCCGAGCACCGCCGGCCTTCCTCGTAGCGTATTTCGGGGCGGCTCTGCGTCGTCGATGGACCCTGCGTCGTCGATGGACTCCGGTTTGTCGACAGAGCCTGCGTCGCGGTTGGAAGTAGCGTCGATGCGCGAAGAAACAGAACCGAAGTTCTGCGCGGTGATCCCCACGTTCAATAACCCGCGCACCATTGAGCGCGTGGTCCATGCAGTCATGGATCAGGTTGGGGACGTCGTGGTGGTAGACGACGGAAGTGACGAGCCGGCCGCCCAAGTGCTGGATCGCCTCGGCCAGCACCCTCATATCCACCTGGTGCGGCGCGCGAAAAACGGCGGCAAAGGAGCGGCTGTCAAAGACGGGCTACGGCACGCGGAGGCGCTCGGGTTTACCCATGGCATTCAGGTTGATGCGGACGGCCAGCATGAGCTGGGGGACATTTCGAGGTTGCTGGCAACCTCTCGAGCCAACCCGACCGCTCTGGTGCTTGGGCGACCCGTGTTTGACGGGTCCGCTCCGAAATCGCGAACGTGGGGGCGACAGTTAAGTGTGTTTTGGGTACACATGGAGACTGGTGGAGCGCAGATTGGGGACCCCCTCTGCGGCTTTCGTGTCTACCCGCTTACGCGCGCAAACCGCCTTCGCGTGCGTTCCTGCCGGATGGATTTCGATCCGGAATTTGCGGTGCGTTGGGTGTGGCGAGGGTTTCCTGTGGTCAACGTCGCGACCCGCGTTCGGTACCTTCTTGAAGAAGAGGGAGGGGTGTCGCATTTCCGACTGTTCGAAGACAACCTCCGCATTGCCTGGATGCATTCCCGGCTTATGATGGCGCGGGTGTTGATGTGGTTGTTTTGTGCGTTTCGTTCGCGACCGAGGAGGCGAAACTGACGGTGTCAAAGATGGTCGGAGTGTCATGGGTGGCGCGGAGGCTGAGCGGGGTGATCGCGGGCGCCTGCCTGATGTTGGGCGTCGGGGGATGCGCGAGCTATTCGCCGCGCTTGAAATACGTTCAAGTCGAAAGCCAAGTGATGCGGGCCGAGCTTTCTTACTCCGTGTATTTGCCGCCCGGGTTTTCGAAACATGAGCGGTTGCCGCTCGTCGTCTTTCTTCACGGTGGTGGCGACGACCCCCGGTCGCCCGACAAATACGGTTTACCGGCGCGCTTGGACCAAGCGATCCGCGAGCGGCGAATCCCGCGCGCGGTGGTGGTATTCCCTCAGGGCGACAACGGCTTCTGGATGAACTGGTACGACGGAAGCCGACGCTACGAGGACTGGGTGGTCGACGAGCTGATGCCTGAGCTTTCCAAGCGCTACCATACCGCATCCTGTCCTCAGAAGTGCCACGTCATGGGGGTGTCGATGGGCGGCCACGGGGCGCTTCGTTTCGCGCTCCATCGTCCTGGCCAGTTTGCCTCGGTGACGGCGCTGAGCGGTCCTATTTTCGACACCGAGCAAATGCGTGATTTCGTGGGCAACCGATGGATCGAGCTGTTCATCCCGACCCATCGCATCTTCGGTCCGCCAGATCCAATCACCCGTATCGAGCGCGAAGATGTGTTCTTGCGTTGGCGCAATCCCGCCGACCTTGGCGGCATGTCGGTCTTTTTGGCGTGGGCGGATCGCGATCGCCCCGGAATCAAAAAAACCAACCGAAAGTTCAGCAAGCATTTGAACGCCAAAGGTATTGAGCATCATGCGGAGGAGTTTCGGGGTCGCCACGCGTGGGTGAGCTGGTCTCCGGTGATTGAACGAGCCCTTGCATATCAAGTGGGGCGTACCAAAAGGAGGCGTGCTCAATGACTGAACAGCGCTCGTTTGCTTTGGTCACCGGAGCGAGCCGCGGGATCGGTGCAGCCATCGCTCGAACCCTCGCACGTGCGGGACACCCGGTGTTGCTGAACTACCGCAGCCAGGACGAGCTCGCAGCGCAGATCAAAAGCGAGATCGAGCGCGATGGAGGTCAAGCTCGACTGCTCAAGTTTGACGTGCGTGACGCCGCCGCAGCACGCAAGATTCTCGAGCCACTGGCTCAGGAGCTCCCGATCGGGGTCGTTGTCAACAACGCCGGGATTGCTCGAGATGCGAGCTTTCCATCCATGGATTGGCCGGCATGGGAGGACGTGACCCGAACGACGCTCGACGGCTTTTTTCATGTAACCCAGCCGCTGGTGATGCCGATGGTGCGGCGTCGGTCGGGGCGGATCATCAATATTGCGAGCATCAGTGGCGTGATCGGCAATCGCGGCCAGGTGAACTATTCGGCAGCCAAAGCCGGTTTGATCGGTGCGACTCGATCGCTGGCGCTCGAGTTGGCGAAACGAAATATCACCGTCAATGCGGTGGCCCCGGGCCCTATTGAGACCGACATGCTCGATGATGCGCCGGTGGACATGATTCTCAAAGCGATTCCCATGCGCCGGTTTGGCACATCTGAGGAAGTCGCGGCGCTGGTCGGGTTTCTCGCCAGCGAAGCGGCGGGCTACATCACCGGCCAAGTCATTTCGATGAGCGGTGGGCTTGGGTGATTCGTCATCGATAAGCCGAGCGCTGCGGGTTTGGAATACAGCGATGATTGTGGTGTATCCGGTCGCGGTATGGTGGTGCCTAACCCGCTACGACGCACGGGTCGGCGCGCTGGTGTTGCTTGCCGCGGCGTTGCCGGCTCTGATGACCCGGGCGCGGCTTCCGTTTCGACAATGGATCGTCGCGGCGTACGTACCGCTGTCGGTCGTCACGCTGCTTAGTCTCGGCGCGCTGCTTGACGATCGACGGTTTGTGATGGCGATGCCGGTCGCCATCAGTCTGATCTTGCTGCTCCAGTTTGGAGCGTCACTTGCGAGCGATATGCCCATGGTGGAGCGATTTGCGCGTCTCTACGAAGCCGACTTATCGGATGCGCAACGTGCCCACTGCCGTCAGTTCACAATAGCTTGGTGTGTGTTCTTCGTGGTGAACGCGCTCATCGCGGGCGGGCTTGCGCTCCTCGCTCCGGTGGCCTGGTGGACGCTTTATGCGGGAGCTGTTGCGTACGTGCTGATGGGCTTCATGTTCGCTTCAGAGTACATCGTGCGTCGTCTGCGTTTTGGTTCGACGGCCACGAAAGGCAGTTCTTCGTGAATCAAACGTCGACAACGGAAACCGGCGCGCACAAAGAAACGTCGCGAGGCTGGCGCGACGTGCGAGAGCGGGGTTCCGTATTGGGGATTCGACTGCTGCTCTTTGTGGCCACCATGTTCGGTAGAGCCCCGATGCGGTTCGTCGTATGGTGGGTGGCTAGCTACTACACTCTGTTCTCATCGGTAACGCGACGGACCACCAAAGAGCTCTTCGGTCGCCTGGGGATTCGCACAGGGTTCGCCGCCACCCATCGGCGGGTCTTCCGGTTTGCGCAATGCGCCGCCGACGCAGCGCTCTTTCTCCAAGGGAAAACGTCGTATTTCCGCATCACCCGCAACGGATCGCAGCATCTGTCGAAGCTTCACGGTCGAGGCTGCGGCGCGGTGTTGCTCGGCGCTCATGTCGGCAGTTTTTACGCGCTTCGCATGCAAGGAGGGCGCGAAGATTTGCGGCTCTATCCCGTAGTCTATATGCGAAACGCTCGGCGCTTTAATCAGGTTTTGAAATCGATCGATCCGCGATCACAGACACAACTGATTGAAATGAACGACGACAATCAGGTCGACTTCATGCTCCGCATCCGCGAAAAAGTCGAGCTCGGTGGCTTGATCGCGATTCTCGCCGACAGGGTCAGTCCGGGCGGGAAAACCGTTTCGGTAGACTTTCTGGGGGGGCGAGCGCGCCTCCCAGCCGGTCCTTATGTGTTGGCTTCCGTCTTGCGGTGTCCCGTATACGTGACGGTGGGAATCTATCGCGGCGGAAACCACTACGATCTGTTCTGCGAACCCTTTGCGGAGCAGGTTGTCTTGCCGCGCAAACATCGCGATGCAGCGATTCAACAGTACGCGCAGCAATACGCCGACCGCGTGGCTCACTACTGCCGAGACGCCCCGGACAACTGGTTTAACTTCTTTGATTTTTGGGAGTCGAGCGGGGGCTCACCGGGCTCGGAAGGCCAAAACGGCAACCCAGGGACCCAGAGCGGCAACGCGGGGGAGACGAAATGAAATGTTCTGAGGACGACATCGTCTATCAAGCCGAAGTTCCATTCCACGACTGCGACCCGCTGGGCATTGTGTGGCACGGCCATTACTACAAATATCTCGAACACGCGCGAACCGTCCTGCTACGGAATCATCGTCTCGATGTTGCGGATTTCCAGGAGCTCGGTTTCCGGCTGTTCATGATCGAGACGCGGTGTCGCCACACCCATCCTTTGCGATACGGAGATCAGTTCGACGTTCGCGCGCGCTTTCAGGAAACAGAAACGCGGATTCGCATTGCCTACGAAGTCCGCAACCGCACTCGGGCTCGACGGGCCGCACGAGCGTGGACCACGCTGGTCACGCTGCGAGACGACGACATGCTATGGGAGACGCCTCTTGAGATTCAAGCGCGCATTCGGGGCTGACAGATTCTGTTTGGCGTGGAGGCTTGTGGCGGCATGGAGCGCTACCGCATGGATCACGACGACATGGATCAGTGCGGTCGTGCCGCCTTCCGCCGAAGCTGATGAACCCGCCGCGAAGGTCAACCTCGAAACAGTGCTTCGCGGTTTCCGGTCGATGCCAGGGCTTTACGCTCGTTTTCGAGAAGAAAAAAAGCTGTCGATGCTCACCATGCCGCTTACCACGCGCGGCGAGATTTACTTCGCGCCCCCAGGACAGCTGCTTCGTCGGGTGACCGATCCAGACCCTTCTCGCACCGTGATTTCCGAGGGGCGACTTTCATGGAACGACCGAGGGAAGGTGCGCCACGTCGATCTCAGCGAGCGAAACCCGGTAGGCGGTTTTGTGAACTCGTTGCGCTATGTCTTGGCAGGCGACGAAAAGTCGCTGACGCGCGACTATCAGGTGACGTTTCGCGTCGTGAACGAAGGATGGCGGTTGCAACTGCGACCGAAGACCAAAGCGCTGCGTAGATTCTTGCAAGAGCTCGTGCTGCAGGGCACAGGGCATCGGGTGTCGTTGATGGTGCTGCGAGAAGCCAACGGAGACGAAACGAGAACGACGTTTCACGATGTGGACAGTCGTCGACGGTTTTCGAATCGTGAAAAGCGCGAATTATTTCGGGTTCGCTAGCATTTACCCGAGACAACGGCTCGGGAAACGGCAATCAAACCGACTTCGGGTGGAATATTGGGGTGCTCGGCGGCGCGCAGTTGTTCATCGGCGAGCGCGTGGGTTTGCTGGTGGAGCTCGGCTGGATGCGCCATGAAGTGAACGCTTCCGCGACCGCGGACGACATGACGATTGAGGGCAAATGGGACTTCAATCAGTTCGCAATTTCAATCAGTTCGTGGTGCAGCTCGGTGCCGGGGTTGCGTTGTAACGTAACGGGTGTGTCGAGCGGCGGGGGAGAGCGTCGGGTTGCCGAGGCAATCGGTGTGCGCCACGTCTGCGTCCACTGATGCGTGTTCGGAGAATGGCTTCTGCGTTGGTGCTGCTCGGTATCGTGGTCGCATCTGCGCTCGCGCTGCCGGGGCTCGTAGTTCATTCGGAGATCACCCACTTCTTGCCGAAGGCTGGTGACCATGAGCTGGCGCGGATCGCGCGGGATGTCGCCCGGTCGGCTGCGAACCAGACGGTTTCGTTGACGGTTGAGGCGCCTTCGAGCGCGAAGGCGGTGGCTGCGGGACGCGCGCTCGGCGATGCGCTGAAGAACGTTCGCGGCGTGGCGTGGGTTCATCGCGGCCCGACGCCGGAGTTCGAGCGGTCGTTCTATCAGACGTATTTCGACAAGAGGCTGCTTTTCGCGGGGCCGTCACCAGGCGATGTCGCGGAGAGTTTTGAACCTGGGTCACTAAGAGCGCGGGCGCGTTCATTGCGTCGAGAGCTCTCGGGTCCAGCCGGGGCGTTTGTGCGCGAACTGGCTCAGGCGGACCCTTGGATGTTCTTTTCGCGCCACCTCGACCGCTTGCGCGAGGCGCAGCCCGAGTCGATTCGTCATCGCTTGGGGCAGTTCGTGACCGGCAGTCGCGACCAGTATGCGGTTTTGTTTCTGGGTACCCGGGCGTCGGCGTTTAATACTCAAGCTGGCCGCCAGGTGCAGGCCGGCATTCATGAGGCGTTCGTGCGCGTCAACAAAAGCCACGGCGGTGCGCTTCGGCTCGAGCAGGCAGGGATTCATCGCCTCGCCATCGCATCCGAGTCGAGCATTCGATCCGATATCGCACGCGTGTCGACGGTGGGGGTGTGCGCGACCCTGGTGCTCATTTTGCTTGTGTTCCGGTCGTGGCGCTTCGTGTTTATCGCAGCTCTTCCGATCGCCTCCGGGATGCTCGTCGCGACCGCGGTGACGGGATGGTGGTTTGGGTCGATTCACGGGCTTACGTTCGCGTTTGGTGCGACGCTGATCGGCGTGGCGATCGACTACGTCGCCCACTTGCTCAACCACCACGTCCTTGACCCTCGGGCGCTCGATCGTCGATCAACCGATGGGGCACAAGCCGGGCCCTACCGCACGCTCCGTCGCATCGCGCCAGGCCTTGCGCTCGGTGCGGCGACAACCCTGGTCGGCCTTAGCGGTCTCTCGTGGACATCGTTTCCCGGGATCGCCGAGATGTCGCTCTACACATCGGTCGGCGTGGCGGTGGCATTCTTGGTCACCACGCTCGTTCTGCCGAACTTTATTCCTTCGCGTGCGCCAACATCCTTTCATCGGACCCTCGAGCGTCAGTGCGGGCATTTCCTGGTGTCACTCGGACGTCAGCGGTGGGTGGGCTGGGGAATCTTGGCGTTCGCGGTGGCGCTGTCGGGGTGGGGCGTATGGCAGGTGCGCTGGGAGGATGACCTGCGCTCGTTTCAGGGCATTGACCAGACGCTCTTAGACGAAGAAGCCCGAGTCCGGGCGCGGGTTTCCGGCGATGACGCAGGTCGTCTGGTGGTGGCCCGCGGACGCACCGTCCAAGAAGTGCTTGAGCGCAACGACTCGGTCCATCGCGTGCTTCGAGACGCCAAAGCGCAAGGCGTGCTGAAAGGATTTCGCTCCCTCCACGATTTGGTTCCGTCGGCGCGACACCAGCAGCAGATTCTCCGCGCGATTCCGTCAGACGCGTGGCAGCGCTCCTCCCGTGCGCTTGCTGCGGAAGGGTTTCGACCTGAAGCGTTCGTCGAGTTTGAGCGCGCGCTTCGCGAACCGACCGATGCGGTTCACCTTCGAGACATTCGACACACCGCGCTCGAGCGTCTGGTCGAACCGTTCGTGGTTCAAGTTCCCGCAGCGACCAAGCCAGCTGGCGCGCAACCATCGTGGGGCAAAAAGAAGCCTGATTCGAAAGAAGTACTTGATTCGCGGGATACAATGGTGCTCTCGATGGTGCAGGGGGTGCGCGATCCAGCTCGCCTCTCGCGCGCTGTCAATGCCCTGAAGGGGGTTCGACTGTTCGAGCAAACGAAGTTCTTGCAGTCCGCCTATCGTGGGTTTCGCGTTCGTACGGTGGAGATGGTGCTCGGCGGGTTGGTGCTCGTGTTGCTGCTCGTCGTCGTGCGCTATCGAAGTTTGCCAGCAGCGCTGGCCGCGTTTTTGCCGGCCGTACTCGCGGCTGGCTGCACCATTGGATTGCTGACGCTACTCGGGCAGCGAGTGAGCTTGTTGCATGTCGTGGCGCTGCTCCTCGTGCTCAGCATGGGCGTCGACTACGGCGTATTTCTTGTCGAAGCGCGGCGCGATTCCAGTGGTGCGTCCGTGACATGCGTGGGGCTACTCTTTGCTTGCCTTTCGACGGTCGCCTCGTTCGGAGTGCTTTCGCTCAGCGACAACCCCGGCCTTCACGCGATCGGCATGACCGCCACCCTGGGTGTGGTGCTGAGCCTTCTTTTCGCCCCGACCGCGTGGGTGCTGTTGCGGCCAGCGTCCGAATCGCTCATGGGTCCGGGATAGGCGCGCTCAAGGAATGGAACCACTGACGACATTGATCGAGCCCTGCGCGACCACCTCGCGTTCGCGAAACAGTGTGCCGTCAAACTGCGCGAGCTCGCCCGCGCCCCAGGTTTCTGAGACTTCCGCCTCGAGTACGTCGCCGATGCGAAATCGCGGCACTAGGAAATCGACGCGACGCGAACCGAGCAGGGCCCCCGACACCTGAGCTTGGCCGACTGAGCGGGCTCGGTGGGCTAAGAGCGCGGCCGCGGATTGTGCAAAGATTTCGATCGCGATGAGCGCGGAGATGCCGTTTCCGGACTCCAGAATGTGCCCTTGGCGCAGCTCCGCGCGCGTCCGGATGCGTTCGCTTGTCACCGTCACGACGTCGTCCAAAAATCTCATTGGAGGGCGATGCGGGATGCGTTCAAGCAGATCGCGGTGTGTATCGCTCACGTGCCCGCGCCAGGTGGCATCTGGGGTTGTGGTTCGGGGTCGCCGCGTTCAGCGGCCGCGATTTCGTTTTCCACGAAGGTGACCAGCTCATCGACCGTCCGGATTTGCTTGGCGACTTCGGGGTCGGGTCGTCGTCCCGTCAAATCACGGAGCTGAACGAAGATGTCGACTGCATCGATGCTGTCGAGGTCCAAATCTTCGTAAAGCGTTGAATCAAGTTTGATGCTGGCTGCGTCGAGTTCGAACGAATCGGCGAGAATTTGAACGACCTCGGAGTAAATTTCTTCTCGAGTCATGGAGTAGGGCCGGATGTATCGGATGCGGATGCCGCGCGCAACTCAGTTACAGGTGGGTGAGGGTTCCAGAGGATTGGGGTTGTTCGATGGTTGGGGTGGCTCGCTGGCTCGTGTCCAAGGCTCGGTCGAGACGGTCGAGCAGTGGGAGCTCTCCGCTGCGCGTTCGTCCGACGGCTCGCTCGAGGTCTCGTCCGATCCGGGGCGTCGACGCAAGCCGCGTGCGTCTTGATTGGGATTCGACGACGAAACGATCGCGATCGATGCGTACATCACCTGCTGCGAGACCGCTTTGTTGTCCGAATTGTGCGGCGTGCTCGGGAGGAAGATCGCTCAGGGCGTGAACGACGAGCTCCTGGATGAACTGATGAGACAGCTCCACGTCGTCGACCATCTTCGCATAGACCTCATCCGGCGTGGCGGGCTTGGCCAGTTCGACGTGACGCTCGGCGAGGATGGAGGGGAACATCGGCAGCGGGATAAACGGTCGCCCGGCTGGCTGTGCGTGAGGCGTCTCGGAGCCACGCGGAGGGGAAGACGACTTGAGTGTCGCCCACGCCGTGAGCACCCGCTGAGCGCTCGAGTTGAGCGCCCGGTAGGTAGACCCGAGTTCGAGAAAACGTCGATGCTCAGCCGCGTCGAGCCGATAGATGCCTTGAATGAAGTACGGCGCGAGGAAGGTCCAGTAGTGGAAGAAATCCCACCATGTTTTCGCTCCGAAGATCGAGCCGTGGGGAAATGTCACGCCGGCTTCGCGAACGACTTCGACGAAGTTTTCGCCGCTTCGAACGAGTACATCATTCAGCTGATTGACGATTTCTTCATCCAGTGCGCCTCGCATGTCGTCGAGAATCAACCGCGCGGCGATGGAGTTGCTGAGACCCAAAAAATCGCTGCCGGGGCTATAGAGAGGGTCGGCAAACAGAGCTGCCTCGCCTACGCAGGCCCACCGATGCTTCGAGAACGCTCGCTCGGTGAGGTAGCTGAAGTCGTGCATGACGCGAAAGTCTTCGGTGGCTACGGCGTCCATGCGTTCGGCGAGCGCAGGCTCGTGCGTGGCGAGCCAGCGGCGCGCCCGCGCTTCGGTGTTGAATTCGCGAAAGTCGTGGTGCGCGGCGTCGGCGACGATTCCGATGCTCGTGAAGTCGTCGGCCAGCGGAATCAGCCACACCCAGTAGCCTGGACCCATCAAGTGCACCGTAGACAGCCACCGCGTGCCGTCGATGTCACGCGAGTGCCACGGTTTTTCGTCCTGGGGAACCAGTTCGTCGACGCGAACTCGCTCCGCGACGCGAAACCATGCCGCGCTCGCGGTTTGGGCGCTTGGCCGACGGAGATCGAGCTGCTTGTGAAGGAGACGCCGCCGACCGGAAGCGTCCACGACCCATCGCGTGTGCCATGTGGCCGAGGAAGACGAGTCGGGTGGCGCGGTCGCGCTCGATTGCCCGGTTGCGCACAGATGACGCAGGTGCACTCGATGGGGGGTATCATCGCAGTCTGAGAGATCGATCGTGTCGACGGTCCAGCCTTCGAGCAGAGTCACGCCCGCGTCTTCGCAGCGTTCTCGTAGCTCGGTCTCGAATCGCCCCCGGTCGATCTGATAGGACGGAACGATCGGAAACTCGACCGGGCCGATTTCCGATCGCCGCGCGAGAGGTTCGGTCCCCGGTCCGCAAAAGAAGCGAAGACCGTTCTTCGGAAGATGTCGTTCGCGCAGGCTTTCCCCGAGCCCGAGCATTCGGTCGAAATAGTAGGCTCCCATTTCCACCGTCGATTCGCCGACCTTGTGGCAAGCCGGCGGCAGCGGCCGAGCCGTCCGCTCGACCACGCCCACCCGGAGGATCGGGTCGACCCCGTTCACGGGCTGTTCCTGGCGAAGTTGGAGCGCGAGGCTGAGCCCGGCCAGCCCTCCGCCGCATATCACTACGTCGAAGTCGGTTTGTGTCATTTCCCTGTCGGTCGGCTTTCGGCTTCCGTTTGGCCGGTACTCTCCATGGAACCTGCTATGGACTGACGCAAGGGAGAGCGCTAAGACTCTCCGTATAGCACCGTTTTAGGATGGTGTCGGATTCGAATGGCGGGGTCAAAACATATGAACGCGGTGGACGTTGCGATTTTGGGGGGCGGCCTCGCCGGCAATCTCTTGGCGCGCCAGATTCGACGTCAGATTCCCGATGCGTCGGTCGCGGTATTCGAGCGAACGACCGAGCGTACGTTCAAAGTCGGTGAATCGACGGTCGAGATTGCGACCAACTACTTGGTTCGCCGACTCGGTCTCTCGACGTATATCTACAAAGAACATCTTCCCAAGAACGGCCTGCGATTTTTCTTTGATACCGAGCGCAAAGACGCGACGCTCCCCAACCTGAGCGAAATCGGGGTGCATGCGCTGCCGCCGTATCCGAGTTTTCAACTCGACCGCGCGCGCCTTGAAGCAGATTTGATCCGCCTGAATCGAGCTGACGGCGTGCAGGTTGTCGAGGGCGTTCGGGTGACAGATCTCGAGCTTTCGGCCGACGGCGGGCATAGTTTTCGCGTCGTGGATGCAACGGGCGCCGCGCACGCCGACCGCACGGCTGGCGATTCATGGCGCGCGCGGTGGGTGGTCGACGCCACGGGACGCGAAGGCGTGGTGGCGAAGCTGCGCGATCTGAAGCGACCAGAACGGGATCATCGGGTTGGTGCGGCCTGGGGGCGCTTTCGAGGCGTCGTCGACATGGACCAGATTGACGCGCCGGAGTGGCACGCGCGCGCCCGGCACACGAGCCGAGTACTCTCCACGAACCATTTTTGCTACCCCGGCTATTGGATTTGGTTCATCCCTCTGCGCGATGGTCTCACGTCGGTCGGCGTCGTGCAGGAGGCGAAGGGGTGGAACCGTTCCATGCATGAAAAGGAGGGGTTTCAGAGCTTTTTGGGAGAGCACCGCGCGGTCGGCGACCTCATGCGTCCCGCGGAGATGGTGGATTTCGGCGCGTTCAGTCAGCTCGCGTTTCGCACCCGGCAGTTTTTCAGCGCCGAGCGGTGGGGCTGCGTGGGCGATGCGGCGGCGTTCGCGGACCCATTCTACAGCCCCGGCTCTGATTTCATTTCGGTGGAAAACGACCTGGTGTGCGATCTGATCGAAAAGGATTTACGCGGCGAGAATATTGAGGAGACGGCCCGGCTCTACGACGACCATATGCATTTTCGATTGGATGTGACGATGACCCTCTACGAGGGGCTCTACCCGGTCTTCGGAAGCTACGAGCTATTTCGCGCCAAGGCGTTTTTTGACACCGCCTGCTACTACAACTTGTGGTTCGACGCATATGCGCGAGATCTCCATTTCGATGCCCGCTGGCTTCGAACGCTGTCGCGCCGTCGCTCTTGGGTGATGGCCACGATGAAGGAGTTCCGCACTCTTTTTCTGACCGCAGCCGAGGAAATGCACCGTCGCGGCACGTTTTATCGTCAAAACACGGAGCACTACGAGCTCGAGGGACGCGAGGCATTTGGCGTGATGGAAGAGGTCGGTGTTCCGCGCAGCCGTCGAGACGTCAATGCGCGCAGCGAAGCGATTTTCGCGCAAACCCGGCAGATGGTGCGGGAAGCGCTCGATGGCGACCTGCTGGCCGAGCGCGCCGCTTCGTCGGTTGACGCGTGGTCGCAGCTGGACACGATGGGGAGCGCACTATGAGCGCGACTGCGACGGGGGACCGAGCGCCGAGCCAGCGCGTAGTCGTCACGGGAATCGGCGTCATCTGCCCGATTGGCCTTTCCGTCGCGGAATCGTTGGCGGGGCTACGAGAAGGCCGATCGGGGATTCGGAAGATGCCGGAGTGGGACCACATTCGCGATCTCCAGTGCCGGATCGGCGCGCCAGTTCCCGAGACCGACCTGGCCAGCCGCTATCCGCGAAAAAAAAGGCGCACGATGGGGCGGGTGGCGCTTTTGGCCGTGAACGCGGCCGAGCAGGCGGTGGCCCAGGCGGGGCTCGAAGAAGACACGCTTACATCGGGCCGGACCGGAGTGGCGTTCGGGTCAACCTCGGGGTCCGGGGAAGAAACAGAGGCGTTCAGTACTCCGCTCGCGCTTCACCACCACATGAAAGGCCTTGAGTCGAACGGCTACTTTCGCTTGATGACGCACACGTGTGCGGTGAACGTGGGCTATTTTTTTCGCACGCGCGGCCGAATTGCGTCGACATGCACCGCCTGCACCAGCGGCTCGCAAGCCATCGGCGCGGGATACGAGCTGATTCGGCACGGATTGCAGGACGTCATGATCTGCGGCGGCGCCGAGGAGCTGCACTACACCAGCGCGGTGACGTTTGACCTGCTGATGGCGACGTCGGTGCGCTACAACGAAACTCCCGACCGAAGCCCGCGCCCCTTCGATCGCGCGCGCGACGGGTTGGTGATCGGGGAGGGCGGCGGCGCGCTCGTTCTCGAGAGCTACCAGCACGCGAAACAGCGCGGCGCGCAAATACTCGCCGAGGTCGCTGGATACGCGAGCAACTGCGACGGCGCCCACCTCACCCAGCCGGACCGCAAGGGCATGCAGCGGGTGATGGAGCTTGCGCTGACCGACGCGGGCGTGGCCCCAGGCGCCATCGATTTCGTGAGCGCTCACGGCACGGGCACGGAACTCGGGGATATCGCCGAGAGCCATGCCACGCATTCCGTATTTGGCGACGGGACGCCTGTTTCGTCGCAGAAAGGCTTCGTGGGGCATACGCTTGGTGCGTGCGGAGCCATTGAAGCGGCTTGGACCATTGGTATGATGCGCCATTCGTTCATGGCTCCTTGTCACAACCTTGAAGAAATCGACCCCCGCTGCGCTCCGCTGGATTATGTCCGCACGCCTCGGGAGGCCACGCTCGGCACTGCGATGACCAACAACTTCGCGTTTGGCGGCATCAATACATCGCTCGTGCTGCGCTCGACGCCGTAGCGGCCGCTATGTTTCGGTGGGTCCGCATCACGCTTACCGCGCTCGGCTTCGCGATGTTTTTTGCCGGAAGCGTGATGTTGGGGGCGTTGGTATTCCCCCTGATGCTCCTCTTGCTTCCGGGAGGGCTCGACCGACACCGAGATCGGTGCACGGCGTTTCTCGGCCGCGGCTACGGTTTCTTCCTCTTCTATCTGAAGCTTATGGGGCTGATCGACTACGCACCTTTTCGACCGCCGCCGATCACGCTGCGTGGCCCCTACGTGCTCGTGGCCAATCATCCGAGCTTGATCGATGTCCTATTCTTGTTGCACTTCTTTTCGGGGCTTACATCCCTCGTCAAAGCGTCGCTCTACCGGTCGTGGTTCGTGGGCCTCTTGCTGCGATCGACGCGTTACATTCCGGGGCCTCAGCGGACCGAGGAGGATGCGTTCGGTGCCGCTGCGCTCGACCGCATGGTCGCCCAGCTTCGGAGCGGGCGGCCGCTGGTGATTTTCCCAGAAGGGACGCGTTCCCCAGTAGGGGGGCTGCATCGGTTCCGGCGCGGCGCGTTCGAAGCGGCGATTCGCGCTAGCGTGCCGCTGGTCTGTGTGGGCATTCGCATCGACCGGCCTTTTCTTACCAAGGGCGCGCCGTTTTGGCGGGTGCCCAAAGCGCGCGCGGTCTACGAGTTCAGTTGCCTCGGGGTGGTGGAACGGGACGCGCTGGGAACCGACGCCAAGCGATTGTGCGACCACGTACGCGAGCTGATTCAGGCAGGCCTTTCGCAGGGCGGCGAGTTGACACAACCGGGCGCGCTAACTGCCGGCGGAACGGAAGAGCAACGTGCCGCGCGTACACTCAGTACCGCTCCGTTCGATGCGAAACATGACTCGATTCGGTGAGTTCGCAGGCCGCGAGAGCACGACATCGAGTCGGTCGCCTGGTCGCAACGCGTGCATGAACTTTAGACGACGCACGCTTTCGACTCCGCCGAGGTCAGGCCATTGCTCTTCCGCGAGCGCTTCTGCCAGCGGCACGAGTTGCGCGATGCCGGGCAGAATCGGATTGCCTGGGAAATGGCCTTCGACGTAACGAACGCGCTGCGGGACTTCGATGGCGATGCGCACTTCACGGTTTTCGTCGCCGACACCGTGCTTGCCTACGCCACCGTGCTTGCCAACGACGCTGTGCTTGCGGTCATGCTGTGGCTCGCTATCGTGGCCCCCACCATCATCGTGCGAGCCGCGGCTAGAAAGACGGATAAAATCACGATCGCTCACGCCGGAACCGTAGCTTGCCAAAGACGATCATCAACCCGATGGGTGCCGATATGCGCGCTCGCCCTCGCGTGTGGCGCCCCCACGGCATCGTCCACTTCGACGACGTCTCGGCAGTCGTCACGCGCGGCCGCTCTTGGATACCCGGCGCCGCTCGGAAACTCGGGCCTCAGAAGTCCGGGGGAGTTTCGCAGCGATTTCATGATCGAACATCGAGTGACCATTGCGCACCGTCGTGGGCGACATTCGTTTCGGGCGGTGCTCCAAAAAAAGGGCGCGGAAGTGCTCCTGGTGGGGCTTGCGCCACACGGCGGCCGCGCGTTCTTGCTTTCCCAACGGGGCACTCAGGTGCGTTTTCGGAGCTGGATGCCTTTTGAGATGCCGTTTCCTCCCCGCTACATTCTCTACGATATCCATCGCATCTGGCTTCAGCCGGTTTCCCCTTCGCGGGAAGGAACGCAGCGGAGAATCGCGTTCGGTGAAGAAGTGGCCGAGCGTTTCGCGAATGGCCGACTCGTTCGGAGAACGTTTCGGCGTGTCGACAATCAACCGCCTGGGCACATCGTGGTGAACTACGCTGGCGGCTTGGACGTTGCCGCGCCTTGCCGCTCCCCGGGAAAGCGGATCGAGTTCTCGAACGGCTGGTTCGGTTATCGAACGTCGGTGGACGTACGCGTTTGTCAGCCTCTATGATCCGGGTTCCGTTCCGACCGCGATCCAACCGCTCTGACCGATCCAACCAGGTCGAGGTCGACCACCCACTGCCTTGCCTGCGATTCGTCGGCTCGTGCGGGGCCGCTGGACCCGACCGGTTGTGACACGACGAGCGAGTTTGGTATCGATTCCCGCGCGGAACTCGATTCAGGCGCCAGCGCGCGCAACAGGTGCAGCGCGGGTGCCACTGAACCGCTGCATCGGCTTTCGGTCGCGAAGCTGGACTTCGGTAGGTGAGCGTGTTCGCGGCGGAGATTTCGAAGGCGGGGATGAGCGGACAGCCCAGCATCTGTATCCGCGGCCAGCAATAGACCGACGCCGAATGCGTCGGCCGCTGAGTCAGCGAGTTCCGATTCCGCGGTGAGTTCGGAAAGAGGGAGAGGAAGTGTCTCCTCTGCGATCGCGAGCACTACCGCGGTTGCTTCGCGGGTATGCAGGAGGGTCCAGGCCTCCATGAGACACATCGCGAAGAGTTCGCCGCTGGACCCGGCGAGCGCGGTGGAACGCGCGCGGTTGCCTGCGGCGATGGAAAAAATGCCGTTTGCGGTGTTGTGAACGCTGTTTTTGAATCGCGCGGGGGAGAGCATGCCGTTCGCGTCGTGCATCATCTCCATTTGGGCCAATGCGGTGTGGATCTCGCCGTGGGTCGATCCGAATACCGTGCACACTTCGTCCGCGCGGATGCCGGCGCGCTCGGTCGCCTGTGATGCGACTTCCACCAGGATCCGCGTGACCATGCTCGTCGCGCGCCCGAGGCGAGACGAGACCATCGCGCAGGGCGGGCGGCTGCCGTGGTGCGGCGAGTCGACGGGATGTTCAAGATGGTCTCGCCAAGCTTCGACGGTGGCGTAGGGGGGCGACCACAGGCCTTGTCCGAGCACGCGAATAGGCCTCATGAATCTGCTCCAAGGAGCAAACAACAGTTGTTTCCGCCAAACGCGAACGCGTTGCTCATCACATAGCGACAGCGTTGGCGGAGCGGTTGGGTCGGCAATGCGAGGTGAATCTCCGGGTCGACCGGCGGAAGGCCGAGGTTTGGGGGAATCCAGCCTTCGCGAAGCGAATGGATCGAAAGCACCGCTTCGAGCGCGCCGCACGCACCCAGCGTGTGCGCGGTGTAGCTTTTGGTGGATACGACTGGAGTATCGGTGCCAAAAACGTGTTCAATGGCCATCGATTCCGCCGAATCATTGTGGCGGGTGCCCGTTCCGTGGGCTTGCACGCAGTCGACCTGGGGGGCGGACAGTCCTGCATCATCGAGGGCGGCCCGCATGGCGGCAGCGGCGCCGCGCCCGGAAGGCTCGGGAGACGACATTCGGTAGGCGTCGCTTGTTTCGCCGACCCCCAAGAGCCAGGCCAGCGTGTCTCCATCGGTCGCAGGAAGGCGTTCGAGAAGGACTAGCGCGGCGCCTTCGCCCACGTTCATCCCGGGACGATCCTCGCCAAAGGGTCGACTATACCGGTCCGCCATCACGCCCAAGGTCTTGAATCCGCGCACGGTGGTGTGACAGAGCGCGTCCACCCCGCCAACCAACACTGCGTCTGCGACCTCCGCGTCCATCCATCGCCGGGCTACCGCGAACACTTTGGCGCTCGACGAGCACGCGGTGCTCACGACACATCGCGGTCCATCGATTCCCGAAACCCCGGCCACGAAATCGGCGAGCGAATGAAAGGTGTGCTGGGTTTCGTAGCGATAGACGGTTTGGTGGGCGGGCGGTTTTGTGTCTTGGGTTTTCCAGCGCGCGTAGGCCTGCTCGGTTTCTCCGATTCCGCCCGTGCTGGTGCCGAGCGCGACTCCCACCCGCGAGCTCCCCCAGCGGTCGCATGCGGCTTGCACCGCCTCCTTGATTTCTTCGTGCACGAGGTGGGCGAGGCGGGTAACCCGCGCATCGTAGGCGGACCAGGCATCGGGTACCCGCGCGAGGTCGCCAGGGACCGATCCCGTCATCGCGGAAAACGGAATGTCCAGCGGGCACGGAGTGAGACCGCGCTGGCCCGCGCGGAGATGGTCGAAGACCTCTTGGGTCGAACGCCCGAGGCCGCACGCCGCGGAATGAGCCGTGATGGGGTAGGGGGTACGCATCATGCGTCGAGTCGGCGTCGCCGCCGGGAGCGAAGAATCATTTCTTGAAAGGTGTTGTCGCTGCGATGGACGTCTCCTGCCAAAATGCTGATCAAACCAGCACGCAGCGCAGGGTCCGGAGCGGAATAGAAGAACAGGTTGTCCACCAAGCGGGTGTGATAGAAGCTGTGCACCATGGCCCCGAAGACTTCGTGGGCGTGCCGCAGGAACGAATCGAAGGGTTTCAGCAGCGAGGCGTTTCCTTCGCAGCCGGAAGAGAGGGCGGGGGAAAGCAATTCGACCAGTTTCGACGCGCCGCTGAGGCCGAGCGCGACCCCGGACGAAAACACTGGGTCGATGAATCCATAAGCGTCGCCGACGCAGGCATATCGCGACCCGACCGGCTTGGTGTTGGCGTAGCTGTAGTCGCCGGTGACATGGGTGGGCCCGGGCTGGGCGCCAGCGAGGAGGGCTTCGAGCGCCGGGGACTGAGCGATCGTCGATTTCAGCAGGTCTTTCGAGGCGAAACCGCGTTTGGTGGTGACTACGCCTACGCTGACTCGTCCGCGATTGTGCCTCTCGCTCGATTCGCCGTCCGGTTCAGGGCCGAGAGGAATCATCCATGCCCAGCCCTCGTCGAGCATGAAAATTTGGATGTTTCCCGTGTGCTCGAGCGTCGTCATGGTGCGTTCGGAGATTCCGCGGTAGTGGCAAAACGCTGCCGCGATGCCCAGGTCGTGGCGGGCGACCAGCGAGCGGTGGCGGCGGGCGAGAAATGTCGATCGGCCAGAAGCGTCCACCAGAAAGCGGGCGCGCTCGGAGCTATCGTCCGCATGCACGGCGACGCTATCGGTGAAAAACTCGACTGCGTCTACGCGGTGGGGCTTGCGCTCGGCGCCGAGTTCGACTGCGCGACGGAGCAAATCGCTGTCGAAGCGGGCGCGGTCGACCTGGTAGGCGTAGCCGCCGGTGCCTTCGAGCGCGTCGGCAAATAAGTATCGAACATGCTGACCGCTGCCTCGTTCGTCGATAAAGTCGGCGCCGAGCTTCACCACATGGGCCGACAAATCGACCCGCAGCCGCCGAAGCAACGGAACGCTACAGGGAAGTAGCGATTCTCCGATGTGAAAACGAGGGAACGCGTCTTTTTCGTAGAGTACTACGGAGTGTCCGGCGTCGGCCAAGAGGGCAGCGGTGGCTGTTCCGGTGGGCCCTCCGCCCAATATCGCCACATCTTTCATGTCGATGGGTGTTCCTTCGCGGGTGATGTTGGGGCGCTGCCGGCGGGGTCTTCCCGCGGCCGGTCTGGCCGTTTCAAAATCAAGGATGTGTTGATTCCACCGAACGCGAAGTTGTTGCACATCGCGTAGTTCACCATCGCGGGCGTTCGTTCACGCACGTAGCGGAGCGGAGCGCATTCCGGATCGGGATGGGAGAGGTTGCGGTTCGGTGCGAGAAACTCGTCACGAATCATCGCAATGCATAGTGCGGCTTCGATGGGACCACAAGCGCCCAGCGTGTGGCCGGTAAACCCCTTGGTTGAGCTCGTGGGCACCTCGTCGCCAAAGACGGCCCACGTCGCGTGGCTTTCAGCGATGTCACCCATGGCCGTGCCGGTGGCGTGGGCGTTGATGTAGTCGATATCGGAAGGCTCGAGCGCGGCGTCATCGAGTGCATCGCGCATCGCTCGTTCCATGCCCGAGCGCGCGGGAGAGGTCAGGTTCGATACATCGCAACTCGTTCCGAACCCGACCACTTCGGCGTGCCATGCAGCGCCTCGAGCTTCGGCGTGGCGCTGCTCTTCGAGGACCAAGGTGCCAGCGCCTTCTCCCACGACCAACCCGTCTCGGTCGCGGTCGAACGGGCGGGGGCTGAGGTTGGGGTGTGCGTTGTAGCCCACCGACGTGAGCTGCAAAATGTCGAACATCCCGGTGTTCATGAAATGGAGCTCGTCCGCTCCTCCGCAAAGCATGACGTCCTGCGTGCCGCTGCGAATTGCCTCGTAGCCAAACCCGATAGCCTGGCTCCCGCTCACGCACGCGGAACACGTGGTGAGCACGCGTCCTCGGATTTCGAACAGCGAAGCGAGATTCATGGCGCAGGTATGACTCATAAATCTCAGAAACTCGTTGGGCCCGATCCCAAGCAAGGATGGGCCATCCGAAAGCGCATACGCGAAACGTTCCATTTCTGCCGAGGAACCATGCGTCGAGCCGTAGGCTAAGCCCAGCCGCTCACTTGTCATGAGGCTGCGGTCGAGCTGGGCGTCCTCGATTGCGCGTTCGCTGGCCCACGCCGCGAGCCGCGCGACCCGACCCATGCTGCGCGATTTTTTCCTCGGCCACCCGCGGAGCTCGATGTCCGTAACCGCCGCCGCAAGCCGTGTCCTCAGCCCGTCCACTGCTTCCCACGGCGACCATCGGCGGATTCCATGCCCGTCTGATTGTATCAACCTTGATGCCTCAGACAAGTTTGCCCCGATGGGACTTGCGATGCCCAGCCCGCTGATGACCACTTTTCGTTGGACCGAGTTGACGCTCATTCTAGACGGGAAACCTGTTTGCTGGAGACTACCAACGTGCCGATAGCGTCGCGCCCACATCGTTTCGGGACGCGCTTGGGACCAAAGCGATCCCCCGATGATGCGGATCCACCCAATACCGTAAATAGGGACGTTTGCGCATTCCGGCAACAAAAAGCGACAGCCCCACTCCTTGTACAAGTGTCGCGAAAACCAGTGCGACCCGGTCTTCTGGCACTAGATCGTTCCCTCGGGCAGCGAGTATTGCGGGGCCCACCACGGGTGCAAAGAGCTCATGAGGGTTGTCGGGACCATCGACCGTGAGCTCGTCGTCGGTGAGAATGGTCCACACCAAAATCGAACTGATGTACGCCGCGGCGAACGCGGCTAGACCAGGAATCCAAAGCGCCGGTCGTCGGCGGTATTCGATCTCGGCCCCTGGTGGAACGGGCATACCTTCTCGGTATCGAACGCGATAGGGTTTCGCGCCCGTGATGGCCGGATCAATGCTCGGATACGTGGATGAGCCGGCCTGCGGCGCGGATGGCGTCGGCGTGACATAGGGCTCGTCGTTTGGTGGGGGTTCGTCGGCTGGTGGGGACGTCACATATCCTTCAGGAGGGTCTGGCACCTTTTGGTCAGGAGTGGACTGACCGGCTTGACCCGACCGCGGATCACTGAGGTGGGACGCGCCGTCCTCCTTGGGGGCGACCTCCGCGGGAGCTGAGCGTTCGGGAGGTGACTGGGCTGACGAAGGGGTCGGGTGAAGCATCAGCAACCCCGCGGCGCACGCGGCGCTCACGACAACAGTTCGCATCATCATAATGTGGCCTATGGGGCTCTACTTGGCCCGCCGTTCATTCGCGAAGCAGCACGTCACAGTAGTACTTTATTTTCTTTACAATTTTACCGTGAGGGCGGGTGCGAATATCTTTCTTGAGCGCTCGCATCAAGCTCCGCTGAAACGTGTATCGATTGCGGGGAGGGCTCGGCGGTTTGGAGCCGTCTGCCGCCTCGAGACCGGCGAACACTTCTTCCTTGGTCCAGCCCCAGCTTCGCAAGTCAGCGGGGCTTAGCGTGTCGAGCATCTCTACCGCGAGAGATTTTTTGGCGGGGTCGGAGGCGAGTTCGCGCGCCCATTTGTCGATCGATTCGGTGGTCGGGCGCTGATGACGGTGCACGGCGATCGGATCGCCCGGCCCTTGACTGCGCCCCGAATCGTGGCGGCCGTACTCGACGGCTTCGGGTTCATGTTCCACGCCCAAGAATGCGAAGATTCGCTCGAGCTGGGGAGCCGGCGCCGCGACTAGTTCTTCGTACGTGATGTGCAGCAGCGGCACCGGCCGTTCGCGCAGAAACTCCGCCATGGCTGGGACGTACCGCTCCAAAATGGGGTTGTAGGCGTGCGCTTCGGCCCACTCGCCTCCAAAAAAGCTGTTCGCGTAGGAGCTGAACACGGCCAGAGGGTGCCGCGTCAGTACGATGTATTTCGCGCGCGGATAGAGTCGACGCAAGAACGGCAGTACCAGGGCATTGGCGGGGGTTTTGTCGAGAAAAAATGAGCACGACGTGGTGGTGAGCATGCGTCCGTATAGTGTGTCGGCGTACGCCCGCAGCGCATCCAAATAGTCGTTCTCTCGGCGGGGAAGGGCGTCTACGAAACCTTGCAGCGCGACGGCTGAGTTGATGTGGTCAAACGGAGCTTTGTCGACGTTTGCGTAGTATCCGAGATGGGCGAGGGGTGCGATCAGGTGTGGCTCGGGATGGGTAAAGATTTCGGAGTGACTACCAAGCATGCGTTGAAGCAGTGTCGATCCCGCGCGCGGCGGCGAAATGACGAAGACGAGCTGTTCTTGCACCGTTCGATGTGTATCGTGGGTGGCCGGCGCATCGGGTCTAGAGAGTGGGTCGGGGTCAGGTTTCGAGGTGAGCACAATGCGGGAAGTAGCACGTTCCAGGGTGCGCATCGCGTCGTTTTGGCGCTAGGCGCGCATCTGGTCCACAATTCACGGGCCATGGAATCCCCCGCGTCTCTTGAACATCGAGAACTCAAAGGAGGCGATTTCTGGAACGCGATTCCCGCGTTTCGGGGCGTTTCCCGCGACGATTTTCTCGACCACCGGTGGCAAGCGAAACACACCATCACCAACGTCACGAAGTTGCTGGCGGCCCTCAAGGGCTCGGTTGATGAATCGTTTATTCGTGATGCGGAGCGAGGGTTTCAATCCGCGCCGATGGCGGTGCGGGTGTCTCCGTACTTGCTCAGTCTGGTGGATTGGACGATGCCCTACGAGGACCCGATTCGGCGTCAGTTTATTCCCGTGGCGTCCACCCAGCTCCCCGACCATCCCAAGCTCACGCTCGACTCTCTATCCGAGCAGGACGATGCACCCGTGCCTGGGCTGACCCATCGGTATCCCGACAAAGCGCTCTTCCTCGCGCTCGACACCTGTCCTGTCTACTGTCGATTCTGCACGCGCTCGTACGCCGTCGGCCCGGACCAGGTCGCGGTGGAGAAGCTGAGTATCAAGGCTCGCCCGTCTCGCTGGGAGCGCGCGTTTGAGTATATTGCGTCGCGTCCGGAGCTCGAAGACATCGTCATCAGCGGAGGCGACGCGTGGAACTTGAGGGCCAATCAGGTGGAAACGCTCGGGAATGCGCTTCTCGACATTCCCCACGTGAGGCGCATGCGGTTTGCGAGCAAAGGGCCCGCCGTCATGCCGCAGAAGTTATTGACCGATGACGAGTGGTTTCGAGCGTTCGTTGGCGTTGTGGAGCGCGGGCGTCGCCGCGGTAAAGACGTAGCGCTGCATACCCATTTCAACCACCCCAGCGAAATCACTGAGATCACGCGTGATGCGATGAACCGGCTGTTTTCGGAGGGCGTCGTGATCCGCAATCAAAGCGTCCTTCAGCGCTTCGTCAACGATACCCCGGAGGTGATGACGCTGCTCGTCAAGCGTTGCAGCTACGTCAACGTGCATCCCTACTACGTGTATCAGCACGATCTAGTGCAGGGCACCGAGGAACTCCGCACTCCGGTACGCACCGCTGTCGAGCTTGAGAAAAAAGTTCGCGGTGTCACCGCGGGTTACAATACGCCGACGTTCGTCGTCGATGCGCCCGGTGGAGGAGGAAAGCGCGGTGTGCATTCGTACGAGCACTACAACAAGCGAACCGGGATTTCGGTGTATGCCGCCCCCGCGGTCAAGCCTGGTCAGTACTTTATGTATTTCGATCCCGTCGACACACTTGACGAAACCGAACAATGGTGTTGGGATGACCCCGTTGAACGGGAACGTATGTGCGAAGCTGCGCTCGACGCTGCGCGTGAGGCGTAGCCGTAGCGTGGCAAGACAGCGTGTGGGTCGCTCCCCGGGATTCGGTCGGTGCTAGCCAGCTTTGCGCTGGGGGATGTCTGACGAAAGCGCTTCCGAGCTTGCGGCGACGCTTCCGGCCGACGACGTCTCGCGAGACTCATCCTTCTTGTCCTGAACCCTGCGCTTCATGGTCATGACTTTTCGGTAGAGCGACGCGAAGTCTTTGTTGCGGGTTGCGAGGCTCGGTGTGCCACCGCGCAGAAGCGTCTGCAGGATGAACTCCATCACCTGAATCTCGCCTTCGGAAAAACTGTTGCTGATCCTCATGTCAAGTTCTTTACCACCAACCGCACCTCATGACAATTCGTGACGAGCCATGTAGTGCCATAACATGGCACATATGTCGCCGGTTTCACGTGCAACGTCGCGAAACAAAAGAAGGTTCTCTTGAAGAAAAAAAATGAGTCTCGACGATCAAATCGATCGCGACGCGAACTCTGAGCGGCGACCGTGGCGTAGTCGCGTTGCCCTCGCGCACGGAAGGTTGCGGCAAGAACTACGCTACAGAAATCCCGTTGGCGACGTCTCAGGGTGATTGGAAGCTGGAACCTCCCCGGACGATTTTGTACCATCAGCTCGGAATGCACGGAAAGTGCGAAGAACCGGCGCAGCCTGAACTGCTCCTTCAGCAGTCGCCCGACATGATCGGAACGGCTTCCCGAGAAGGGTATTTCACCTGGCTTAACGCGCACTGGCAAAAAACTCTGGGGTGGACCCCCGACGAACTTTGCGCGCGGCCGTACATCGACTTCGTCCACCCCGAAGACGTGCAGTCGACCATCGAAGCGGCCTCTCTTCTGAACCAGGGTCGCGAAGCTACGCTGTTTGTGAATCGCTACCAGTGTAAAGACGGAAGCTGGCGATGGCTTGAGTGGAACGCGCGCTTTGGTTTGCACAACGCGGTTTATTTCGTAGCGCGCGATATCACGGTGCGGGCGCACGAACAGACGGAGCGACAGCGCACCTTGGAACTTCTGCGGCTCGGCGAAGAGGTCGGACGGACTGGCCACTGGCGCGTCGATCTCGTGCGCGAAACGGTTTTTTGGTCTCCGGAAGTGTTTCGGATTCATGGCCGAAGCCCCGATACCTATACGCCCACCCTTCAAGACGGGATCAACGCGTATCACCCCGAGGACCGGCAGCGAGTGTCGGACTACGTTCAAAACGCCATCGACCGCCGAGCTACCTTCGAGTTCGAGCTGCGCATCTTGCGACCGGATGGGGAAGTTCGGCACGTGCAGAGCATCGGAAAGCCGGAAATCGATGAGCAGACCGACCAGGTTGTCGGCATATTCGGCGTGTTCCGAGACATCACCGACGATGATCGAGCGCGGCGTACACGCGAGCTCGAGCAGTTTGCGTACATGACTTCACACGATTTGCATGAGCCGGTACGCACGATTCGCGCTTTTGTCGGTTTGATCAACGAATCGCAAGTTGAGTTCGACGAACAGACGGCGCAGTTTTGGAACCACATCGACCAGGCTGCCGTCCGTTTGCAAAACTTGATTACGGACCTTCTGCACTACACTCGCGCCGGCCAACCACTTACCCTTACTTCAGTCGATCTTAAGGAAGTGCTTCATGATGTGTGCGCCAACCTGGCCGCACAAATTGAGGACAACGGGGCGTCGATCGCTGTGGCCTCGAGTCTCCCCCACGTAGCCGGCGACCATGTCCGGCTCACTCAGCTATTTCAAAATCTGGTGAGTAACGCGATCAAGTTTTGTGGCGACGCCCCCGCGGATATCCGGGTGGGCGCGGAGCGTCGCGGCGACCAGTGGGTCGTACGCGTGGAAGATCGAGGCGTGGGATTTGACGCGGAGCACGCCGAGCGAATCTTCGCGCCATTCAAACGCCTCCATTCGCGCAGCGAGTACGATGGGACGGGCATCGGTCTCGCCGTGGTTCAACGCATCGCCGAGCAATGTCGAGGAAGGGTGTGGGCGCACGGACAGCGCGGCGAAGGAGCGACTTTTTTTGTGGCTCTTGACCCTTATCAGGAACGCCTTTCGATGAGACCATGAACGAAGCGCCAATCGGTGTGGTCACCTCGCATGGTACGTTGCGTGGCGTTGAGAACAGCAGCCGAACGGTCGATTGTTTGGTTGTCGGTCGATTATTCGGTTGAGGAGTGCACCGTGATGCGACGGGGTTTTGCAGCTTCGGCTTTGGTGAGGTGTACGCGCAGCACGCCATGTGAGAGCTCGGCGGTGACGCTCGATGGGTCCACCGTGTTGGGTACGCGAAACGTACGTGAGAAGGTGAGTGGCGGCGCGTCTTCGTAGGTCGCTGACGGTGAGCCGAGAATATGAAGCTCCGCGCCGTCCAATCGAATGTTCAGATCCTCAGTAGCGACTCCAGGAAAGTCTGCAATCATGAGAATTTCATCTTTGTTTTCGTAGATATCGACCGGCGCGGGGACGGTGAAAGAGTTTTGTTTCTCGGTTAGATTCGACGGGTGTGCCAATTCAGTATGTACACTCATGATTCTCTCCTTTTGCAATTTGAGTGAACGCATTCTTTCTGGGTCAATATACTAGGATGCTTTGATTTGAATTTGTCGGGGTTGAGCTTCGGCGACTTTAGGGAGCACAAGTTCCAGAACACCGTTTTTCAGAGTGGCGGTGGCTCGCTTGGTATCGATGCGGGAAGGCAGCGTGAAGCTTCGCGCAAACTTCAATGCTCGGCGTTCGGTGCGATGCACGGAGTATCCCTCAGGGGCCTCGGTGGCTCGTTCTCCACGAAGCGTGAGCGAGGTCTGCTCTACTGTAATATCTAGGTCTTTTTCCGATAGTCCAGGGACTTCCGCGTGTACCTTCAGTTCCTTGCCTGTATCGCGCACGTGAATCCTTGGCCAGGTGCGGTTTCCGAGGGCGCCTCGGTCTGGGTCGAAACTCGGGTCATTTCCTGATTCGCGCTCAAATCCGGAAAACAATCGGTCTATTTCTTGCCTGAGTGCGTCGAACGATGAGCGCGAATAGTGAAAATTTATCAGTCCAAAATCATTCCATCGTGTCAACATGATTCAAGTTCCTTTCTTGGTTGATGAATTCTCGTACGCACATGGCCAGAAGTCGCAGCTTCTGTCTCACGGGCAAGCCGAAGGCGATTTGCGCTGCTTCGGCGATAGGTTTTGCGACGGGTCCTGCAGAGCGCTGAGTCAAAACAGTACACCGGGTCAAAGATGCGCAGCGGTGGCCGCAGCGTGGGTCGAGTTATTCAAGTCCTTGACGTCACAACTCAGAAGTAATCATGAGTTGTGACGGGTCAACGGGGGGGCGCTTTTTTGTCCGCTCGGACATGCGTCGTCGGTCTCGTCGTTCTCGGCTAGCATCTGGTGATGCGTATCGTAATCGCTCTATCTTTTGCCAGCTCGTTTGCAATGTCGGGGATGGCTTGTGGTCCGGCGGTGTCACCCCGCGCCCAAGCGACCATCACTCCATCGACCGGCGGCCGATCGACCGTTCGCGAGACGACCGATGACGAGTCGAATTCACCAGCGCCGTACGTTTTTTCTCGTTGGCGACTCGCGGGTATGTCCGAAACGCTCAAGCCTCGAGGGGGCACTACGCGGGGGGCGCCGGTCCGACGTAGCGGCGAACCGTCTGAGCAGTGGCGTCGCCTGCAGGAAGCCGGCCTGAGCCAACAAGAACGCGATCGTCGTGCGATTCTGGCGATGGCCGGAACCTACGAGGTGAGTTTTGAGTTTCTCGAAGTAGTGGGATTCGCGCCTGGCTATCGACTCGACAGACCCTATCGTTCCTGGGCGACAGAGCTCATCACGGTGTTGCGCGACACGCCGGCTGAGGTGTCATTGCAACATACACTGGTGATGTCGTTTCGGACCGAAAGCGGCCAAATTCGCGGTCCAGTGGTGATGAAGCACTGGCGACAAGATTGGCGCTACGAAGATACTGATGTCCATGAATACGCCGGGCGATCGACGTGGAGGCGCCGAACACGTCCCAAGCGTGAAGTGCGCGGCCAATGGTCGCAGGCCGTCTATCAAGTAGACGATTCACCGAGATATGAAGCTCTCGGCCGGTGGGTCCATCATCCAACATTTTCGGAATGGGAAAGCGAAACCACGTGGCGGCCGTTGCCGCGCCGCGAGTTTAGTGTCCGCAGCGACTACCACGTGCTCGTCGGCACCAACCGACACACCATCACTCCGCTAGGGTGGACCCACGCACAAGAGAATCTCAAGCTCGCGTTGGGCGACGATGGCGAGCAGACATATATTGCGCGCGAAGTCGGCCTCAATCGCTACACCCGTATCGTCGATCTCGACGTACGGAAAGCGGAAACCTATTGGCAGCGCACCGACGCATACTGGTCGGCGGTACGCGCGACCTGGCGATCGATATACGAACGAGACTTATTCGCCCTACGTGAGTCCGTGGACGGGAAGAAACTCTACGAGTTCCATTTCGCCTTTGCCGACCGGCTCACGAAGGAAGAGATTCCCGAGCATCGCGCACAAGAGCATGCACGCGAAACCATCCATCGCTTCCTCCGCAGCAGCACCGCAACGAAACCATGACTCGGCGTCACTGCGTCCTAGGCGGTCCTGATGTCCCAGGTATGAAATAGGGGTCTATTGCGGGGTGTGTGTGTTTGTCCCAGGGGCAGTTTGTCCCGTCCACGCCGTCTTTCGTCAACGTTGTGGGATCTGCGAGATAAGTGGACGCTATTTCATCCAAACACTGGTTGCCGAGGAATGTGAATGAGTGGGCAACGGCCTCCAGAATCACCAGCGCGGCTTTGGGTCCAAGTCGGTCATGGACCAGCTGCGCTCCTACCAGAGGTGTCGCGAAATCCATACGGCTGTTGATCATCAGCACCGGAGCGTTGCCGTTGTACTCGACGTGATGTCTAGGTTCGGGCGATGCCGGCCAGTCACCAAGTGCACACGTGAGATACTCCATGGCCCCATGGACTGCCGCGAAGTCGAAAGAAGCCACGCGATCGCCGGGCGTGAAGCCTTCACCAAAAGGAAATCCATCGCCAACAAAAGGATCCGGCTCCCGGCCGTAGACTAGTTCTTGTAGGGCACGAGAACCGAAACCGTTTGGTCCCTTTGCGGAGTCGAACAGCTTCCAAAGATCAGCGGCTGTGCGCTTGCGTCTGCTGGCACAAACGATTCCGAAGTGCGGATCGACATCGGAGATGGTCACGTGCTGATGCCAAGCATCAAAGTCGTCGCCGAAATACTGTCCAGCCTGGTCCGATAACCCCAAAGGAAGCACTCGACTGTAGTGCATGCCCAGGTTTTCTTTTTGACGGCGTGGATATAGTTGCGCCGCTTGGCGATACACATATCGCTCTCCAGTTTGAGGGTCACCCTCGTCAGCGGCTCTTAGCGCCGCCGCGAACGTCGGCCATGCATTCTGAAACAGTGTGCCCGAATAACTCGCTTCTGGGAGATCACCAAGGCCGTAGTTTCCGAAGGTTACGCCCGTCCGAGCGTTCATGACTTGTATCGGATCGTTTGCCGCAGGCTGTTCGAGCCGCTGGGCAAGTTTCAAAAACGCGTCGGCGATCTCTTTCGGCGATTTCGCATAAGACGCGAACGTGCAGGTCGGCTCTCCAGGCGTTGGGTCCGATCCGATGGCTGGCCGATGGCGAGCACACCAGGAAAAAAACTCCGCGAGTACACGGCTCTGTTCCGTGGTTTGGCGACGACTGACTTCTAGGTAGTCTTCGTCGACGGGTGCGACGCTGTCGAGAATCATGGACCGAATTTCTTGTCCGAAGAAGTGCAGATACTGTTGCCCGATCTCCGTCCCATACGAAAAGCCTATGTAGTTTGCAGCCTCACCGGGAAACATTGCGCGACGAAGGTATTCCATGTCGAACGCAGCCACGTCCGAGCCCATGAACGGCAACAAGTCCGCGTAGTGCGGATTGGCGAGGCAGCGTTGAGCGAAATGAGCTGCTGCCTGATCCAGCTCGTCGCGCTCGGAGTCGTTGTCTGGGCTTTGATCGAGCAGCCTCCATGGAGATTCTTTGTTGTCGATGCAATCCAGCGCCGGGAGGTTGGCGACGGGATCCCCAGTGCCTCTAGGGTTCCAGGTCACCACGTCGAATCGTTCGCCAGGTGCACTCGAAGCGTGAGCAATTCTGGTCGCGAAGTCTTTGGACGCAGCCGCGACTCCAGGCCCCCCAGGGTTGGCGAACAGCGGCCCGATACGTCGAGCTTGGTCTGCGGCAGGGATGATTTGCACGTAGAGCGAGGTGACTCGGGAGTCGGACCGGTCGAGGTGATTCAGGGGGACTTGTACGGAACCACACAGGCCTTGGCTGGGATCTCCCACAGCGCATGGTGACCAGCCAGACCAGTCGACCCGCTCAGGCGCGAAGCACAGTACGCCAGGACACTCGTTGCTTTTAGACACTTCTGAACCGTCGCTAGAACTCACCGCGGCGCAACCCACCAGCGACAGCACCACCGCAGTGGTCGGAATTGAGAATCGAGGGAAATCGGACATCTGTCCGCAGCATCGAAGCAAAAAATGTGCCGAAGTCGTCAACCGCGGCAATGATCAGGTTGGTAGATGGAAGGTCAAGGAGCGTCCTATGTGGCAGCGACCAGATTGGTTCATTAAAAGGTCCAGATGCATCCCATAGAGCAGTCGAATTTTGAGTCTGATTGCGAGCGGCTGCTTTTCCCGGGGGCGATATCGCCCCCGCCCCATCGAATACATCCGATGGGGCCCCACCCCCTACTGGACAGCGAACGACTGAGGAAGACTCCGAGGCTTTCGCAGGGAGGGAGCGAGGAGGTTGTTGCGACTGGAGCTGTGCAAGGCGGGGCGGACGAAGTCCGTGGAGCTGCACTCGACGCAGTACGGGTCCGAAGGACCCCCAGTGTAGATAGGCAGTGTAGATAGGCAGGGGCAGCCGCAATCAGGCCAAAGGGGCACTGCTCTAGAGCAGTGCCTGCTTGCGTTGATCGTGAGCCTCTCGCTCGCAGCGGGAACGGGATGAGGATCAGGATCAGCGGATCAGCATCGGGGTCAGGGTCAGGATCTGGAGGGGCGGCGGGTTTGGGGGTGGGAGGAGCTTTGTCGCGGGGGTGGCTGGCGGTGTTTCGGGTCCGGGGGCTGCGGGTCATATTGGGTTCCTTTGATTTGGGGTTCTCAGCGGGGTGTGAACCCCAAATCAAAGGAACCCAATATGACTGTTCATCCATCGAAACCTTTGGCATCGAAGTTTCTGGCGCTGGAGCATGC
>JANQQS010000198.1 GCA_028284955.1 Myxococcota bacterium | reverse complement strand
CCTGATCGCGGCTTACCTCCGCGCTCTCTCCCTGCGAAAGGCTCGGAGCCTTCCTCAGTCGTTCGCTGTGGGGGCGCTCGCGCTCAGACCAAAATTCCACTGCTCTATGGGACGTACAGGGGCTTTCCAATCAACCAATATGATCACTGCTCAATGGGATGTGCCTTGAGCTGCGGTTAAACTGTTCGATGCTCATCTTTCGCGACGGCAACTTCTCGGCGGAGCGCGGTCGTTGCGCAGTGTGAGGCATAAGCTCCATCGCAGCGTTCGCACAGCGTGGATCTTGCTCCTCGTATTTCTTTTTTCGGGGTGCGAAGCTACACCGTTGCCAGAAATCACGCAGACGAGCAAGGCGGTGAAGCCTTGTGCGCCACGTGATTTCTATTGCTTTGGCTGTGATCCCTCTTCGCCGATGTCGGCTTTCTTGGCGTATCAACTCGCCTACCTGAAGCGGCAGGGCGTGTTTCGCAGCGTCACCATCGTGGACTCTCTCAGTTCGCAGGAGAGCGCGAACATCCTTGCTTCCGAATACAAGGCCTTTCGAAGCGTCTCGACGCAAACGCCTGATGCCCAGGCCTACATGGAAGAGCGCTTCGATTCTCGAAGCATAGACGTGATCTTTTCCAGCTTCCAAACGGTCACCGCGGAGCTCTATGCCGCGTCGCGTATGATCAGCGCGCAACCCTATCGCCACCGGTCGCAGGCTGGGCAGCACCTGCTCCCGTTTATCATTCAACGATACCGGCCTATTTTTCGCTATGCGTTCGCTCCTTCGGACGAACATACGACACTCGAGAAAGGCTACCTCGAGCGAGTGCAAGCTGTGGAAGCTGAGCTTGCGCGGGAGGGCGTTCACATCATTCGCAATCAGCAGATGAGTGACTACCTCAAACGACGACAAGGGGGAACCGGACTAGATCGCTCTTGGATCCTCGTGCACGCGCCCAATCTCGCTTGGTTTGGCATTCATTCGCAGCCCGATTTGCTTGTCCGCACGGCGCGAGACTCGGTCACGGCACCGAAGGAGGCGGCGTCTCTCGTCGATGACTTGAGTCATGCGCTCGGAATCGATGCGTACGCAACGGTCATCGTGCCGTACAACAACGAGGATATGCGCCGAGAGGCTGATTTCATGAATGCTATGAAAAAACGTCTGGGATCGAGGCTGCAGCAAGCACAGCTCAATCCGGACATTCCACCAGTATTCCGCATAGCAGAACGGCTCCAGGTAGGAGGCTCGCTCGAGGTAGCGGACTTCTTTATTCTCGCAGACTCGAGCTACTTTCGCAAAAGCGAAGTGTTGTCCGAAGTGCCTCCTTTTTTCTCGGTAGAAGTGGATTTCTATCAATTCCAAACGAAATGAAGCTTAGAACGACTGTCCGGCCGCTGTCGCGTCCGCCCCACCGCTTCGCGGCGGGGCCCGTTATTTTTTGGAGGGTTTGAAGCAAACCCTCCCCCCGCGAAATACGATTCCGCGGGGCCCCCCTCCCGCCTCCGGCCGCTGTCGCGTCCGCCCCATCGCTACGCGACGGGGCCCCAACAGTTCACTACTCACGCAACCATGTCACGTGCGTCCTGGCGGGGGAGTTTGGGTGAATCGGCGGGGTCGTACCCCGACGAGAGGGTTTGGGTGCCAAACCCTAAGAAAACAGACTCGAGTCGTATTGGCCGGCGCGGAAGGATTTGTGGGCTAGGGCTTGGCGGAGTTCCGCGGCGTTGGTTTCGAGCGGGGGAGCTCGGAAGTCGGCGAGCATACGGTCGAGCGTCAACAATGCTCGATGGCGGATGGGAGCGCAGGTGGTGATTTTGGCGATGAGTGCATCTTCGACGGTCGGTGATGGGCATCCGGGCATGACCGCTGGCTCCACGCGCACTTGGCGTTGCGGCGCGGCTGGCCAACGAAGCTCGCCGATCGGGGCGGATTCGTCGCCGGCCGATGAGGTGCGCACCGAGGCGGCGAACGCGTGCCCTGAGATCGACAAAAAGCGGACTTCTTCGGGAATCGCCTCGCCAGCGGCGAGTCTGAGTTCAAGCGCGACGATATCGAGACCGGTGATCATTTCAATCAGGGTGTGTTGGATGGGAAGGCCCGGGGATATCGAGCACAAAAACGCTCGGCCGGCCGCATCGACCTCAAACCCCACCGAGAGCAGACCAGCAACCGAAAGCTCGTTTGCTACTCGAATCGCGGCGTCGTACAAAAATTCCCGAAACGCCTCGCCATCGCTCCAGAGAGCAACCGTGGGTGTGGGCGCTTCTTCGATGAGTCGATGGCTTTGCCGGGTAAGACTCCACTCTCGATCCGAAATCGGCACCGCTTCGCCTTGCCGGTCTGACGCAACCAATACCTCCATCAATCGGGCCTGCGCGGCGCTTTCGGTGCCCGAAGGCCGAAGCCCTGTCGCAGCCGCGCACTCCGAGACTGTATTCCGCTGGTTGACGCGTTCGATGAGTGTCGACGATGGCCCGATGAGCGGGATCTTCTTCTCTTCACAGGCGCGCGCGAGTGTGGAGCTCGGGACCTGCGACGCGTATCCGGGGTGGATTCCGTCTACCCCGGCCTGTAGAGCATGTTCGACCAGGGCTGAGGCGGAATCGTCGGTTTCGAGCGCGCTGGCCGGCAACGGCATCGATTCATCGCACGAATCTAAGTATGCCTCGGCTGCGGGCTGCGGGCTGGCGAGTCCTACCGTGATGATGTCGAGGTGTTTGCAGCTTCGGGCGACGCGAAGGGTGGCTTCTCCGGGCTGGGCAATCAGCACTTTGCAAAACACGCGCGTACCCATCGCAGAATACGGTAGACACAGCAACCCATTTTCTATGTTGAACCCAATCGTGTGCGAGCCCTGACGCGCGCTCGAGACGTGACGTGCTTTGAGGGCAAGCAAAGCGCCGGAGAAGCCAGAAGCGCGGACGCATTCTGAAGGAAGGGCCGGTTGCCCGGGTATGCGGCGTGTGGTATTTCCCGCGCAATCGGACTGCTCAATCAGGGTGGACGGCTCCAGTCCGCCCTTTTTTGTGCGCCGATGGTTTCAGGCTCGTTCGTGATCCCGCGGCGTGCAGGGAGCCGGGAGACACACTAGTCGCAAAAGATATGACAAAACTGTCACAAAAAGACCCTTTGGTGAGCCATGTTTGGCATCTTGCTGAGCCGATTTGCCAAGCCCACGGGTTGGAGCTGGTGGAGGTTCGGTTGCTGAGTGATCGAGGCGGCGCGTGTGTGCGGGTGATGATCGATCGCGTTCGGCGCGATGGCGACGTTGAAGTCGAGCGAGAGTCCGCCGGCAGTGGAGTGTCTCTTGACGATTGCACTGCGGTGAGTCGCGATATGTCCACCGCGTTGGATCTTCATGAGGATATGATGCCGAAGAAATATCGTCTGGAGATCAGCTCCCCGGGGCTGGACCGGCCGCTGGTGAAGCTCTCCGATTTCGAACGCTTTTCTGGTCAACAAGTATCCGTGCGCACCGAACGCCCCTTAGATTCTCGACGTCGATTTCGTGGGCGACTGGAGGGAGTTCGCGAGGGGCTGGTCGAGTTGACCGTCGACGGATCCGCTTACGCTATCCCGTACGAGATGATTGAGCGCGCGAACCTCGTACACGAATTCTAGGCCTTCAAACGCATCGCGCAGGTGGGAACCATGCAGCAGAGCACAACTTCGCTCCATCATGTGATCGAACAAGTCAGCCAAGAAAAAGCCATAGATCCGCGAATACTGGTGGAAGCTACCGAACAGGCCATCTTGACGGCGGCCAAACGTACGTTCGGGATCAATCGCGAACTCGAGGCGCGCTTCAACGAAGAAACCGGCGCGGTGGATCTGTTTCAGTACATGACGGTGGTCGAAGAAGTCGACGACGACGAGCGCGAGATTGCCGCCGACGTGGCCAAGCGGCACGGCCTCGAGGCAGACCTTGGCGAGGAACTTGGGTTTCAGATCTTTTATCTGGCGGAGGATTCGGATCGCGCCAAACAACAGGACCGAGACTTTGGTGATTTGCTGGGGCTTCAGCAGCAGCGCATGAAGTTTGGTCGCATCGCGGCTCAGACGGCGAAGCAGGTGATCATTCAGCGGGTTCGCGACGCGGAACGAGAGCGGATTTACAACGAGTTCAAGGATCGTCGGGGCGAGATTATCAGCGGCACGGTGCGTCGATTCGAACGAGGATCGAACATCATTGTCGACCTTGATCCACGGCCGGGTAGTGCGGTGAGTCGGGGCGTCGAAGCGCTTCTGTCCCCCCGCGAACAGACGCCTCGGGAAAGCTACCGGCCGGGTGATCGAATCGTCGCGTTCCTCAAAGAGATCGATCGCGAAGCTCGCGGCCCGCAAATACTCCTGTCGCGCACCGATGTCGGGCTCCTCGTCAAACTGTTCGAACGAGAAGTTCCAGAGATTTACGAGGGCATCGTGCGGATCGTCGCCGCGGCCCGTGAACCGGGCGCACGGTCAAAGATTGCGGTGAGCAGTCGTGATTCGGACGTCGATCCGGTCGGCGCGTGCGTCGGTATGAAAGGGTCGCGCGTGCAGGCGGTAGTTCAGGAGCTGCGCGGGGAAAAGATCGATATCGTTCCCTGGGACCGCGACCCGGCTCGCTTTGTCTGCAATGCGATTGCGCCTGCGGAGGTCGTGCGGGTAGTTATCGACGAGGCGAACTCGACCATGGAGCTGGTGGTTCCTGACGCGAAGCTTTCGCTTGCTATCGGGCGGCGCGGTCAAAACGTCCGCCTCGCGTCACAGCTCACCGGCTGGAAGCTCGACATCGTGAGCGAAGCGCGATTTCAGCAGATCGAAGAAGAATCGATGTACGCGCTCACATTGCTCGGACGCGGCGAAGACGTGGCGCGTACCTTGTACAAGATGGGCTTTCGAAGCCTCGATGAGGTTATTGACGCGCCCGATTCGGAGCTTGCATCGGTTGACGGGATAGGTGCCGATGCGGTGCCGAACATTCGTGAGGAAGCCGGCAAGGCGATGGAGGCGCTACGGCTTTCCAAGCTGGAAAAGCTCTCCGGTCAGGCGGAGATGCCAAGCGAGCACGACCGCCTGCTGCTTGTGCAGGGGGTGAGCACTCGAGTGTGCGAGCGGCTCGAAGAGGGAGGATACACCTCGGTGTCGGACATCGAGCGAGAGGCCGATACCGACCGTTTGGCGATCAAGACCGGGCTCGGCAACCAGCGTGCGGTGGAAATCAAATCGGCGGTGGAGGCTTTTCTTCGCGACGAGTGGCCGCCGGTGGCTCAGGCGATTGAAGCTGCACGTCTTGCTCAGGAACAGTTGGCCCGTGAGCAGGCGGCCCGTGAGCAGGCAGCCCAGGAACAGGCAGCCCAGGAACAGGCTGCTCAAGCTTCTTCCGACGCAGCTTCTTCAGAAACAGGGGCTGCCCCGGCTGGCGCCGCCTCGGCGGAAACCGTCCAATCTGATGAGGCCACGACAGAGTCATGATCTCCTTGCCCGATACACAGCTCCCGAGAGCGACGTCGTGTCCGCCGAAACCGGTTCGCGACTCGATGCGCACTTGCGTAGGTTGCCGGGCACGCGACCGGAGCGATGCGCTGGTGCGGTTCGCGCTCGTTTCCCACAGCCCGTACGTCGTGCCGGATATCCGAGGACGGCTTGGAGGACGCGGTATTTCGGTGCATCCTCGGCGCTCGTGTATAAATGCGGCGGTTCGCACGCGTGGGTTTTCGAGAGCGCTTCGGCGACCGCTGAAGCTGGAATCGTCGGCGCTTTGCAACCAGCTCGTTGATATGTACCGCCATCGCACAAACAGTCTGCTGCTCGCGGCACGGCGCAGCGGACAGATGGCGCTCGGAGCGGATGCGGTGGACGAATCCGTTGATCGGCGAAGAGCAGCGTTGATATGGATCGCGGAGGACGCCTCCCGCGTGCACGAGAATCGGTATCGCGAAAGGCGTTCGCCGGAGATTGTCGTCTTGGGGACGAAGGAGTCTCTCGGCCGGCTATTAGGACGTGAAGAGGTTGCGTTGGTATCGATTACGCACAGAGGAATCGCCGATGAGATCATGCGCGCTTCGTCACGAATCGTCGCCCTGTCGGAGGAGCCATGAGTAAGCAGCGAGTGTACGAAGTAGCTCGTGAGCTCGGTCTCGAGAATCGCGAGTTCATTCAGCGCATCGCTTCATTGGGCATACAGGTGCGCAACCATATGAGCTTGCTCGATCCCGCCGAAGTGGATCGAGTGAAGCGAGTCATGGATAAGAATCGCTCCGATACGTTGGTGGAGGAGCGCATTCGACCCACGGTGGTTCGACGTCGCGCCAAGAAAACGCCGAAGGTGGCCGCTGCAGAAGCGGCTCCCGCGGCGCCCACCGCAGCAGCGACGTCTTCGGCGGTCTCGGAGCCTACCGCGCCCGCTTCTCCGCCGGCTGCAAAGACCAAGAAAGCTGCGGATCCGGCCGAGGTTGTCGCGCCGCCGCCCGAAAAGGAAGAGCTTCCGAGCCCGCCGCCGGTTGAAGAAGTCGCAGCTGCGGAGCCTCCTCCGCCGGCTGCGGAAGCAGAACCACCCGTGCCCGATGACGATGGAACGCCGGCCCCGGCCAGCGAAAGATTTTCTCATGCGCATCTTCCTCCAGGAGTTATGCGTAGAGGCAACGCGTCTGCGCCTTCCGCGCGGCCAATCTCCGAGGCGGCACGCGCGCGGATTGTCGCGGAGCACGCCAAGCAACGCACCGACGCTCCCCGCCGACGTGAAATTCGAGGGCGAGCTGCGATTGGACCGCAGGGGCGGCCACAAGGGCGACCCGGTAAGAAAAAGATGGCGCCCGGCAAGAAGGGCAAACAGACCGAAATCACGGTGCCGAGCGCCCAGAAGCGCAAAATCCGTATCGAAGATCAGATTCTGCTGCAGATGCTTGCGCAACGCATGAGCCTCAAAGCGACCGATGTGTTGATGAAGCTGATGCAGATGGGCGTCGGCGGGGTGCATATCAACAGCACGCTGGACGCGGATACGGCATCGCTCTTGGCCGATGAATTTGGCTACGAGGTGGAAAACGTTGCTCGTTCCGAAGACGAAATCGTAGGCGACGCCCGGGGTCGTTTCGACGACGCAGACACCGACCGGGAAACACGACCGCCGATCGTGACGGTCATGGGCCACGTCGACCACGGCAAAACATCGCTGCTTGACAAGATTCGGTCGACCAACGTGGTCAGCGGAGAAGCCGGCGGCATCACCCAGCATATCGGCGCCTATCGGGTCGATACCGATCGCGGCCCCGTCGTGTTTCTCGATACGCCGGGCCACGAGGCGTTTACAGCGATGCGCGCGCGCGGCGCCCAGGTGACCGATGTGGTGATTCTGGTCGTTGCGGCTGACGATGGCGTGATGCCCCAGACCAAGGAAGCCGTAAACCACGCCAAAGCGGCTGAAGTACCGGTGGTCGTGGCGGTAAACAAAATCGACCGCCCCGATGCGCGGCCTGATGGGGTGAAGAACGAGCTTGCGGCGCTCGGTCTCCAACCAGAGGAGTGGGGCGGAGACACGATGTATGTGCCCACCAGCGCAGTGAGTGGTGAAGGCATCGACTCGTTGCTCGAGAACGTACTTCTTCAAGCGGAGCTTCTCGAGCTCAAGGCAAACGCAAAGATACCTGCCGAAGGCGTCGTTCTGGAGGCTTATTTGGATCGTGGGCGCGGCCCGGTGGCCAACGTGTTGGTTCGAGACGGGACCTTGTGGACGGGCGACTACGTTGTGGCCGGCGCGGCTTGGGGTCGGGTGCGCGCGATGACCGACGACCGCGGCAAACAGGTTAAAGGCGCTGCTCCGGCCACGCCTGTGGAGGTGCTCGGCATGCAGCAGCTCCCCGCGGCCGGGGATTCGCTGTATCGGGTGACCGATCAGAAGAAAGCCCAGCAAGTCGCCGAAACATTCAAGAAAACTGGGCCTGCGATATCGGGCGGGGTGTCGGCAGCCAGGGGCCTTGATCAGCTGCATCAACTGATGCAGAGCGGCGACGTCCAAGAGCTCAGGCTCGTGGTGAAGGCCGACGTTCAAGGGTCGGTGGAAGCGCTTTCCGAATCACTCACCGAACTGTCGACAGAAAAAGTGAAGGTCAACGTGATTCACTCGGGAGTCGGCGGGATCACCGAAAACGACGTGATGCTGGCTACCGCGTCGAATGCCATTGTGCTCGGGTTCAACGTGCGTCCGCAGGGCAAAGCGTCGTCCACAGCCAAAAAGCACAACGTGGAACTGCGCGCGTACTCGGTCATCTACGAGGCATTGGACGAGGTTCGCCAAGCGATGACTGGCCTGCTCGCGCCTAAGTTGGTCGAAAAGGAGTTCGGCAAGGCGGAGGTGCGTCAGACGTTTGGTATTCCGAAGGTGGGCACCGTCGCCGGTTGTATGGTGACCGATGGAAAGATTGTTCGGTCTGCCAAAGCGCGTCTCGTGCGTGATTCCGCGGTGGTATGGGAAGGTCAGCTCGCTTCGTTGCGGCGGTTTAAGGATGACGCGAAGGAAGTCACAAATGGCTTCGAGTGCGGTATCGGCCTCGCCGGCTACAACGACGTCAAGGTTGGTGACGTGATTGAATGCTACGACATGGAGCAAGTGGAAGCGACTCTGGAATAGCGGCAGAGACGGCGAATGGTGGTCGGCATCGGAAAAATTTCGCTCCACTTGTCTGGGAACCGTTCACTCAAGGACAAGCGCTCCGTGATTCGGCGGGCGATCGATCGAACGACCGGTCGTTTTAATGTCGCGTTTGCGGAAGTTGGCGCGCAAAACACGCACGATCGGTCGCTTCTGGGGATGGCGGTGGTGTCGGGCGACCGACGCCATGCCAATGCCATGTTGGACCGTATTTTTGAGTTTGTGGAGCGGAACGTGGAGGCGCGGGTAGAACAGCGAAGTATGGAGTTTTTTGACGTTGGCGTTCCAGTGGCGGATCGCGAGCTCATGTGGGAGGATTTCGAGTGAGCGCCATGAACCCAGGTTCGCGCATCAAACGCAGCGACCGAGTCGCTGGGCAGGTTCACGAAGCGTTGTCGGGTCTACTGCTCCGCGGCATGGTTCGAGATCCCGGCGTCCGGGGGGTGGTTGTGTCGGACGTTCGCCTGAGCGATGACCTCCGCAACGCTCGTGTATATGTCCGCCTTCTTGAAGAGGCGTCGCCGGAGCAACGAGAACGCGTGATCGATGCGCTGACTCGCGCGACCGGGCATATTCGTCGCGCGGTTGGCAGCGAACTCCAGCTGAGACGCGTACCGGATCTGAAGTTCTACTGGGATGAACTGATCGACGACGCGCTCAGAATGGAAGCGTTGATCGACGACGTGGCAGCGGAGGACGAGAAATCCAACCAGGAGTACCCCGGATGACCGTGGCCAAAGCGGTGGCGCTTGTACAGTCGGGAAAGCGATTTTTGGTCAGCTGTCATCGTCGGCCGGATGCCGACGCGCTCGGTTCCGCGCTGGCGTTCGCGTACGTGCTCAAGCAACTAGGCAAAGAGGTCCACCTCTTCGTTCCCGAAACGCTTCCGCGGTCTTTGAATTTCCTCCCCGGTGTGGACGAGATTGTGCGGCAGGTGCCGGCTGGCTCGTTTGATGCCTCGTGGGTGATGGATATCGCGTCGTCCGCGCTATTGCCACCAGGGTTCCCTGACCAGCGCGTCCGAGGAACACTCGTCGTCGTGGATCATCACGTGGCCCACGATGATCTCGGCGATTTGGTGGTCCGCGACTCGGACGCGTGCGCGACCGGCGAAGTGGTCTACAACCTCGCACAAGCGCTCGGCGTAACTTCTTTCGATGTCCATGCCGCGACCGCGCTCTACGCGGCCATCGTCGCGGACACAGGAGGTTTCCGGTACGCGAGCACCGGTTGCCGACAGCTTCGGATCGCCGCCGATCTTGTGGAGGTAGGAGTCGATGCGGCGGCGGTGGCGCGCCATCTTTTCGAAGATTGGGATATGGCTCGATTGCGGCTGCTCGGTGCGATTCTGGAAACCTTGGAGACGGAGTTCGACGGCCGATTTGCGATGCTCCGGGTTACGCGAGATATGCTTCAACGGGTCGGCGCCGATGACGACATGGTCGAAGGCATGGTGAGCTACGCGCGCATGCTTCGCGGTGTCGAGATCGCTGTGCTGTTGTGGGAATGGCCATTTGACGCGGAGGGCAATCCTGGGCCGATGCGGACCAAGGTGAGCTTGCGGTCGACGGGAAGCCTGGACGTTTCTCGAATCGCCGTCGCCCTCGGCGGAGGGGGACACCGCGCCGCGGCGGGTGCTGAGGTGGAATCGGGATTGGACGAAGTTCTGAGCCAGGTTCGGCAGCAGGTGCGTTCGTTGATCCCGCCCCTCGACTCGTGACTCACGAGAACGAGTCGCAAACCCGACGCTTGAACGGCTTGCTCGTGGTCGACAAACCGGCGGGCTTCACTTCTCACGATGTGGTGGCGCGCGCGCGCCGAGCGCTTCGCTTGAAGCGCATCGGGCATGCGGGGACCCTCGACCCGATGGCCACTGGCGTGCTCGTATTGGCTCTTGCTGAGGGTACGAAGCTCGTCCCGTACTTGACGGACCACGACAAAGAGTACGAAGCGACCATCAAACTTGGGATCGCGACCGATAGTTTGGACGCGGATGGTCAAGTGGTAGAGACTCGACCGGTCTCTGCGATATCACTTGAGGATGTCGTAGAGACATCGAACACGTTCGTGGGCGTCATGGAGCAACAGGTGCCGGTGGTCAGTGCGGTGCGCGTGAAGGGGCAACGACTGCATCGGCGATTTCGAAGAGGTGAAACCGTCGCGGCTCCGATACGACAAGTTCAAGTCCACCAGCTGCAGATTCTTGATGTGCGGGTGGACGAAATCGATTTGCGTGTGTGCGCGAGCAAAGGCTTTTACGTGCGCTCACTGGCGCGTGATCTCGCTCGCGCGCTCGGCACCTGCGGACATCTCTCTCGACTGCGGCGACTTCGAAGCGGAACGTTTCATATCAGTGATGCGATGCCTTTTGAGGCGTTTTCGGAACCAGAGAGAATCGCTCGATCGATGTGCTCGCTGGCGAGTGTTCTTTCGAATTGGCCATCGGTCACGCTCACCGCAGACGGAGAACGCGACGCCCGACACGGTCGACCCATTCCGCCACCCCATTGGCGCGCGCGGGAACAGCCACCCGAGCATCTCCGCGACCGCGTGATCGCCCTCATCTCAGAAACAGGCGCCCCGGTAGCGCTAGGCAAGCTAACCCCCGAGTCATCCACAATCCACGTTACTAGAGGTTTTGGGAGGGTCTGACCCCGCAGCCCCACCCCCCGCGGAATACGATTCCGCGGGGCCCCCCTCCCGCCGCCGGCCGCTTTCGCGGCCGCCCCGCCGCTGCGCGGCGGGGCCCCGGTTACGCGTTGCGCGTTCGTTGCGGTGATTGTGGGAACAGACCACTGCAGTACACCCATTAGACGACCAGATCGCGTGCCTCCTGGCGGGTGGAGCTTGGGTGACTGTGTTTTCTGGAGGGTTTGATGCAAACCCTCCCCCCCGCGGGTACGACCCGCGCGGGTCCCCCTCCCGACTCCGGCCGCTTTCGCGGCCGCCCCACCGCGAGGCGGCGGGGCCCCAGCAGTTCGGCACTACGGAACCAGGGTACGTGCCTCCTGGCGGGGGAGTTTGGGTGAATCGGCGGGGTCGTACCCCGACGAGAGGGTCTGGGTGCCAGACCCTC
>JANQQS010000197.1 GCA_028284955.1 Myxococcota bacterium | reverse complement strand
GGGGCCCCGCCGCGTTGTTGTTTTAGGGTCTGGCACCCAGACCCTCTCGTCGGGGTACGACCCCGCCGATTCACCCGAACTCCCCCGCCAGGATGCACGTGGCCTGGTTGCGTAAGGGGTTTACTGCTGGGGCCCCGCCGCTCTGCGGTGGGGCGGCCGCGACAGCGGCCGGACTAGGGACGAAGCCACTCTTCCAGAAGACGCAGTCGAAACAGCTCACCACACAGCAGCTCACGCCGCACACCGCACGAACGAAAGCAGTTCACCGCGAACACCGCACGAAGAGAGCCGAACACCGCACGAAGAGAGCAAGGGGGCGCAGGGGCCCCCGCGCAGCGCGAAGCGGCGTTGGGAGGGGGGCCCCTGTCGGGTCGTACCCGACAGGGGGGAGGGGCTGCGGTCAGCCCCTCCGAGGAACAAACGGGCCCCCGCGCAGCGCGAAGCGGCGTTGGGAGGGGGGCCCCGCGGAATCGCATTCCGCGGGGGGAGGGGCTGCGGCCAGACCCTCCAGAAACACAGCGGCTGCGGTCAGCCCCTCCGAGGAACAAACGGGTCCCCCGCGCGGGTCGTACTCGGCGCTAGGGGCGCTTTTCGGCCAACAAGCACATGTTGATCATGAGCTGGCGTGATGCTTGGAGGTTCTTGTCGCACCAGCGCGACAGGCGATGTGCAGGAATCTGAAATGGGAATAGATGAAGGCCTTGTTCTCGGCGCACTTCCATGCCCTCGCGCTCCAGAACCGAACGGAGGGTTCGCCATGAAGAAAAGTTTTCGTGTCCGTTGAATGGGCGCAAGCGAAGCAGAGTGGCTGCACGAACGACTGGCCACCAAAGAACATTTGGCGTGCTGAGCGCGAGGAACCCGCCGGGGCGGACGACGCGGCACATCTGCTCGACTGCCGCGATGGGGTCAGGGGTGTGCTCGATGCATTCGGAAGATACGACGATGTCGAACTTCCGTTCTCCGAAGTGGGAAGCGAGCGCCAATGCATCCGCGACCTCGCCCTCGCAGCCGGCTCGTCGCTTCGTGTTCTCGACGAGCCGGGGTCCGATATCGGTGGCGAGAACCTCTGCGCCGAGCTCGGTCAAGCGTTGGCTAAAAAAGCCGAGGCCACATCCCACATCGAGAACTTCTTTTCCGTTCAGAAGTTCCCCTCCAAGAAAATCATCGACCAGCACTTCAATGCGTCGCTGCGTGTCGTAGTTTGATAGCGCTGAGGCAAAACGGTCTCCGAGACGCTCGTGACACAGCTCAGCTGTGGTTGGCGCTCTAGGTGGGGTTGGCGCTCTGGGTGGGGTTGGGTTTCGCGTGGTGCCCATTGGGTTCCTCTCGCAGCAAATAGAGGGGTCGAGATTTCGCCTCCTCAAAGATTCTCGCGATGTACTCACCAATGAGTCCGATGAAGGTGAGCTGCACACCGCCGAGCACGAGCAGCACCGCCATCAGCGAGCCCCATCCTGTGGCGAGGTCGCGAAGCAGAAAAGCTCGAGCCAAGACATAGACCAGATAGACGACCCCCAACCCTGCGATGCCGATTCCGAGGCGGGTCGCGATACGAATCGGCCGCGACGAGAACGCGAGCACTCCATCGGTGGCAAAGGCGATCATTCGGGCGACGGTGTACTTGGAGTACCCTGACACGCGCGCTGGGGACACGTATTCGACGTACTTTCGTTCGAAGCCGATCCAGTGAATCAAGCCTCGCAGAAACCGGCGTCGCTCGGGAAACTGGCGGATTGCGGAGTGAGCTGGCCGTGACAGGAGATAGAAATCAGCGACACCGGGTTCGATGCGTGTGTCTGAGAGAACGTTGAACACCCAGTAGAACATGCTGGAGGTAAACCGTTTGAACCACGAGAGCGATTTGGACACCTGCCGTACCGCCATGACCACATCGCCGCCGGCTTCCCATCCCTGGACAAGCTGCTCGATGACTTCGGGTGGATGCTGAAGGTCCGAATCCATGACAATCACCGCGTCGGCGTCGCGCGCGGCATCGAAACCGGCCGTGAGCGCGATTTGGTGGCCGAAGTTTCGGGAAAGAAAGAGCGGTATTACCCGAGGATTGTGGCGCGCGATGTCGCCGATGAGGTCTGCGGTGTTGTCGGAGCTGCCATCGTCAACGAGCACGATCGTGTAATCGAGCTCGAGCTTCGTCAGTACGCGAACCAACTCCTGGGAAAACGGATGAATCGCCTCAGATTCGTTGCAGCACGGGGCCACAATCGTGAACGAAGCGTCATGCCGGCTCCGCGCCATGGCCGGAGGTCTATCTCGTGGGCTTTCTGCGAGCAAATCGATGGGTGGCCGGCAGGTCTCCTAGGGGCGTGCGCGAACGGCAGCGCGCCTATCTCCGGCGGCGCCAGAGGATCACGCCGAAGGCCAACGCGAACCATAGGCTCAGAGGGGGCGCCGACTTCTGGCCCACGACCCGACAGCCGCAGCCTGATCCATCATCTTCCCCGTTTCCGCTCTCAGAACCGCTACCGCCGTCGGCTCCACTCGGACCAGACGCGCCGCCGCAACTCGATTCGTCGACGAACCCGTCGCAGTTGTCGTCTTTGCCGTTGTCGCAGACTTCGTTTCGGTCAGGGTTGGCGGTTGCGTCGTTGTCGTCGCAATCGGCAAGATTGCTGAAGCCATCGCCGTCTTCATCTGGACCGCGCGCAAACCGGTTTTGCAAACATAGACCGCGCTTGCAGCCATGCATGCAGGTCACCGACGCACAGGGGTTGGTGTCGGTGCACGTGCCGTCTTGGCAAAAGTTTTCGCAGGTCATCGCGTCGCAGGGATCCGGCAAGCACGCGCCCTGCTCACACCCCCAGCTGCAGGGCTGCAAAGTGGTTTCGTCAATGCACGCGATGGCGTCCGTGCCGATGCGAAAATGAATCGAGTTGGGTGAGCCTTTGCACTTCGCTTCGGCGTCGACGAAACCGAAATCGTTGCCTTGGTTGATCTCGGCTTCGAACTCCGGGCACCAATGGTTGATGCAGATTTCGTTTTCTTCGCCTGCGACCAAAAGAAACGTACCCACGAACACGGGTTGTTCGGGGACGCAGCATCGTCCGTGGCTGTTGCCCTCTCGGCAGACGTGCCCCGCGTCGCATTGGCTGTCATCGGTACAGCCGGCGCCGCCATTGTCAGAATCGAGCACCAAGAAACGCTCTTCCGCGTTTCGTTCAACGGCCCAGCCGTCGGCGTTGCAGCTGTTGCTGACCGTGATGTATCCCGTTTCGTCGACTTGGTCGGCACAGCTTTCAGAGAGCTCGGTATCGAAGATCGCGTAGTAACCGGTTTCCTGGACGGTGATCACTCCGCAGGCTTTCGGTCGGCTCGTGGTTGCGAAAAATTCACCGTTTTTTCGACCTTGCGCGTCCGTGAACTCGAACGGCAAGTCACCGCTCGGGGTGCAAGGCGGAGGAGGATCCGAACACGCGTCGGCGCGGTTGAACTCGTCCCAGCACGGATTGCCGCAGTTGGGGTCGCAGGTGAGGTCGCCGGGTGCGCATTGGGGGTCACATCGCGGATAGTCTGGAGAGCTGCAGGTGCAGTCCGGGTTGCAGTCTGGATTGTCAGGCTCGCGATAGCAGGGCGGGGCCGGGTCGCAGAACTCGTCCCCGGGAAGGCATCGTTGCGCGCTAGCCGGAGATATGACGGCAACGGCAGACAGGCAGCCAAGCCAGAGTTTCAGCTGCAAAGTCCTCATCGGTACACCTCGTTTTGCATCGGACCTGGGTTTGACATCAGACCTGGCCGGCGATCGCCGAGCGAGGCTCGAGACGCCTACATCAGCCGACATTGCCGCACATCAATGTCGCAGACGTTATCTCAGTGTAGTACAAAATCGCGGCTCGCGGAGCGCGCGGGAGAAGATTTTGGTCGGTCGGGCGGAGGCCCCGCGCGGTACGCGCGCTCAACCGCCGCGGTGATCCATGCGCGGGATACCCAATGCATCGGGTAGCTCATGGTGTGCCTCGCCTCGGGAAACACCCGCAGCGCAATGTCGTAGCCGTTTTGGCGCATCGCGCGCGCCGTTCGAAGCGCGTAGTCAAGCGGAATAATGCTGTCCCGGGCGCCGTTCATGGCGCGAATGGTTGGCGACGCTCGAATGGTTGGCGGACGAGGGGAGCCGGCGCGATTCGCGGATTCGTTCGTGAATCGCGCGGTTTCAGGGAGAGCGCCCGCCACGGGGTAAATCTCGCCCGCCGCGCCAGGGTGATTTTTCGCGAGTGCGAGTGCGAGTGCTGCGCCCTGCGAGAATCCGATGACGATGGGCGCTCCAAGAGACGGCTCTCGCTGATACACGTACGCGATCAAGCGCGCCAGTTCGCTCGCTCGAGCGTCGAGGTCTCGATTCAGAGCCTCTGGTTTCCCATCGAGCATTCGATGTCGGCTCCAGCCGCGCCCGCCCGAAACCTGCAGTGGGCCGAGCGGAAGAATCACCCGCGCGGAGATCGGAAAGTCATCAAAAAACTCCGACGTTCGTTCGGCCCCGTCGCCGATTCCGTGCAGCGCCACCACCAACGGAAGCGCCTCTCCTTGAGCCTTGCATCCAGGGATGAGCTCGAGATAGCTCAGTGCGGGAGGGCGTCGGCGGTGCCATTTTCGCCATGGTTTGGGCGGATTCCAATGTTCCGAACCGCTCGTTCGACAGCGAATCACGCGCGACTGTCTCGCGCAGCCCGCGATTTGGCTTGCGAGGATCAAGCCCCCGCTTACGATGCAGAGGGCTGCGAAGCGAGCGATGCGTCGCACTTCTTACTTTGTAAATCGCGGCGCACTTTTTTGCCAATCCGAATCTTCGGTTGAGCTGCGGTCACAGCGATACGTTGGGCCCGGCAAGGCCCCAAGCCATCGTAAAGCGGGCATTGATTTCGGAAAGAGGCCGAAAAAGCTCTTCGTTTTCTCGGAGGTAGCGAAACGCATCGATTCCGAAAGGGCCCCAGTACCTGGCCTCGGCCAATGCCTGCCCCGCAACTTCGGCGGCGCATGTCAGTTGATCACGTTCGCTTCTTGTGAGCGTGTCCCCGGCTGGTTCTGTTGCGCTCCACGTGCCGCTGCGAAGCACGTGCTGACGTAGGGGTTCACCCGTATCGACGGCCCCGCATCGTGTGACGAAGCCATGCAGCGAAAACTCCGCCGTGATGATTACGCGCGGCTCAACCTGAAGGCCGCCATAGCGACGCAAGCTTGCTGCGATCCAGCGTCGGTCCTTGTTCGTCAACGTTCCGCGGACGGGTCGCTTTCCGCGCCCGGCCATGGAGAGAGGTCGTTTGAGCAACCATTCGCCTCCCGAGGAGACTCTTTGCGCAACCTGATCTTCGTATTCCACATATTGTGCGCCTTCGAACTGGTCGAACGTCTTCGACAGGTCCGCGCAAAACTTTCGATGATTGACCCGCCGAAGGACCGCCGCGGAGGGAGCCGGCGCGACCTTTGCGCCAGCCCGCTGCAGACGGTCGATTGCTTTCGGAGTGGGACACCAGGCGCGCCCGGTTAGATGTTCCGGGGCTTTGCCTTCTCCGAGCACGAAGTCGCGGGCGCCGATAAACGGAAGGGCTGAACGGTCGATCTGGTGAGCGACCCTTTGCATCGCCGCCACGCCGGATTTCGCCATGGTGTGCCCGGCGAGTTCGAGCTCGGCGTCAAGGTTTAGATCCCAGAGGGCGCCCATTGCTGGAGGTTTTCACAGAAAGCAGAGCTTAGCCCGGCGCTTTGACGGGCTTTTCGGTTCAGCGGTTGACCGCGCATGACCATGGGAGAAAGCGGCTCGGGGAGGTGTTTCCTCCACGACTCAAACGCGAGATCCTGATGCCATACGCGATACCAATGGGCGGCGAAGCGCACGTGACCGATTTCGTCTTGTCCGACTTGTCGCTGCAGCGCAGCGCCACGTACGTCGCCAGCCTCTTCGAAAAGAGTGGCGAAACGTTCGCTATGGTCGAGGTTTGCTGCTTCGAAGCCGAGCCCCATCGCCGAGACAAACGCCAGCGGCGTGGCGCACTGGGGAATCCGTTGCCAAAACCAGTCCCGCACCGGGAACGCTCCCACCGGATAGCCAAGGTTGCCTAGGTACTCTCGGTACATCTGCATGTGTCGAATCTCGTCGCGAGCAATACGAAGTAGCCCCTGCTTGAACGCCAAAGGCGCATGAGGAAAGCGGAGCAGACACCAACACATGAGCTCTGCGGCTTGCAGTTCGTGATGGAGGAATGTGTGTGCCGCTTTCGCTCGCGCGCGCAGGGAGCGATGGGCTCCGCGCAATCGGGGAGCACGACGAACGATTTCGAGTTCGTCGGGGCGCCCTGGGCGGAGGTCGAGCGAGGCGAGGGCTTCGTTTGAAAAGCCAGGCGGCGCGGGCGGGTTCAGCTTGTCCGCAATATGATGGCTTTTGATGAACGCGGCAGCCCAGGCTTCCGCGGTCGCGGCGTGCTGCAGGTCTTCCATTCTACGGAGCGCATTCACGACGTTCGCTGCACACACCACCATCCGCGCAGTGTTCGTCGATTACGCAAACCACGCAGACGCCTTGCGCGCGGTCGCAGTGTGGGAGTCGGTCGGCAGCTGCACACTCGCTGCTGTCCTTGCACCCGTTGCAGGTATGTTGCGCGCCGCAGATAGGCGCTTGCTCGGGACAATGAGCTGACTCGAGGCATTGCACGCATCGACGAGTCTCAGGGTTGCATTGGGGGGTGAGGCCTTCGCAGGGCTGGGCGCATTCGCCGTCGCCCTCGAAGCGAGCTTCTCCGTCGGCGAGACAACGCGGGTCGTCAGGAAACGCCTCGCAGAGCTGCTGCGTGGTTTTGTCCCCGCAGCCTGTGAGCGCGACGATGCCGAAGATGAGCAGCCACGTTCGAATCAGGACCAAGGAAGCCATGCCTTGGGCAGGGTAGTGGTTGGTGGCGCGAGCGCAATCCGCGGAGCTCGTGTCTTGCTGCTCGGGCGACGTTTCGAGTAGGGTTTCGGGGTGGCAGGTTCAACCTCGCAACTGCTCGAGCACTATCGAGCGAGCGATGTTCCGTGGCCCGAAGAGCTCGAGTCGATCGAGCGCATGCTCGACTTGGTCCGGACCGAACCTCGTTGCTTCGATCGAAATCTAGAAGGTCGCCATTTCACAGCCTCGGCATGGATTTTTAATCGAGATCGGACGGCGTTCCTGCTCACGCACCACCGGAAACTGAATATCTGGGTGCAGCTTGGTGGACACGCCGATGGCGACGGTGACTTGTTACGCGTTGCGCTTCGTGAGGCACACGAGGAGAGCGGCATTGAAGGCATTGAGCCAGATCGCTTGAGCATCATCGACGTCGACATTCACGATATTCCGGCAAATGCGATCGAGCCTGCGCACCAACACTATGATGTACGTTTCGTGCTGCGCGCCCCAGTACAGTCTCATTTCCGCGTGAGCGAAGAATCGCACGATCTAGCATGGGTGCGACGAGGGGACCTGCTTCGTTATACCGACGAGCGTTCGGTGCATCGCATGGCAGAAAAGCTCAATTGTTTGACCGACGCTCCCCGCTTGCCGACTCAATTGAGTCCGTCCCGTCCGAGCCAATAATGAGCATTTCGGTCGGGCCGCTCACTTTGCCTCGATAGTAGTTGTCGGCCACCAGCGCGATTCGCCCATCCTGCGTCCAGACTACGCCCTCGTAGTTGGCCGTTTCGGCGAGTCGGGCGTCTAGGTCGACAAGTACGCGCGGCGTGACGTCGCCGCCGGTCGCCGGGATCTCAAAACGAAGCAGATGAACGATGCCGAAATGGCGCTCGATCGCGAGCACTTCCAAGCGGCCATTTCGCTCCCGGCAACTGATTCCCGCAAGTTTTCCTTCGTCGCTGGTGAGCCAGAGTCGGTAGGTCGTCCAAGAGTCGGGCGCGTCTCGGGTATGGCGCCCGAGTGGCGCGTAGCGTCTGCCGTCCGCGGTTCCGACCACCTCGGTGGCCACGAGCACGTGCGACCCAGCTGCGCAGAGGCCCTCGATGCCGTGGTTCGCCTCGGCATGAACTTTCCACATCGAGTAGTCGCATTTCACTTTCTGTTTTACCGAGGCGGCTTGCTCGCCGAGTTCCACAATGAGGAGTGGATCGGCCGTCCTCGTCTCCGAGAGTGATTCGGTTCCGAGCGCGAACATGCCTCCTCCGAGCCACGTGATGGCTTCGGTTTCGATGTCTTCCGGTACTCCAGAAAGAGGCATTCGATGGATCGAACGATCCGCCGGATCGATCCGAACGAGTACTCGATCTTCCTCCGGAATCGCCCACAGTACCCCGTCGTCGTCTCGGGTGAGCCCCGATAGTCCCCGGATCGATCCTACATCAAGCGCGATCCGCTCAATCGGAGCAGTGCGGCCAATCCACGGGCCGTCGCCTGAGCTGTGTCCGCTCTGAACGGCTTGCGTTTCATGGACGGTGCCGGCCGCGGAAGAGTGCGACACGGCTCGCTCAGTCGCTGCGCCGCCGCATCCGGCAAGCGCCGATACGCAGACCACCATCGATATGTGGCGTGACATAGGTTCCTTTAGGTCTATGGCAAGAAATAGCTCGATCGGCCAATCGTTTGCGCATTCTGCTCGATTGCTTCGGCTTGCCGCGAGTTTCGGGAGCCTTTTCGGAAGCTTGCTATCGTTTTTGTCGTCGTGCTCGGGCTCTCCGTCGCCGCGCTTTTTCCCGCCGCGCTTTTTGTCGCGCGAGTGCGGCGCGGTGCGGATGCGGTCGCGCCGACCGGGCCAAACAGCGCACTGGCGGTTTTCCCGCTTCTGCTTCCCAGACGGCTCGGTCGACCTTCACTGCGTCACCGTTTTTCTGGCGAAGTTTGGGGCGGAACAGCGGAGCCGGGTCGCAGTGCCTTCCATCGAAGATCAGCATGAAATGCAGATGCGGCCCCGCGCTCAATCCAGTATTGCCAAGCTTGGCAATCACTTGCCCGCGCTCCACTCGCTCCCCAGCCACCACCAGGTTTTGTCGATTATGGGCGTATGCGGTCACATGGCCGCTCGGATGCACCAGCATCACGAACCAGCCGTATCCTGAAACACCGTGACCAGAGTAGGCCACGATACCTGTTTCGGATGCGTGCACCGGCGTCCCCGGGGGGGCGTAGATATCCACCGCGAGATGATAGCCCCCTGCGCCGGAACCCCATCCTCGCAGCATGTGTCCGATTTGGAGCGGAAGCTGAAACGTGCCGGGGGTCGGTGCGGGCGGAGGTTCGTGTTCCGCGGGCGACACAACGCTTAGCGAGCCCTCTGGTTTTTTCGCGATCGAAGTCGCATCATCTCGGGTGTCCGGTGGGACACGCGCGGCCGCGATCCATTCTGGTTTCGGCGGTTTGCTCAACAGCCAATGTGCGGTCTTCACACTGCCTAGCCCGAGCGATTTCGCAAAATCGCGCGCGGTTTCTTGCGGTTCGGTAAGCGGGGCGCGACGCACCCGGATGGGGTTTTCACGTCCCGGTATGCGCAAACGCTGGCTTACCCAAATGTGGTTGCTTTTGAGTCGGTTCGATCGTTTGAGGCGCCCGATGGTGGTGCGATATCGAGCGGCGACCCGGCTCAGTGTTTCGCCTTTGCGTACGACATGGATGTTGGAGCGTCGCCCCCCGCGACCGCGGCGGGGAATACGAAGGCGTGAGCCGGGGCGAATGGTCGTGCTGCGAAGATTATTCTCAGCGAGAAGGTCGCGTACAGTAGTGTTGAAGCGAGCCGCGATGCGGTGAAGCGAATCTCCTTGGCGAACCCGATACGAACGCTGCGCTTGGGATGGGCTCGACCACGCGAGTACCGTCCAGGTCAGCCCTGTCCAAATCAGCCCCGTCCAGATCAGCCGCGCAGTCCGAGAGACTCTCGCCGCGCTCGCCCTATTTGAGCTTCGGAACAACACGCTCACATCAATACTCTCACCAACCAGGCCCCCGAGGGTGAATCGGGAGCGGGAAAAAAGCAAATCGACCTAAATCCGGAAGTCTCGGATGTGCCCCATGTCGGTGAGGTCTTTGCGATCTCGCGTGTCCACTAAGCTAATTTCAGCGTTTGCGAACGAATTTTGGGCAATCGAGCAGACCGTAGGGTCCGAATCGAAAAACGCGATGACGTCCCCGGTGACGGCCAGGCTTGGAATCACCTCGCGTTTGAATGCTTCGTCTCCAAGAGTCCCGTCGGGTTTCATCACGAGCTGCACTCTCGGCTCCGCCACGGGAAAGCCAAGCAACCTCAAGCTCGAAACCGTGCCCAGCAACATTCCCGGTGCGTCTCGCCCGGTTACGTAGACGATCCCGGCTCCCGCGGCGTGTAGCGACCGAAGATACTTCGGCGCACCTGGGGTTGCGGTGTCGAATCGGACGTAGTCATCGGAGTAAAAGCGTTCGCGCCACGCCTTGGTGATGTCTCGAACGACCTCGGGGTGGTTCATGTTGCATTCGCGAAGCGTGTCCCGCAGCAGGTAGTGGACCCGGTCGGGGCGAAGGGTTTTGAGCGCCACGCTGACTTCAGGGTTTGTTTGTGCCGTCTCGTCCGCAAATTCCATGAGGATTTGGTGGGTGCGCGGCCTGGTGTCACAGATGGCTCCGTCCAGCCCAAAGACGACGAGCGGCAGCACACCGCCGTCTGCGGAAGCCACCGCGACGCGATCGGCTACGCGCTGCAGAATTTCGATTTGATGCGGCAGCGGCGGAGGAAGCACGGAATCTTTAGTCTACCTTAGGCGTGATAGTAGATGCAGTCTGCGACGTGCTGCAACTGAAGGATTGTTGGGCGTTCAGTCGACACCCGATACGAGTCCGGAGGGTGCAACCCTGAAACTTGGACAAAATTATTTCGACAATAGTGTTACATTGCGTCTCGATCCTTCTGATGAGGGTTCACGAGGCGCTCGAACTCCCCATGAAGTGCGATAAATCACTAATGTGGGTGAACTATGCGAGTCATTTACTGAACAGACATTGTCATGTTCGACAGACTGTCTTATACTTGGCGTCCAACGCAGCGCACAGGTTTCTTGTGGGCTTCGTCTGCTTAGGTACCCCGAGATGTATTGTTCAGTGGAATAATACAGCTTGATGGTGCAAAATACGCTTTCCTTGGGGGGACAGTGAGACTACGTCGCCGGGTACGCGGACGACGTGGGGTGAAACATGGCGGATGCGTCGACCAGCATAATTGAAGCTTTAACTCCTGCGCCTCGACGAGCGCTGCGGGGGGTGCTCGTCGTGGAAGACGATCCTGATCTTCAGTGGCGCTTGGCCCGGGTTCTGACGATTCAGGGCTATCGAGTCGTCGGCACGAGCTCGGGCGATGGAGCGCTTGCGCTGATCGCGGAATGGCCGGTCGATCTCGCGCTCGTTGCGGAGGACTTGCCGGGGATGGACGGGCTTCAGGTGACGGAGGCCATTCGTGCGCGCAACCCCGATATTTCGGTGGTGCTGATGGGCAACGACCAAAATTCTGATTTCGAGATCTCTGCTCGAATGGCTGGCGCAGTGGCGTGCCTCGCCAAGCCGTTTCGCATGGAAACGTTGACGGGACTGATCGATTCGATGAATCTGGTCGCTCCTGCGGAATGATCTCATCCAAATCGGGAGCTTCGCCCGTCGTGGCGTGCCTTGTGTTGAGCTCGGCTGCTTGCGGGGCGCTTGCGCTTGCGCAAGGGGCATCAACGATCGATGTCGACGCGATCCGGCCGGGCATGAAGGGGCACGGGCTGACGGTATTTCGGGGCACCGAGCCAAAGCGGTTCGACGTCGAAGTGATCGACGTCCTGCGGAACTTTCGACCCGACCAAGACCTCATCTTGGTCAAGACGCCGCATCCGATTCTCGATCGCGCGATTGCAGTGGGGGGAATGAGCGGCAGCCCGATCTATTTCGACGGCAAGTTGGCGGGTGCGTATGCGTATGGCTGGACGTTTGGTCGCGATCCGGTGATCGGCGTAACTCCGATCAAGAACATGCTTGCCGAGCTCAAGCGTCCCGTCCGTCGAAATTCGTTTCCAGGGGCTCGCCCCCTACGCAAGCCAGCGTCGCGCAGCAAAGGCCAGCGTCGCCAACCCAAGGCAGGCGGCGCTCGCCACGAATCGGCCGGGTTGCCTCCATTCCGAGGGGAAAACTTGGTTGCATGGGACGTTCTGCGCGCGTTTGGGGCGCGATCTGGGCGGTCGTTTTCAAAGGGACGCGCAGACCGTCGCGCGTTGCGACCCACCGTCGCGCGCACCCCGGTGATGCTCGGTGGCTTTACCGACGAAATTGCCGAGTTGCTCGGCAAAGAACTGGCACCGCTTGGCCTTACGCCGCTCCAGGCCGGCGGTGGGCGAACTCGGTCGGATTCGAGTTCGGCCCGTTTTGTGGCTGGTGGTGCCCTTGGCGTGCAGTTGATCCGCGGGGACATTTCGGCCACCGCGGTAGGCACGGTGACGCACGTCGCTCCACGAGGACGGCTGGTTGCGTTTGGGCATCCGATGACGAACGCGGGCGAGATTGGGTTGCCCACGGCGACCGCGCGTGTGCTGCATATTTTCGCGAGCACCGCTCGTTCGTTTAAGATTGCCGAAGTGACCCATCCTCTCGGCACCATGATTCACGATCGCCAGTCGGCGATTGTGGTGGATCCGAATCTCGAGCCGGCGACGGTTCCCGTTCGTATCAAGATTCACGGCGTTCGTGGTGCTCCGCGAACCGAGTGGAATCTCGAAGTGGCGAGCCATCGCGCCCTCACCCCCGTGCTGGTATTTTCGGCGCTGGCGAACGCGGTGAAAGCCACCGCCGCCGAGCGCACGGATGTGGTGTACCGCGCGCGGACGTCCGCCAAGATCTTCGGGTATGGCGCGGTCTCCCTCGAAGACGAAGGCTTTATGGCGGCGGGCCCCTCCGATGCGCGCGAGCTTGGTCGGCTCCGGCTCTTTTCGCTGATCGACGCAGCGTTCGCCAACCCGTTCGAGGAAAGTCGCGTCACATCGGTGAATATAGAGCTCGACCTTCGATTTGCTCGAGAGTGGGCCCAGATCATCGACGCGTCCGTCACCAGCGAAGAGGTCGACCCCGGGAGCACGGTGCCGGTACATGTTGTGCTGCGACAGTTTGGGCAACCCGATTCGGTGCGGGTGTTGCCGGTATTGATTCCTGAGCATGCAGCCGGAAATACCATCGAGCTTAAGGTGACGGCGGCGCGCGACGTGGCGATCGAGCATCCCCACCCGCGAAGCTTGCGGGATATGGTCCGAAACATTGAAGAGCGATACCCCGCGACGTCGCTGGCGGTAGAACTCAAAATGCCTACCCGTGGGATGCGGTTTATGGGGCACGTGGTCCGCTCGCTGCCCGCGTCTGCGCTCAGCGCGCTGCAGCTTCGCAACGCCGCTGGGTCGGGGCAGCCTTTTGCGACCTACGAGCGCCGAACCTGGCCGCTGAGTCGAGTGGTATCGGGGTCGGCCAAGCTTTCGCTGAACGTGCGCGAGGCGCCGAAGCCGTGATCTCGAAACGGAAGTGGGTAGCCGGGGGTGTGGTCGCGCTGGGAACGCTCGTCAGCTTGCAGGTCGGAGCGGTGTCGACCCGAAGCTTCGTGCTCGATGATGCCGCGTCGCTGGCCGAGGGAGACCTCGAAGGGGTCGCCGTCCATTCGGAAGGTCGGGTGACGGCAGGCGTGTCGGTTCGACGCCTGGAGCTCCCCGATGTCGCGGTCGCCTATTGCTTGGCACGCGCTCCGGACGGGGCGACGTATATCGGAACAGGCAACGGCGGCAAGATCTTTCGACTGAAAGGTGACTCGGTTCAGGAGTTTGCGTCGACGGGACAGCTGCTCGTATCCGCCCTCGTCGCCACGGGCGATGCCGTGTATGCGGGCACCCTCCCGGGAGGCCGCATCTTCAAGTTCTCCACTCGGGGCAGCTCTCGACCTGCGAAAAAACCTGGCCCTGCAAAAGAGGCTGACGGCGGCGATGGATCGCAAACCGAATTTGCCAAGTTGGAGGGTGCCGACCACGTGTGGGCCTTGGCGTGGCGACCGAGCACTCAGACGTTGTTTGCGGCCACTGGTCCTCAAGGGCAGGTTTTTGCCATCAACCGGAACGGCGACGAAGCAGTCGTCCACGATAGCGCGGCGTCTCACGTCATGAGCCTCGCGCTCGATGCCGACGGCGTCTTGTACGCAGGGACGAGCGACGACGCGCTGCTCCTGCGGATTGCGAGTCCCAGCGACGTTCGCGTGGTTTACGATTTCCCGGGCAACGAGGTCACAGCGATCGCAGCGCGTGACGGCGTGGTGGTGGCCGCGGCGAACGACTTTCCGAAATCGACGGTATCGACGACCGCGACCAAGAAGACCACCGCGGTTGCGAAGAAAGCCCAAAAAGCGGGCAAAGGGGAGCTTTGGCGCATCGGTCGCGATGGCCGCGTGGAGCGGGTGTACAAGAACGACAGCGCACACTTCACGGCCGTGCAGATTGGCGCAGACGGGACGCTATTCGCAGCCGCGGGGTCAAACGGCCGCGTCTATCGCGTCGCTCCCGACCGGACGCATGCGACCTGGATCGACGTGGACGAGCGCCAGGTGCTCGACATGGATCTCGTTTCCTCGCGTCCAGTGTTCGTGACCGGCGACCCCGGCGCGGTGTATCGAGTGGATGCCGCGCGGTCGCAGAATGCCCAATGGACGAGCAAAGTGCTCGACGCGAAATTTTTGTCGCGATGGGGACGCATCGACTGGAGGGCGACCGGCAATATTGAGATGCAGACGCGCTCCGGCAATACCACCGAGCCGGATGAAACGTGGAGCGAATGGTCGAGCAAGACCACGCAGCCGGGGCCGGTTCGTAGCCCGGCGTCACGGTTTCTGCAGGCTCGTTCCTTTTTGGGGAGCAAGGCGTCATTAAGAGCGGTGCAAATCTATTACTTACCCCAAAATCAACGGGCCACGGTGCATAGCGTGACAGCGACGATTCATCGTCCCACCGCGGCGAAGAAAGCAAAGCCCAAAGCGGAGGCATCCACCGAGTATGCGATCGAGTGGAGCGTGGACGATCCAGATGGAGACGAGTTGCGGTTCCGGATCAAGTTTCGCGAGGAACGGCAACGCCAGTGGCGCGATGTACTCGAGCCGCACGAGATTCTTACCGAGCGACGTTACACCTGGGACACGGCAGCGATTCCCGACGGGTACTACGTCCTGCGAGTTGAAGCGTCGGATGAGCTCGTCAACCCGGAAGTGTTCGCGCTACGCGCGAGCGCCGAATCGGAGCCGGTGCTGATCGACAACCACGCGCCTGATATCGACGGGCTCGCGTTTCGGGCGGGCGAAGTGCGAGGACGCGTACGCGACAACTTGGGGCCCATTGCAAAACTCGAGTACGCGATCGACGGCGGCCGCTGGCGCGCCTTTTTCCCGTCGGATGATCTGCTTGATACCCGCGAAGAGCAGTTTCGCTTCAAACCCGACAATCTCTCCCCCGGCTCTCACATCATCGCCGTGCGCGCGGTGGATAGTGGCGGGAATCAAACCTCCGCAGAACTGACGGTTGGCGGGCAAGCGTTACAGTGAAGGTGTTGAACGAGGTGATCTGCCCTCAAAATACGTCCCAACGAGTTCCTAAAGGCTCGCAAATTGTTGATTTCCTAACGATCGCCATTGATCGCGGCGTCGTCGCGGTACACCATCATTAGTATGGGGACGGAATACCCCGCCCAGGGAAGACAGCGCCGAAAATCATCCGGAAGTGGTCGGAAGAGCCGCGTGATTCCCTTTGGGAAGTACTTGCTGCTCGAGCGCTTGGCGATCGGCGGTATGGCCGAAGTGTTTCTGGCGAAGTCGTTTGGCATCGAGGGTTTCGAAAAAATCATCGCGATCAAGCGAATCTTGCCGACGATGGCGGAGGACCAAGAGTTCATCGCGATGTTCATCGACGAGGCCAAAATCGCGGGCCACCTCAACCACGCCAACATCTGCCCGATTTACGAGCTCGGGAAGATTGGCGAATCCCACTACATCGCGATGGAATATGTGTGGGGCAAAGACTTGCTCCAGATCATGAATCGGTTTCGCCGCATGCGAAAACGAATCCCCGCGCCGATGGTCGCGTTTGTCGCGGGGAAGATGTGCGAAGCGCTCGAATACGCGCACAACAAACGTGATCGAGCGGGGACGCCGCTGACCCTGATCCACCGCGATGTGTCGCCGCAAAACATTCTCGTCAGCTACGACGGCGCGGTGAAGCTGATCGATTTCGGTATCGCCAAAGCCACCACCCGAACCACCCAGACGCAAGCTGGCGTACTTAAGGGCAAGTTTGGGTACATGAGCCCCGAGCAGGTGCGTGGCTTGCCTATCGACCATCGTTCCGACTTGTTCGCGGTGGGCACGTGCATGTACGAGATGGTGACCGCGGAGCGTCTGTTCGTTGGCGAGAGTGATTTCTCTACGCTCGAAAAGGTTCGGCACGCGGCAGTGGCGCCGCCGTCGTCGGTGGTCGCGGGGCTTCCGCGGGAGTTCGACCGAATCGTGATGAAGGCGCTTAGCCGCGATCCAGAAACTCGCTACGGCTCGGCCGCCGAACTCCAGGAAGACATTCAGGCGTTTTTGGTATCGCAGCGCCCGCCCTTCACCACCTCGCGTCTGTCCACTTGGATGAAGAGCGCATTCGCAGAAGAAATGACCGAAGAGCGCCATCGTTTGGATGCCTACGCGCGCGTGGCGCCTCCCCAGCAAGCAAGCAGCCGCGCCAATCTCGGCGGCATCGATTTGAGCCACATTTCCGACGAAGCCGAGCCGGTGGAGGAAGATTTCGACGAAGAGCCGACTACGGTGACCGATACGCCGTTCGGCGACTTCGGTACCGACAGCTGGATGGAGGATGCGACCGAAGAGTCGACCGAGATCTTCTTTTCGATGGAAGACGTCGTTCGGCAGAATATGGCGACGCTTCGTCCCCCGCCACGCGCGTCGCAGGAGCCTTCGCCATCTGAAGTGCGGGAGCGCGAGGACCCCACGGTGGCCACACCGAGTCGTGCCTCGGCGGAGGATGAAGATCCAAATCGCGTACGGCGATCGTCGCGTCCTATCAGACCACTGCCTCGCCCCTCTTTTCGGTCGCCGGGGGGCCTATCGCCTAGCGCTTTGTCGCCCAGCACCCGGCCTCCGAGCTCCCAATCCGCAGGCGCTCAGGCATCGGGCGAGCCCTCAAATATTCAGTCTACTGGTTCCGTGCCTCCTGGCGCCGCCGAGGTGGCGTTGTCGCCGCACGATGGTTCTGCGTTGGCCGGACCGGCGCCCGGTTCCTCCCCGTCTGCGCCGATACCTGTTCCGCCCATGATGGCGGAGCAGCCGGCCCGCGCCGAGCCTACACCGTCCGATCCGCACGAGACCATCACTGCGCCTAAAGGGAGGCGAGCGACGTACCAAAGGTTGATCGAAACCATGGAAGTCGATCGAGCGAGCGTAGTGGGTCCGGCCCACGCGCAGAATCGACGGACCGTTGCGTTGGCGTCGGTTGCCGCAGTGCTGATCTTGGTTTTGGGCATTTGGGGTGGATGGTCGGTGTTCGGCGGCAACAAGACGGGGGTGATCGAGGTCCGAACGGTACCCAGTGTTGAGGCGATCGTGTCGATCGATGGTGTCCTCCGAGGTCGGGCTCCGCTTCGCGTCGAGCGTGTGGCCACGGGAAGGCGGGTGGTCGAAATTTCCGCGCACGGTTACGAATCATTGCGTCGTTCGATCACCGTCAGCGGCGACGTGATCGCGATGCTCGACGTAGCTTTGGTGCGAGACGAAGAAGCGCCTCGAGGCGAGAAGGGCGCTCCGCGCCCCCCGCCGAGTCGTTTGGAGCCTGCGCCGAAGGCATCGCGTTCCGAGGCGGTTGACCCTTCCGAGAAAGAACCTGTTGAACCGGTGGCTCCTTCAGCTAGGGCGCCGGAGCCGACCGAGCGCACGGTACATCCACCCGCTAAGGCAGCACCTGCAACGAGCCAAAAAGCCCGTCAAGCACCCGTGCAAAGTCGTCGAGACCAAAACAAAAAGCCGGCCAAGGCGAGCAAAGCGTCGCCTTCTCGTACGGCTCGCCGCGGCTCGCCGCCCCGCTCCGCCTCCGGGCCATCTAAGACAGCCACGAAAACCGCGGCGTCCAAGAACACCGGCACGTTGATGGTGAACACCATGCCCTGGGCGCGCGTATTCGTAGACGGTCGAGACACTGGAAAAAATACACCCGTCCGAGCACTCAAAGTATCGGCCGGGTCGCATCGCATAGGGTTGCGTACGCCAGACGGAACGATGCACACCGTGCAGGTCAACGTGGCGCCCGGCGAGACGGTGCGCGTAACTCGTAGGTTCTAGGAGGGGCTGGCCGCAGCCCCTCCCCCCACGGAATACGATTCCGCGGGGCCCCCCTCCCGCCGCCGGCCGCTTCGCGGCCGCCCCATCGCTTCGCGACGGGGCCCGGTCGCGTTGGGCTTCGGCGGTAGGACGGGACTGCGGCCGACCACAACATCTTGAAACACTCCCTGCATTTCAACCCACGTACTCAGTCACGTGCCTCCTGGCGGGGGAGTTCGGGTGAATCGGCGGGGTCGTACCCCGACGAGAGGGTTTGGGTGCCAAACCCTCAAACAACACAGCTGAACGCTGCCGACTCGGTTGGCAACGTATGGTGGTCTCATGCTTCGCGGGACATGGGGCCGGAGAGGAAGCGATTTCATGTGGAAAATGAGCGTGAAGCGATGCAATCCCGCATCTTCCAGGCCTGGCCGCTTGTCGGGCGTACTTGTCGTTGGGCTGGTAGCGGGCTGGACGGGAGGTTGTGGTTCGGAGTTTTCCCCGTTCGGTCTTGAAGGTGATTCTGGAGGTCGAGATGGCGGAGGAATCGGACGCCGCAACGACGGATCAGTAGGGAACGATGCTGCGGATGGATCGGTGGTTCGGGATGGATCTTTGGCGGACGGTTCTGCGGATGCCCAAGACGGCTCGGTGCCGGGAACGGTGCGGATCGGTCCGGCCGGCGGAGACGTTAGCATCGCCGGCGTGTCGCTACGGGTGCCGTCTGGCGCCTTGACCGAAACGGTTTCCATCGTGGTGGAGCGTTCGCCGGAACTTGTGCCCGATGAGTACGCGGGGGCCGCGCTTTCTCCGCGGTTTCGCTTCAAGCCGGAGGGCCTCACGTTTGCCGTTCCGGCAACCGTAGAGATCTCGCTCAGTTCGACGAACCCCGACGCGGTGGTGTACTGGTCTACGCGTGACGGGTCCGGTTTTGAGGTGCTGACGAGCTCGTCCGTCACCGGGCGAACGGTTGCTGCCGATGTAGATCATTTCAGCGACGGTTTTGCCGCGTCTGCTTCGAGCTCGCCGTGTGGTCCAGGGGGCTGCGCTTTGGAATGCACCGAGAGTCTCGATTGTCCTGGCCAAATCTGCCGTCGAAACGTCTGTGTTCCCTCCACGTGCGCCAACCAAATGCAGGATGGGTCGGAGACCGATGTGGATTGCGGAGGCGCTTGCGCGCCGTGCTTCAGCGGAAGCGGTTGCCAAATCGCGGATGACTGCTTGTCCGACCAGTGCGACGGTGATCAATGCGTCGCGACGCTGTCCGCAAGCGGCTTTGTGAGCTGCGCGCGTCACGAGGACTGTGGAGGCGTGGGTCTGTGTCGGCGTCTATGGTCAGGGCCTGGAGCTCCCGATGTCGCCCAGTGTTCGTGGCTTTGCGATGAGAGCGCGTTTGGGGCGTGCGATGCGAGCTACGATCATGTGAGCGGCTGGACGTGCGACGACTCTATTGGCATCGATGGGGTATCGACCTGCGCCTGTGACTTGCCGAGCGATGGAGGTCCGGACTGCTGCGATGGCATCGATGCGGATTGCGATTCTCGAATCGACGAAGACGCGGTTGGTCAAGATGCGCAGTTGCTTTGCCCCATCGGTCTCAACAACTGCACCGCGTGCGTCGACGGAGAGTGCATCCGATAGCCCAGTGCGTCGTAGACTACATTTTGTAGACTACATTTTTTACGAAACTCCTGTCTCCTTGAGCCGATAATCAACGTAGCTGCATAGAGCAGCATGGGATCGGCCAAGGAGATCAATCATGAGTGGCGCCGTGAGACGAAAAAAACCAGTTTCTGCGACGCGAGCGAATAAGCGAATAGAGCCGGAAAACACAGAAAGCGCTTCGGCAGCCAAGAAGAAGCGCAAGATCGGCGCCGCAGCTGGAAAGGCCGCGCCGGAGCAGCATCCAAGCAACGTCGTTTGGCTTCCCTCATCAGGTGGCGAGAGAAGCGAGATTGATGAGGCGAGCGCAGGCGCTACGATGACGGCGCGGGTCGACGGGCGTCGTGTCGTTGTCGAGGCTGAGGACGAAATCGAACTTCGGTGCGGTAAGGCGAGTCTCATATTGCGACGCAATGGCCGCATTTTGATTCGCGGTGCACATATCGAAACGAGAGCGGAAGGAAAAAATCGCGTCCGTGGCGGCTCGGTGGAGATCAACTGAGTAAGAGGCCTCGTTCAGCGTTTTTTGGTTTTTGCTGAGGGACGGCCCCGGTCGGTGAGCCCGACTTTGAGCCGACGCATGACGGCGAGCTTTTGGCGCTCTTTGTACGCCGCGTGGCTGGCTTCGCCCGTTTCGTTCGCTTGGTCCGTGTCTTGGTCGAGCACTTGAAACTCGGTTTGCACGAAGATCACGCGGCCGAGCGCCCACGCGGCGGGGGGCGCGCCTTCGAGCATGGGGTCAGGAAGGCGGACCGGCATATCCACCACGAAGTGCACGACTTTGTAAGCTCGCGACGTGAATCGATTGTCGAGGGGGCCGAAACCGTCTTCGAGGTCTCGGTCGAGTTGCAACTGGGGCGCGAGGATGCGGAGGTGGGGGTCGGCGTCGCAATAGCTGCGAAAATGGAAACAGGTGTTGGTGGACTCTCCCGGCATCACGTAGTTGAAGGGGAAGACGTCGCGCATCAGAAAACTGAGCATTGGGAACACGTCGTCGAGCTTTCGGGTGACGATTCGAAACCTCAGCTTGTCGTAGATCTGTGCGGCGTTTGCTTCGGTTTTGGAAAGCAGCTTGCTGTACAAGGAGTGTTTGTTTTTCCTGCCGCCGATGAACTCCACAATCGGGAACCCGCGGGCCAGCGCGTTGCCGATTACCCGATAGACTTTCTGCTCGACGAGGTGAAATACCTCCTCATCGGATGTGGGCAGCATGAACAGCAGCTCTCGCGCCTCGAGGTGATGAATGATGTGCATCACTTTCAAGATGGCGCAGGCACAGAGTTGGCGATGGCCTTTGCTTGATGCGAGCTCGAGAAGCTCGGGGAGTGTTTTTTGGCTTACTGGCTTGGGTACCGGAAAATCGAAGTTTCGTCGGAGGTAGGCGATCGCCGAGTTTTTCACAGCTTCAGCGCGGGCAATGTCGACCGGATCTTCGAGGTCGAGTTCTTGTGCCCGAATGAAGCGTTGGGTTTCCTCGGAATCGGCAAAGTTGAGCCGGTGCCAGTCGATGACCGAGCCGCCGCGAAGTAAAAGCCGGATCGCTTCGAGTTCGGCCAGCGACAGCTTGCTGATAGGCCGCATGGATTCGGTTGAGCTGCGCTGCACGTTTTTTCCTGCCGGCTGTTTTGTTTCAGCCTGCGGCTCCCTAACGGCTATTCCGCGGGTTGTCGACCTTGCTCGCCGCATCCAACTTGCTGGCTGAGCCCAACTTGCTGCCGTGCCCCAACTTGCTGTCGTGCCCCAACTTGCCATTGTGGCTCTGCATCGAGGCTTCGCTTCGCGTCGCCCGCGCTCCACGCCCCAAACTCAGAGTGCCCCAAAAGATCCCCACTGAGACCATCAAGACGATGAGATTGCCCCATACTGCGCCATGGCAACCGGAAAGACCGATAGCGGCCCACATCACAAACAATACGCCGGAGAGATGAACGTGGCTCGGCCAGAGATAACTGGATCGTCGGCTGTCTTGGTTGGGTCGCATCGTGATTGTCTTCAGAGCGCACGGTGTAGACACAACTTTCGCGGGAGGCTACCGTAAAGACGATTCCCGACGTAAACATACTCCGCTCTTCGCGTGCGCGGCTTGTGCGGAGCACGGACCAAGACAAACTAAGACCGACGACGACTCAAGTAAGACCTCCCATGTATCAAATCTCGGCGATTTGCGCCAGCGAGCTGCGCCATGAGTGACTCCTGGCTTCCCTCCGGGGCTGACCTGATTCTCCCGATCTTGCCGCTTCGGAACTCTGTGTTGTTCCCGGTTTCGGTCGTCCCCGTCAATGTAGGTCGTCCCCGCTCGGTGCGGCTGATTGAGGATTCATGTGGATCCGAGCGCCCCGCCATCGGGGTGGTCGGCCAAATTCGACCGGAGACTGAAGATCCGACGTTCGAAGAGATCCACCATTTTGGGACGATCGCGCGTGTGCTCAAAGTCATACGCTTGAGCACGGGCAACTACAGCGTGGTCCTTCAAGGGGTGAGCCGCATGAGGGTGGTCGAGCCCCTGGGGAGGCAGCCGTGTTTGAGGGCACGTCTTGAGAGAATTCATGAACAGCCGGTCAGCGACGTAGAAATCGATGCGCTTACGGTTCACTTGCGAGAAGCCGCCCGCGGGCTGTCCGCGCTTGTGCCGAGCCCGTCACGAGAAGCCAGCACGGTTCTCGACAATGTTCAGGAACCGGGGGCGCTTGCTGATTTGGTCGCCTCGAACCTTCCGGTAAGCAACGAGGCGAAGCAAACAGTGCTTCAAACCCTGGATATTCGAACACGGCTCCGTCGCGTTTTGGATTTGGTGAATCGCCAGAGCGAGGTGTACCGCGTGAAGCGCGAGATCTCGACGATGGTGAAAGAAGAAATGTCGCGGTCGCAGCGCGAGTTTCTGCTTCGCCAGCAGCTCAAAACGATCAAGCAAGAGCTCGGGGAAGCAGACGACGAAGAAGACGATATCGAGTCTCTGAGAGAGCGGGTCGCGCATGCCCATATGCCTACCGAGGCAGAGAAAGCCGCGCGCAAGCAGCTCGGTCGGATGCGCGCGATGAGCTCGGCGAGTGCAGAATATCAGGTCGCTCGAACGTATGTGGAGTGGCTGGTCGACCTTCCGTGGTCGAAGTTGACGCCAGACCGGCTTGATGTCGCCAATGCGCGCCGTGTGCTCGACGAAGACCATTTCGGTTTGGAACGAGTTAAGAAACGAATCCTTGAATACATTGCGGTTCGACGTCTTCGGCGCGATGTGCGCGGGCCGATCTTGTGTTTTGTCGGGCCTCCAGGGGTAGGCAAGACATCTCTCGCGCGGTCGATTGCACGCGCGGCAGGCCGGCGTTTCGTGCGAATTTCTTTGGGCGGCGTGCACGACGAAGCCGAAATTCGGGGACATCGCCGAACTTACGTGGGCGCCTTTCCGGGACGCGTCATTTCCGGACTCAAGAAGGTCCAAAGCACCAATCCGGTAATGATTCTCGATGAAGTCGACAAGATGGGCACGGACTACGGAGGCGACCCTTCCGCCGCTCTACTCGAGGTGCTTGACCCAGAACAGAACCGTGCGTTTGTCGACCACTACATCGATGTGCCGTTTGACTTGAGCAAGATCATGTTCATCGCTACGGCCAACCGCCACGACACGATTCCTAGCGCGCTGCTCGATCGCATGGAGCGTATTGACATCACCGGCTACACGCAGGAAGAAAAACACTCTATCGCGCGCCAGTTCCTGGTGCCCAAGCAGTTGAGCGAGCACGGGCTGTCGCCGGAACGACTCGAGTTTTCAGATGAGGCAATTGCGCGCATCGTCGAAGGCTATACGCGAGAGGCGGGAGTGCGAGGGCTCGAGCAAAAAACCGCGGCCGTATGTCGTGCCGTAGCAGTACGACTGGCGCAGGGTGAAGACGTAAGCGTGGAAGCTGACACGGAGTTCGTCGAACAGGTGCTCGGACCGGCTCGCTACGAGACTCATCGGATCGATCGCCGGCTGGTCGCTGGTGTGGCGCATGGTCTGGCTTGGACACCATCGGGAGGCGACCTGTTGCTGGTTGAGGCTCGCCATATGCCTGGCTCTGGCAAGATTCATCTTACCGGCCAAATGAGCGACATCATGAAGGAATCCGTGGCAGCCGCGTTTACCTACGTGCGCACGCGGGCAAAAGAGCTGGGCTTGCCAGAGGATTTTCTGACCAAAGTGGACGTGCACGTGCACGTACCGGCCTCGATCGGTCGGCGAGACGGAGCTGCCCAGGGCATCCCGGTGTTCGTTGCGCTCGCCTCCAATTTCACTCGATTGCGCGTGCGACCGGATGTAGGGCTCACCGGCGAGCTTACGTTGCGAGGAAACGTACTTCGTGTGGAGGGCATCAAGGAAAAATGCCTTGCCGCGCACCGCTCGGGGATTCGCAGGATCGTACTGCCTCGTCGGAATGAGGCCGATCTCGACGACGTTCCCTCGGAGATCGTGCAAAACCTCGACGTGCGGCTCGTGTCGCGGGTGGACGAAGTGCTTGATCTTTGCCTCGAGAGTGGTCCGGAGCCCGCCGTCGCTCGCGCGGTTTAGGCTGCGGTCCCCGAATGATACGTCCCGCTACTCGTAACCCTCAACGAATGAAAGGGTTTCGATGATCGGTGGGGTGTTGCGACGGGGCTCGATGCGGTCGGCTCTGATGTTCGCGTTTCTCACAGGCTGCGTGCTCAGTGCGCTTCCTCTGTTTGGGGTGCCAGGGCCGGAGAGCGCGCTGGTCTTGGGTTTTCTTTTACCACCGTGGCTTGCACTGGTGGCGGCGCGGTGGGTGATCGATGCGCGCCGGAAGGGGCGGGCCGCGAGCGCACCGGAGCTCATCAACTCGGTGTTGCTTAGCACGCTACTCCTTCTGCTCGCGGCAGGGTTGGTTCTCGAGCTCAATAGCCTGCGCGGTCCGCGATGCACGCCACTGCAAGGGTGGGCATTTCTGGCGCTTGGGCCTGGTCTGGGCATGGTGCTCGCTGGTTTGCTGGGCGCGACCTGCGCTGCGCTCATCCCGAGTTCCAAGATTGCGACAGCACTGGCGGTAGCTGCGCCTGTGGTTTGGGTGGGCGCGGGTGTTGCGCGCTTCTTCGGGACTCCTGCGATCTTCGTGATGAACCATATCGCGGGGTATTTCCCTGGCACTATCTACGACCGCGATGTCGCGATCACCGTCGAGTATGGGACATTCCGCGCGCTCACGGTAGTGTGGATTGCGGCGCTTGCCCTTCTGCTCGCAGCCACGTTTCGTCGCGCGCAAGCAAGAAGCGCACTGTTCCCGGTTCGGTTCGGTCGTCTCGCGCTTGCTGTCCTACTGGGGGTGGTCGGAGTCGCTGGTTTTCTCCATGGGCCCCAGCTCGGTCATCGGGCTACGGCAGCGTTTATCTCCGAGCAACTGGGCGCCACATACCGCGGACGACGTTGTATGGTGCACGTTCCTCGAGAGCTTAGCCCTTCCGAGGGCCAGCGCTTGGCGCGCGATTGCGATTTTCGAGTGCATGAAGCTGAGCTCGCGATCGGAGTTCGCGAACCAAGGCGCGTTCATGCGTTTTTTTATCGCGATCAGGACGAAAAGAAAAAGCTCATGGGCGCTGGGCAAACGTTCATTGCGAAGCCTTGGCGACACGAGGTTCATCTGCAGATGCGCGCATGGCCGCATCCCGTATTGGCCCACGAGATTGCCCATGTAGTGGCGAGAAACACGGCTCGTGGGCCGCTTGGGGTATCAGGCCGGTTCGGCGGGTGGCTTCCAAACCCGGGTTTGATTGAAGGTCTGGCGGTTGCGGCGGCTTGGAATCAGCGCGAAGGCCTCACACCGCATCAATGGGCACGGACGCTGCTTGACCTCGGGAACATGCCCGACATCTCCCGAGTGATGGGACTGTCGTTTTTGGCCGCCGCGCCTGCTCACGCATATACCGCAGCGGGGTCGTTCGTCCGTTTTGTGCAAGAGCGCTACGGCCGAGCTGCTGTGCGCTCTGCGTATGCCGACGGGACATTTGCAACTGCTCTCTCCAAGCCGCTCCCTCAGGTGGAGCGAGAGTGGCGAGCGTATCTTCGGGGACTCACGATTCCTCCCCAAGCTCGTGCGCTCGCACGGCAACGATTTTCTCAACAGAGCATTTTTCATGCGCCGTGCCCTCATCGGGTCGCCGATCTTCAGAAACAGCTCTCTCTTCAGCTCGCGGCGGGTGAACCCGAGGCGATCGCCGACGTGTGTCAGAAGATCTTGCGCATCGACGTAGCGGATGTTGGAACGCGCGCAGTATTGGTTGGCGCAGCGGCTCGGCTTGGAGAGCTCAGCCGAGCTCAGCGAGAGCTTCGCGATTTGTCCGAGCACTGGCAAGCGCCGGGGCCGGTGCAAACGTTTGCCCGTCAGTACTACGCGGATGCTCTTTGGGCGCGGGGAGATCGGGAGACAGCGCGAGCGACCTACCATGCGCTGCTGTCCCAGCCACAAACCGACGACGTTCGACGAAGCTTGGAAGTTCGGCGAATCGCCGCCGAAGCAGGCGGGCGCGAAGCTGACCTGGCGTTTCGGTTGCTTATCGGAGAACGGGCGAACGGGGCCGATCCCGCGCTCGCCATGCATCTCGCGAGGGAACTCGGCGAGCTACGCGGCGACGGCCTTGGCCCCTATCTCGCAGCGCGTCAGCTGTACAATGAAGGCCAGTTCGATCTCGCGCTCCCGCTGCTTCGCCAAGCACTCAAACGCCAGCTTCCAACCTCGAGCTTGCGCAAAGAAGCGATGCGCATGGTGGGAAGGGCTCTGTACGCGACGGACCAGTACACTGCTGCGGCCAAGCATTGGCGGAGCGTCCGAGAAATCGAAAGCATGAACCTCTTCTTCGAATCTCAGCAATGGCTACGCCGCATCGCCTGGCGCACACAGGGGAGGATCAAAGCGCCAAGTCGCACTCCATAGCTCTGGCCACTCCCGCTGCCATCGACCCCCACGAAACCTGGTTACGTGCATCCTGGCGGGGCTGGTCACGTGCATCCTGGCGGGGGAGTTCGGGTGAATCGTTCGGGATCGTATCCCGAACGAGAGGGTTTGGGTGCCAAACCCTCAAATA
>JANQQS010000185.1 GCA_028284955.1 Myxococcota bacterium | reverse complement strand
CGTCGGGGTACGATCCCGTCGATTCACCCAAACTCCCCCGCCAGGAGGCACGTAACCTGGTTGCGTGAGGGTAAACTGCCGGGGCCCCATCGCGAAGCGATGGGGCGGCCGCGCAAGCGGCCGGAGTTGGGAGGGGGCCCCGCGCGGGTCGTACCCGCGTGGGGGAGGGTTTGCCTCAAACCCTCCGAACTACACGGCCACCCAAACTCCCCCGCCAGGAGGCACGTAACCTGGTTGCGTGAGGGTAAACTGCCGGGGCCCCATCGCGAAGCGATGGGGCGGCCGCGATAGCGGCCGGACTGGGGACGAAGTTACTCTTTCAGAAGACAAAGTCGGAGCAGCTCACCACAAAGCAGTTCCCTCACCGGAACGCCGCCCAGCAAGAGCAAGGGGGCGTAGGGGCCCCCGCGCAGCGCGAAGCGGAGTCGGGAGGGGGGCCCCGCGGAATCGTATTCCGTGGGGGGAGGGGCTGCGGTCAGCCCCTCCGAAAACAGAGCGGCTGCGGTCAGCTCCTCAGGCTAGTCAGCTGAGTGCCGGGATCGGACTAGGTCAAGCAGCGGTTCTTCCCCTTCGCTGCGTTGTAGCTCGACGACGAACACAGCGACTGCACGGAGGTTTTGCGCCAAGGTTCGCCCGAAGTCGTCGTCGACGGCCCAAATCACCGGTGTCACGCTGTCGGGCAAATCTCGGACCGCGGCGGCCAGTGTTCCCCGCTCGATGTCGGCTGGCGCCTTCGTATCGATCAATACGAGCAATGGCGAATCTGAGAACACAGCGCGCCGCAGTTCCGGTTCCTCTCTCACTGTACGTACGCGCACACGTTCGGAGCCTAGCGCCGTGGTCAGCCAGCTCGCGAGCTCGTCTGTGGAGGACACCACCAACACCGAAACAGGACGCTTGGAGGACACCGGAATACGCAGCGTGACCGGCGATTCGAGCCCACCCTCGACGTCTATATCGACTTCGACCACCATCCCTCGTTACTCCCAAAACCCAGTGGAATCAACCAATTCGCCCGCTTCGCGTGGCTGTTTTTGTTCGGCTCTGCTAGGTTCTCGCGCCGACCTACAGACTCTATGATACCTCGATATACGCCAAATGATTTTGCCGAGCTTTGGTCCTCGAAGCACCGCGTCCAAGTATGGTTCGACGTCGAAATCGCAGCATGTGAAGCGATGGAAGCGGCCGACCTGGTGCCTTCAGGAACCGCGAACAAGCTCCGCCCGTTTCGAGACAAGCTAGATCCAGAGCGCATTTCCGAAATCGAGAAAGAAACGCGTCATGATGTGATCGCCTTTCTTACCCATGTCGAGCAGCTCGCTGGCGAGCCTGCGCGATGGCTTCATCGCGGCATGACCTCGTCGGACGTACTCGATAGCTCACTGGCGATATTGCTGGTCGAAGCCACCGACAAGCTGCTCGATCGGATGGCTCAATTGCTTGGGGCCCTCGCCGCGCGCGCGCGCGAACATCGGCATACGCCGGCGATGGGCCGTTCGCATGGCATCCATGCCGAACCCACGACGTTCGGGATTATTCTGGCGGGACACTACGCGGAAATGGGCCGGTGCCGGGCGCGCCTAGAAACGGCTCGCGAAGAGATCGCGGTGGGCAAGATTGCTGGTGCGGTAGGCACGTACGCACATCTGACGCCCGAGATTGAAGCGGATGCCTTAGATCGACTGGGGCTCGAACCAGAAACGGTGGCCACCCAGATCGTGGCACGCGACCGACACGCGTCATTTTCAGCAGCGCTCGGGGTCGTGGCATCGGGAATCGAGCGCTTTGCGACCAACGTTCGGCATTGGCAGCGTACCGAGGTCGGCGAAGCGGAAGAGCGATTCAAACAGGGCCAGAAAGGCTCGAGCGCCATGCCGCACAAGCGCAATCCGGTGCTTACCGAGAATCTGTGCGGGCTCGCGCGTGTGGTGCGATCCGCGGTGACCCCCGCGTTTGAGAACGTTGCGCTCTGGCACGAACGAGACATCAGCCATTCTTCGGTTGAGCGCATGACGCTTCCCGACAGCACATCGACGCTGGCGTTTATGATCGATCGAGCGGCCCGCGTCGCGGAAGAGCTTTGCGTGTACCCCGAGAAGTTGAAAGCGAACCTTGACCGCAGCGGCGGTCTATGGGCCAGCGAAGGAGTGCTGCTCGCGTTGGTGGAATCCGGGCTTGGTCGGCAGGATGCGTACGTGCTGGTGCAGCGGAATGCGATGCGGGCTTTTTCCGGAGAAGGCGACTTTCGTGAGCTGCTCAAGTCTGACGCCGACGTGGCGGCTAAAATTTCCTCGGAGATCATCGACCACCAGTTCGATTTGAGTCGTGCCCTACGTCATGCGGATGAAATCATTGACCGCGCGCTCAACGCACATCCTCCGGCAAGCGGCAGCTCCTCGCGACCGAGCCAACCGCCAGCGAACCAGCCGAATCAGAGCCTCGCCGACGAAAACGCGACGTAGACCATGACCGTCACGCGAGAAACGCTAAGGCAGGGCCTCGCGGTGGCTTTGCGGTCGACCGAGCTGGCTCGCTGCGGCCCGAAATACGAAGGCAAAGTACGGGACAATTATCGACTGGATGAAGAGCGTCGGGTGATGGTGGTGACCGACCGAGTAAGCGCATTTGACCGTGTGCTGGGAACGATTCCGTTCAAAGGCCAAGTGCTGAATCAACTGGCGGCGTATTGGTTCCGGGAAACCTCTGACCTCGTCCCCAACCATCTACTGGACGTGCCGGATCCCGCGGTCTCCGTGGCTATGGAATGTGTCCCGCTCGAAGTCGAGATGGTGGTCCGGGCCTACCTCACTGGCGTGACCTCGACGAGCATCTGGACCCACTACGATCATGGAGCTCGCACGTTTTGCGGCCACGTGTTGCCCGAAGGCCTGCGCAAACACGAGAAACTTCCCGAGCCTATCCTCACCCCAAGCACCAAAGCGCACGCTGGCGGACACGACCAAAGCGCGTCCCGTGAGGAGATTCTGGCAATGGGGGCGGTGAGCGCGCGCGATTTTGACGAAGCGGCCGAATATGCCATGCAGCTCTTCTCGTTTGGCCAGCGTCGCTGCGCCGAGCGAGGACTTATCCTCGTGGATACCAAGTACGAGTTCGGAAAAACGAGAGACGGCCGAATCGTCGTAATCGATGAAATTCATACACCGGACTCCTCTCGCTTTTGGCTTGCCGACTCCTATCTAGAGCAGCTCGAAGCAGGAGAAGACCCCCGTGCGCTCGATAAGGAATACGTACGACGTTTTCTCGCCGAACAAGGGTTTCGCGGCGACGGGGATGTGCCGCCGATTCCTGACGACGTGCGCGTGGAGTCGGCCTATCGCTACATCGAGGCTTGCGATCTGATTCGCGGAGAGGCTTTTGTTCCAAATCTTGAGCCTCCCGCGGAGCGCATTGAACGTGCGCTCGCATCATACCTTCAGCGTTAGGAGCGGTTCATGGCGATTCAGGCACGAGTTTATGTGACGCTAAAGCGCGAGGTGCTGGACCCCCAAGGCGACGCGGTGCGTAGAGCGCTTGGTACGCTTGGGTTCGTGGCTGACTCGGTGCGCGTGGGAAAGTTCATCGAGATTTCGGTGGATACTGAGGATCGCGCGTCTGCCGAGCACGATCTCCGCGCGATGTGTGAGAAACTGTTGACCAACCCGGTCATCGAAGACTTTCGCTTCGAGCTCGACTAGCCTGGTCTAGCCGGCTTGGTCTAGTCGCGAGACTCATTGTCGTTCTGTGGCGGTTCGGTCCATTGCACGTTTCGCTGAGGCCTTGCCCTTTCGCCTTGGGCATCGGGTGCATCGACGACACTGGGTTCGACGACACTGGGTTCGAGGACACTGGGTTCGAGGACACTGGGTTCCACGACACAAGGGGCCGCACAGTTGAGCGAGCCGATTTGCCCATCGACCCATGCGCCCACTGGATTATCGTTGCCGGCTGCGAAATCGGCATAGTGGGCGTGCAAACACTTGATTCCGCCGGTCGATCCGCCAACGCCCCCTGTTGGCTTCAGCTTGCTCCCCTGAGGCACAAGAGCGTCTCGCTCCTGGGCATAGCGGCGATGGGCGCGTTCGACCGCTTCGCGCAACTCGACATCCTGTGCGCAGCGTGCGTCGACGTCCCGAACTCCGCCCGCGGCTTCGATGCGGGCTATGCGTCGATGGGCGAGCGGGCAAGCTAGCCAATAGCGGGTTGGAAACGGCTCGCCGTGTTCCAGCACTGGGGGCACTGTGATGACCACCGGAAGGTCGAACGCGCAGCGTTTTGTCACGCACGCAGGAGCGCGCAGCGGACGACCGATCTGAATCTCGAGCACCGCTCGGTCTCGCGTCTGATCGGGAACACTGGCGCTTGGAGCATCGGGAGAGCTCATGGTGTTCCTATGCCACAGTCGTACGCGGCGATCGAACGTGGTGCCCCCGAGACGGTGCGATAAGAAACCGTGTAGGCTGGTGTTCGCCCATGGATGTTCGAAACGGGCGTAGGCTGGGCGGTCAACACCAGCACACGCGGCGCGAGTTGCGCACCAATCGGCAGCCACTGGTCGGGCGCAAACGTGGCTCGCGAAAGCGCGACGTCAAACGGGGGAGCAGACGGCAGGGGAGGTCGGATATGCCCCTGGTTGGCTTGCTCGTCGCCTACCCGCCCCTCGTGTACGCGTACTCGTCCGGCAAGGCCAACGCTTCCCAGCGCGGCGCGCATGAAGGTGACGCGACGGCGGCGTGGTTCGATCAATGTAGCGCGCGTATCCCCTCGGAGGAGCGCGAGACCCAAGGAAGGAGCGCCTGCTCCTGCGCCCACGTCGACCCAGTGTGAGCCCCGGGGAATCAACGAATGTCGACACAGTTGGACCGCATCGGTGAGAAGAATGTCGAGCAATGTGGCTGCGTCTGCGCTCCCCACGAGGTCTGTTTTGGTATTCCAGAGCGCGGTCATCTCCGCATAGCGGTGGATCTGTTCGACGACGGCATCGTCCGGTGTCTGGTCGATTTCCGAAAGCGGACGCAGCATTGCGCGCACTTCGTCGAAATCAACAGAGATAGGGCCAATAGAAGTAGGTTTCATGGCTCGCCCGGCTTTGCGCCCCAGCCGTTGTCTTCGATCCTCGCGAGCGCAACGACGTTGCCTGTGCGCCGTCTGCTGCTGTTCTATCTACTGCTCTGCGATTCTATCTACTGCTCTGCGATTCTACCTACTGCTCTTCGATGACGGTAACCACTGTCTCGCCTGAGTTGAGTCGTAGCGGCAAGTTCTGGGCGCGTGTCGAGCAATATTGGGACCAATGCTTCATGCTTTTGGGGCGCCGGCCGTTGGCCGCGCACGCCATGTAGGCTCGCCGCGCGAAACGTAGATAGGGAGATGCCTGAAAGTCCACTACGTAGCGATAGGCTTCGGCGACCTCAGGCTCAGAGTCGAGTTCTCGGGGTGTTGGCACCTTGAGAAGCACGCGCGCTACGTCCTCGTACATCAACCCAACCAGAGCCCCTGCCATGATTCGTTGCCGGTGGCTTTCTTCGGCTGCGACGTCGAGCTCTGCGCGTGCCGCTTCCACCATTTGGTTTTTTTTGGTGAGCCAGGTTTGCAAGGATGTACGCGACCATTCTTGAAGATCAGCAACCGACTCGGCAAGCGGCGGAGCGGGCTGCTCGAGCTCGAAACTCTGCTCCGTCAACAGCCACGCGAACCGCATTTTTTCTGACATTTGCTCGAGCCGAACGTCGGGGCTGGGCAGGGTTTCCATATCCGGCGGTGCTGCCGCTTCGCCGTTTGCGGCGGTCGAATGCGAATCGTTTCCATGATTGAGGTGCTGGTTTTTGGCGCAACCAATCATCGCGCAGGCCGCGATCACGAGCCACTCCCATCGAACGAGGCGCCATCTCTCGGGCTCGTGGCCGGCGTTTTTTTGCTCCTTGATGATTCGCTGCATCGTCCGCGATGACTTCCTACTCACCGTACCCTCTACTCACCGTACTTCTGCTCACCGTACCTTGCGCCCCTGCTGGTTCTACCACCCGCGCCAATATCTACCATTGTGCCCTATATCACTTGCTCTGTCTTCTCGGTCGATGGCATGGAGAGGTTTAGGTTGGCTCGTTCAAAAAGCTTGTGCGAGCGCACGGTAGAGAGCTAGGGGGTGGGTGAATCGGCGCCTCGAGTCTGCGTGTATGGCCATCGCGAGAACCTCTTCAACGTCCGCCGAAACATGCGCCGCGACTTCACGAATCGGTCGGCTCTGGCCGGCTGCGATCGAGACGAGGAGCTGATCGCTCCGTTGAGAAAAGGGAGGCTTGCCGCTGATCGCTTCGTAGGCCAGCGCGCCCATCGCGTAGGTATCGATCGTTTCGTTGAGCCCGCCTCGACCGGTGATCAGTTCGGGCGCCATATACACCGGCGTTCCAGCCAGCTCTCCCGTCTTCGTGAGCCGCTCTAGGCCCAAAATCTTCGATGTTCCAAAATCCACCAGTTTGACGGGGCTCGGCACATTCGGTGCGGTGAGCAGAAACACGTTTTCCGGCTTCAGGTCGCCATGCAGCACGCCGTGGTCGTGTGCTGCACTGAGCCCTTCGGCGATCCCTCGAAGAATGGGCAGTAGTTCCGCCGCGGGGAGCCCACCTCGAGTGATGCGGGACCGCAGCGTCTCACCATTCAGCCGCTCCATCACGAAAAACGGCGCACCGCCCGGTTCCATACCAAGATCCCACACGCGAACCACCGCAGGATGATCGAGCGCTTTCAGCACCGCCGCTTCGCGACGGAACCGCCGCCGCATCTTTTGATCTTTTGCGAGCTCAGGATGCAGTAGTTTGATTGCGAATGGTTTCCCGGTGGCGATTTCGACAACCGCAAATACCGTCCCCATGCCGCCCGCAGCCAGCCGTCGTTCAATACGGTAATCCTCCGCGAAGATATCGCCTTGGATCGGAATAGAGCTCATATTTTGCAGCCTTGATAGAGGTACATGTACGTAGATGTGTGTTTGGTTGCGGTGTTGAAGGGAAAAATCGGGTCTGCTACTTTGCTGTCATGCGTGGTTGTTCTTGGTACGCAATATGGCCTGTAGTCGTTTTGGTAGGTGTCCTCGGTTGCACGTCTGAAGACATGATGGATCCACCGATTGATCCTGCGGCGGATGGGATCCAGCGCGGATCTACAACCACAAACGAAACGAGCCCGGCCGGACCTTCGGGCAGCTCGGCTGGTGATGACGGTACGGCAAACGGCGCCGGCTCGCCCATGGATGGCTCCGGGAGTAATGGTTCGGCGGGGAATCCATCTGGAGGCAGTGGCAATAACGGGAATGGCAACAGCGGCAATGGCAACAGCGGCAATGGCAATAATGGGAGTGCGTCTGGACAGTCGTTCGTACTGGTGGACACCGGTACCATCACTCACAATCGCGATTTCTTTCAATATACGTCGAGTATGATCAACCAGGACGCGCCCAAAGACTGGGTGAATCCTATTCCGTATCGAGATGGACGCTGGCGCGCCGAGCTCGATGTCAAGAGCATCGGAGACAACACTGGCTTCCCTTTCTTCTACACCATCATCATCAAGCGATGCGTGGTGAAACAGGGGGAGCAGGTCTGCGGATCGAAAGCGGGGGTGTTGCGTATGTCGATTCGAGTGGATGCGCTTGGCGAGAACGTCGGAGAGGGGGCGGTCATCAACTTCGAAAAGCCGTTTTGGGACCAGTACGACCACCCACCGTGGGATTGGACCAACGCCTGGAGAAATCTCAATGGGGATGTGATCACCACCGATGGTGGCAAAGCGTTTCCAGTCACGCTGAGCATGCGGCTGACCATCAGCGCGCCCTGATAGAAACACGCGTCGCCACGCTCGAAATGAGTGGTTGATCGCAACGGTATCATTCGAAGCACATAGTCCCGCGACAAGGATTTCTCGAATGGAGAGTGTGCGTTTATGCTAAAATTACGGGTTTTAGAGATAAAATTACGCCTTTCATATGTCACGATGGGGGCGGGCGCGCACACCAGAATATCGTGAAAAAAGTTTGTCAGATTCGCGCCGCAGGGCGCGTATTACCCCGCGCAAGGCCGTTGCTGGAACGCGCCATGCGAGGTACCACCAACATGCGCCTGGGGCGCGGGACGCAAGGATCGGACGCCGCGAGGTTCCGAAGGAGACGGGGACATGAAACTCATTGAACAATGCTGGCGTGAACTAAGGCGGACGGAGTCGTGGCGACCAGCGATCGCGATGTCGGTTGTGGCAACCGTGGCGGGATGTGCCGGCCAGCTGGATGACGGGGCGGGCGATCCGGGAACAGCGGGCGACCCCGGAGTTGCGGCGGTGCACGAGCAGCTCCAAATCGCCGCGCAGACCTTGGCCGTTCCTCCGCCCACCGAGGCGCAGCTCAGGGAAGCTCGAGAGGTCCTGCGACGCGAAGCCGATCGAAAGCGTGCGGCCGAATTGAGCAATGCGCAGTTGAGTTACCGAGCCGCCACCCCCAACTATGCTGCCTACCGAGGAGCAGGCAGTCGCGGAAACAACGAGCTATGGACCACGGCCGGTCGAGCCGCGACTCCCTATGGAGGCGCCACAGATAAGTTGGTTGCCGATCGCCATGTAGGCCCCGGCAACAACCCGTGCAAAGTGTGCGACGTCGCCGTGTTCAGCGGCGCATACGTGCTCGCGTACATCGAGCTTCAGCAGTCCGACTACATCGCTGGCGTGACGGTCTTGCCGGGATTTGACGTGCTTCTGGATCCGACGTCGGTTGGCCAGAATTTGGTGGGCAACCCTGGCATCAACGCGTGGCTGTCAAACCAAGTGGATCCGTCCGACGGGCAATGGATTTGGCTTGGCGCGGGAGCGAACGGCGTTCCGAGTACCGCGCTTTCGCAGTTCCAACTGAGCACGGTTTCGCAGGTCGTGACGTCGGATCCGTTCATTATGGGCGTTTCGAATTTTTAGTTTGCCGCGTTTTTCGGAAACCTTTTCCACGTACGCGCTGATTTTCTCGTTTGTGGGGTGCGGCGACGATGTCCGGGATGCGTCGCTCCGAGATGGCGCGCAGTTTGTGGCCGCCGAGAGCGACGCTGCGGTTCGTGCGTCGATAAACGGACAAGGAGTCGCGGATTCGGCGGTCCATGGTCAGATCACCGACGCAGCAGTTTCTGATGCGATAGTCTCCGATGCCGCGGCCTCCGACGGCGCGATGGATGGAGGTCGTTTGGAGGATGCGGCGGATGCCTCTACCGGGCCGTTCGTGGTGCGCATTGTCGATCCAGAACGTTGCTCTGAAGTCGGCGTGTTCGCGAACCCGGGCGAGATGAACCATCTTGGCGCGGCTCGACTGACTCCGCCGCGATATCCCTTTGCCGTAACCGAAATCGGCTACCAGCTCGAGCACACGCCGGAGAAATCGGATGGTTGTGATGCAACGCCGACCCATCGGGTGGTGGTATTTCGTTCCGAAGGCGGAGCGCCTCCGGCGACCCCATTGATCGAAGCGGAATTCGAGGTGACTGTCGCGGAGCCGGATGAACCGGTGCATGAGGTTCGGTTGATGTTGCCGGCCCCTCTTCAGCTCGAGAGCGGAGAGGACCTATACATCGCTGTGCAGCATTCGGTCGTTGCACCACAGGGGATTTGCGTGGGCTCCTGCTTGGATTCCGGAAACCGTGACCGCAGCCTATGGAGCCAGGCCTCCACCCCGCCCTATTCATGGGCTCCGCTGATTTCTTTCGGACTTATCAATAGCTACACCATGTTTGCGGTAGGCGCGCCGGTAGTGGAGACGCCTGCAGCGGACGCGTCGCAGTAACCCTCGCTGCCGCGGCTTCGCTCCGTCGTGCACAGCGCTCGCTAGATCCAGCGTTCCATACGGCCTACGTTGTGCCCGCGATGGGTTTTCGCGCCATGGATGGGAGAGCACGATGCGCCTGGTGTCTCGCGATGTGTGGGCTTGTTGGTTGCGATCCGTCCCACGAGTCTCCTTCCGAAACCATCGAGCGAGCCCTTAAGGTCGATTTCGCGGGGTGCGCCGCTGTCTTGAAGGGCCCGGTTTGTTTGCTGGCGCAAACGTCGCGGTCTCGACTGAGGCTGTGGACTGCGGCTCGATCTGAAGCGTTCGCGTTACGTGTCGATGGTCGTTCGGCGCCCGTCACGAGCCGCGTCGGAGAACGCGGTACCCAGATTGGGTTTGAGGTTTCGAAGTTGGCCCGACACGTCGAGCTCCGGTTCGAGCGTGGTGGCCGAGCTTCGGTGTTTCGTCTTCGGCTCGCTGCGAACCATCCTGACGCTTCGATTGAGCGCGCGCGAAAGCTTCGTGCGCGCGGAGAATTCGACGCCGCTCGCGCTGCTCTGAAGCGCGCATTGAATGCGGGGGACCCTGCCGAGCGCGGGCGTGCATGGGGCTGGATGGGTCGTGTTTCACTATCCGAAGGAGCAGCCCACCGCGCGAGTGAAGAACTAGGTCGTTCGCTACCTGCGTTGCGCCGGGCGGGTCGAGTTTCAGAAGCTGTCGACAACACGATCGCGTTGGCTTTCGTCGAGCGCGAACGATGGCGGTTTGAAGAATCTCGAGAAACGCTCGATGCTATCGAGCCGCTCTTGGGCGACTACCCCGAAGGTCGGGTGCTCGTGAACTACCATCGCGGTCTAATCGCGAAAGATCGAGGAGATCTCCGCGGCGCGCTGAGATGGCTCGAGCGAGCGCGCCGCGGCGCGACGCGTCTCGAAATGCGCTACGATCGTCGCAATATCGACCAGGTTCGGGGATGGGCGCTTCAACAACTGGGCCGAAGCGAAGACGCTGCGTCGCAATTTGCCCAGCTCGAAACGGAACTCGGTGCAGGAAGCGACGCGTGCGAGCAGGCTGATTTGGCGACGAATCTAGGATGGATTCGGCTTCTTCAACGTGCGCATCGGTTGCCGTGGCAGGCGTCGAATCAGCGTCGCGAGAACCGTCCGGAGCGCGATCCTCGTCCGGTGTTCATGCGCGCTTTGGCAGCGTATCGGAAGGGTTGTGCGCGTGTAGATCGGCAACAATGCGTGTTGACCAATTTGGCGCTGGCGGAGCTTCAGCGTAACGACATCAGCCAAGCCAAGAAGTGGCTTGCGGAAGCGCGTGCCATCTCGGACCAACCGCGCGGAGATATTCGTGCTTGGATGCTCCACGCCGAGGGTCAAATTGCGTTGGCCGAACGTCGCACGCGAGACGCGCTGCGGGTGTACGATCGGTTTTGGGCGCGCTCGGAGGCAGCGTTCGCACCCGAGTTTGCATGGCAAGCCGCGATGGGGCGAGGACGGACGCTCGAGGTCATGGGAAGAACGCGAGAGGCGCTCGAGAGCTATCGGATGGCGGAGCGGCAGGTGGACGAAGCACAGCTGCGGATTCCTCTCGGCGAGGGTCGAGGCACGTTTCTCGGGCAATGGGAGGAGAGCGCTCGCCGCTTGGTGGATTTGTTGGTGCTTCAAGGGCGCGCCGACGAAGCGCTGTCGGTGGTTCGGCGAGTGCGCGCGCGAGGGCTTTTCGGGCTGGCCCAACGCAGCCGGCTTTCTGAGCTTGCGGGGAGCCGAAAGGAGCGATGGGAAAAGGCGTTGCGCGCGTATCGTGAGCGACGAAAGAAACTTTCGGCAGACGCGGCGCAGGCGTGGCAGCTACCTGCGGACGAACTTCGTGCGCGACAAAAGACCATCACCGCTCAAAAGAAAGAAGTTCGCGGACTGCTCGACCGCATGCTGCTGGTGCTCGGTTCTGGAACTGAGCCGCTCAAGCCGTCGACGAGCGATTTCGTCGCGCCCGGTGCGATGGGGCGAGGCGAGGCTCTGCTGACCTATTTTCCAGGCCGCGCAGGCTGGATCGGGTTTGTTGCCGACAAGAAAGGCGTGCGTGCCGCGCGTCTCGGGCCATGGCTCGGAACTCTGGACAAGAGCGGTCTATCGGAACGTTTGCTGGGCCCATTTGCGCGCGAGGTGGCGCGCGCGGAAGTGATTCGGGTTCTACCCTACGGGCCGTTTCGTGAAGTCGATGTTCATGCCCTGGTGGTCGATGGCCAGCCTCTGCAGGCCCGTGTGCCCGTCGCGTACGGTCTCGATATTTCAGTCCCCGCGCCCCCGTCGGCGACGCGCAAAGCACTGGTCATCAGCGATGCCCGTGGCGATCTCGCGCTGGCTCGGAAAGAAGGGCGTGTCGCCAGCCGCGCGCTTCCGAGGATGGGGTTTGAGGTGGTGGAGCTGGCGGGTGGTGACGCCACTCGCGAGCCAGTTCTCGATGCCTTGCGCTCTGCACGGTGGTTTCACTATGCGGGGCACGGGCTCTTTGAAGGACGCGGAGCGTGGGATAGTCGGTTGCTGCTTGCGAACGCCGGGGAATTGATGGTGGGTGATGTGCTGCTGCTTGCGCGCGTACCCCGCACGGTTGTGCTTTCGGGATGCGAAACCGCCCGCAGCGCTCAAGATGGGCCCGTTCAAGGTCTAGGGATTGCGCACGCGTTCTTGCTCGCAGGAAGCGAAACCGTGCTTGCGGCGACTCGTCCGGTGTCTGACGCGCTTGCGTATGCTTTGGCGGAGGCGATCTATCCGAGGGATCGGTCCACCACCACGGGCGCATCCGCTTCACGCGCGACGGCGCCTCCGCAAGCGGATTGGCGACGTTTTGTCGATGCAGTTCGCGCGCTGAGAGAACGTTTCCCGAAGCAAGATTGGGCGAGCTATCGAGTATTCGTCCCCTGACTTCGAACCTAGTTTCTGGTGTGGAGGGGGACTGGCGCGGGAGTTCTTGCCGCGAAATCCTCCGTCTGCGAATCTAGCCGGCAAACTGTGGACAAAGCAGATAGCCAACTTCTGAAAGCCTTTTCGGACGCCTTCTCGGGGGCGCTTCCCGGCGCCCAGGCCATATATCCCAGTGCGGTTGTTCGTTTGGCGGGCGATGCATCCAGCCGCGAATATTTTCGCATCCAAGTCGCCGGTGGGAACCCAGCTTCGTATGTGGCGATGCGACTCCCCGAAGATCCTCATCGAAGCGACGAACAAACATCTGAACAGCTCGGCGCGTGCGACACGCGAGCCGAGATTCCTTTTCTCTCGGTGGCTCGATGGCTCGCCACTCGCGGGGTTCCTGTTCCCAAGATTTTTTCTCGCGATGCCTCCTGCGGAATCGTTCTGCTCGAAGATCTGGGCGACCAAACCTTCGAACACCTATTGCTGAGCATGCCTCGAACGGAATGGGCGTCGGCGTACGAACGCGCGGTCGACCTGCTCGCTTCCATGCATCATGCCTGCGATCCGAATGCGCCGAACGACCGTCGCGAGTGTCTCGTGTACTCCCGTCGATTCGACCGAGCGCTTTTGCGATCTGAGCTTCACCATTTTTTCGAGTGGGGGCTCGAGCCATTTGGCCCGGTCGACGGAGACAGCGCCGCGCGTCTGCACCAAGGGTTCGACGAGCTCGCGGACGAGATTGCCGCGCTTTCTACCGGGTTTGTGCATCGTGACTACCAATCACGCAATCTTATGGTGCGACCCAGTGGGGAGCTCGTGGTGATCGACTTTCAAGACGCGCTGATCGGACCTGCGCCCTACGATCTCGTTGCGCTTTTGTGTGATTCGTACGTTGCGCTCGAGTTGAACCTTCAACGCGCCATGATTCGGCGCTACCTGGAGCAGCGCGCCAAACAAGCAGCCGTGAGCCCAATCGATGACGAGGAGTTTGAGCGAGCGTTTTGGTTGGTGGCGGCGCAGCGGAAGCTAAAAGATGCCGGGCGTTTTGTGTTCATCGATCGCGTTCGTAAGAATCCAAAGTTCTTGCAATGGTTTCCTGAAAGCTTGGTGTACGCGGGGCGGGCTTTGAAGCTGAGTGGTCGTGACACGCTGTATCGTGAGATTGCTCGCATCATTCCTGGCTTCCCCAATCAAGTAGAGGCTCCCCAAACGCGGTAAGCGGCCAAACGAGGTAGGCTATCCGATCAGTCGACGCTCGCCTGCTGACCGGGGCTTGCGGCTCGAATCCGAAGCTGTAGACTCATCGGCGAGGCGCTCTGTGAAGCGAATGTGCCTAAATGCTGCGTTCGTTTGCGTGTGGACAGTGAGCCTGGCTCCGCTGGCGGAGGCCCAATCTGCAGAGGTCCAATCTGCAGAGACTGGGTCTGCAGAGACTGGGCCTGCGGAGACTGGGCCTGCAGAGGGCCAGTCTGCGGGGACGCGATCGGGGGAGTCCCAGGCGGCTTGCGGGTTCGAAAGAACGTTCGCTCAAGAAGCGCAGCTCCCGGCAGTACGAAACCCAACGAAGGATTCTCGAGCACCGTCTTCGCGCCCGTTGTGGTGCGAGGGGAACGACGATCCGAGGTGCGGACCGGTGCATCGCGCGCAGGGCGAACTGGAAATCGCAGCCAGCGGACTGAGCGCGGCTCATTCAAACCGACACGCTGTTCCTGGAGCGCGATCGATCGTTGCGGTACGTCGCCTCTCCGGGGTGTTGGGGTCGGCTTCCGGTTTTGCGGTTCGAGTCGAGCGCCCGCCGAGATAACTCGATTTCATACGGCCGGGTTTCGGGCTCCGTCCAGGTTTTCGAAACCTCTTCGAGTCGGAATCACCGCTCAGGCGAAGCCCTTGTCGGCTCAGACTCTAGCGCTTTGAGCGCAGCGACGGTCGCTCGTCGCGTTCAGATTCGCGACGGATCGATGTTCGGATACGACCCTTCTCGAACGCGATGTTCGAATCGTTCGGCGGGTCGCTTTCGTCGCGGACAACGTTGGTGAAGCACCTCGATGCCGCTGGTTTTCGGACCTGCGGAAACACGATACGGGTTGCGTTCCGAACGCATCGGAACGCGCCCACAGTTTTCTCTTGGAAACCCAGAAACCCCGCGCGAGGTTCGCGCAAAGGATCAGAAAATGAGTAAAGGTTCAGCAATCATTGCGATTTTGATCGCATTCGTCGGTGGCTTTGCCATCGGCCATTTGTCGTCAGGAATCGGCGGCGACGACTCCGCCGCCGTTGAGATCGATGGGGACGCCGCGGGCGCAGATATTCAGCGCTTCAAGATCCCGGTGACCGATGACCAGCCGAGCAAGGGCCCGGAGGATGCGCTGGTCACCATCGTCGAGTTTAGCGAGTTTGAATGCCCATTCTGTAAGCGCGTATTGCCGACCACGTCGCGCATCATGAACGAATACAAAGGCAAAGTTCGGTTTGTCTGGCGCAACAATCCGCTTCCGTTCCATGCCAGTGCGATGGGAGCCGCGAACGCGTCGGTGGAGGCGTTCAAACAGGGCGGCTCAGAGAAGTTTTGGAAGATGCACGACCTCATGTTTGAAAACCAGCAATCGCTCAAACCAGCTGATTTGGAGCGATACGCCCGGAGCGCAGGACTCGACGTGGGCAAGGTTAAGGCGGCCATTGCGTCCAAGAAGTACGCCAGCGCCATTCAAGCCGACCAGCAGATCGCTCAAAAAATGGGCGCTCGAGGAACACCGGCGTTTTTCATCAATGGTCGTCAGCTGATGGGCGCCCAGCCGTTCGAGCGATTCAAGGAAGTGATCGATGACGAGATTCGGCGCGCCGAAAGCCTGGTCAAAGAAGGCCTTCCGGCGGGCAAGGTGTATGCCGCGCTCACCAAGAATGGTCTGACGTCGGCCCCCGCGCCAGAAGCTGACAAAGCCAAGCAGCCGGCTCGACGTCGTCCTGACCCCGACGCGGTATATAAGGTCACGCTGCAGGGTAACGAACCCCAGAAGGGCCCAGACGACGCCTTGGTCACCATCGTGGAGTTCAGCGATTTCGAATGTCCCTTCTGTGGACGCGTTGAGCCAACCGTCGCGCAGATCGTGAAGAAGTACGGACGAGACGTTCGTGTCGTGTGGATGAACAATCCCTTGCCGTTTCACCAAAACGCGGGACCTGCGGCTATGGCGGCGCTCGAGGCGCATAAGCAAGGCGGTGATGCCAAGTTTTGGAAGATGCACGAAAAGCTCTTTGCCAATCAGCGTGGGCTAACCCGCGAAAACTTGGAGAGCTACGCCAAGGAAATCGGGCTGAATATGGCTCAGTTCCGCTCCGCGCTGGATGGCAAGACCCATCAGAAAGCCATTGATGCCCAGCAGCAAATCGCCCGTTCGCTTGGCGCTACGGGAACCCCTTCGTTCTTTATCAACGGGCGCAACCTTCGCGGCGCGCAGCCTCTGCCGGCGTTTGAGCAGGTCATTGACCAGGAGCTTGCCAAAGCGAAGGCGCTGGTGGCCAAGGGGACCCCGCGCAGCGGAGTTTACGCCGCGACGATCAAGAGCGGAGCGACGTCACCGAAATTCTTGGATGACGGGCCCGCCGCCGCGCCGGCCGCCGCTGCGCCGGATGCTGACAAGGTGTACGAAATCGCTGCGCCTCGGAATGCTCCGTTCAAGGGCGGGCGCAATGCAAAGGTCGTGGTTCAGCTGTTTAGCGACTTTCAATGCCCCTTCTGCGGTCGCGTGCTTCCAACGATCAAGCAAGTCGAACAGGAGTACGGCAACAAGGTAAAGATCGTGTGGCGGGATTACCCGCTTCCATTTCACCAGGAAGCTGGCCCTGCCGCGCAAGCCGCGCGGGAGGTGTTCAAGCAAGGCGGAAACGACAAGTTCTGGAAGTTTCACGATTTGCTGTTCACCAACCAGAAGGCCCTGGGCCGCGCCGACCTCGAGAAATACGCTCAGCAGGTTGGCGGCATCAACATGGCGCAGTTCCGATCCGCGCTCGATTCCCAGACGCACAAAGCCGGAGTTGACGCCGACTTGAACGCGGTGCGTGAGTCGGGGGCGCGAATTGGGACCCCGTCGTTCTTCATCAACGGCCGCCTACTCCAGGGCGCACAGCCTTTCCCGGCGTTCAAAGCGGCGATCGACCGAGCCCTGAAGGAGGGGTAGCGAAAATGAAGCGGGAGGTGGCTTTTTTGGTCACTTCCCGCTTTTTGTCTGGCCGCTTTTTGTCTGGCCGCTTTTTGTCTGGCCGCTTTTTGTCTGGCCGCTTTCTTTCTTGCGGCTCGTGGTTTTTGAAGCCTTCGATTTTTGCCCGCGTTTTTTCCTTTGGGTGTCGGTGACGCGGGCGGTGTTGATGAAGTCGATTTCGGGAAACTCCGCTTTGAGGTACGCATTTCCCTCGCTCTGAATGCGCCCCTGCACCGGTCCACGGCCGCTTGGCGGGCCATCGCCGTATCCTGAATGCAAGCGATCCGCGGTCGCCATGTCGCGAACCTCCCCGAACGGAGCGAACCCCATGCGGTCGAGGGTTTGGTTGTTTCCGAGGTTTAGGAACACCTGGGTTGTTCGGCTATTCGGTCCCGATGTAGCGAAGGTGACCCGGCCGCGCGTGTTGCTTTCGCGAACCGGATCGTCCTCGATGCGGTCGGTTTTCCACGCGCGATTGACCTCGGGCGTGCCGTGGATCCCGAATTGCGCCACAAATCCGCCGACGACCCGGAAAAACGCAACACCGTCGTAGTAGCCGAGCTTGACCAGGTTGTAGAAGCGGTCGGCGCCGCGGGGAGCCCACGCCCGGTGTACGTCAATGATGATCGAGCCTTTGGTGGTATTGAACTCGACCGAATACTCGGCAGGGCTCTGCTCTCGTGCGGCGGCTCGATTCAGCAGCGCTTGGGTCGTCTCGCTCGGGGGCACCTCGGCGCTGGTGCCGCTGGCGGACAGAGCCTCACTTGCGGTCTGCGCCTCGGGATTTGCGCCGCGAGAGCTGGGTTCTCCGGAGGCGGGTTTCGCGCGCGCAGGCGGATCTGCTGGCGGAATTTTCTTGGTATTCCCGCAGCCTGCGGAGAGGACGAGCAGCGAATGGACGAGTAGCGAATGGACAAGTAGGCGGTAGAGGCCTAGCGGTAGAACGGGGGTTCTTGAGGGGAATATCGTAGAGCGCATGCGCGGGAGTGTAGTGCCCCGTTTGACCCTAGCGCCAACCATCGGTATCGTCCGACGCAGCCTTGCTGTGATTTAGGCGAAACATCAAGATTTTCAAGAGGTCCTAGCACTATGGCGAGAGCGAAGGCGCGGGCGAAAGCCAGCACTCCGATTGTCGAAGAACTCTACTTCCGAAGCGACAGCGCCTACCTCTGCTTGCTTCTGAACCGGCGCACGCAGCTGATTCGCGTCATCGACTTTCGCGCCGGCGCCGTTCCTGCGAAGCGGCTTTATATCCAGTCGGTCGCCAAGCAAGAGAACGTCGTCAAGGTGCTGACGTTGGTGGAAAAAGATGAAGTCTCGTCGTGGACACGGGTTGGTTTCGTGCGCGAAGGGACGATTCCCGGATTTTATAAACGGAGCGATGGGCACCTCTGCGGTTGCGTCGTCGGCGACAAGACGGCGTCGATCGAAGTAGACGATAAGAACGTCAAGCTTACGGAGCGGACGATCAACGCCGGTAAAAAGGCGATGAAAGAGATCCCCGCGAAAATCAAAGGCGCGTCGATTTCCGAGATCGATGCGGACGAGGGTGCGTCGGTGCGCGATCAGGCCTGGAAGAAAAAAGAGGCGTTTGGTTCGTTCGACCAGTTCGGGCGCGATGCCGAGCGGATTTTCTATCAGACGAGCTACAAGCGCAGCAAAGCCAACATTCTGTCGGCGGAGTTCCAAGATTGTTTTGGCCATTCGCTGATCGAAACGTTGCGGCTGCCTACGACTGACAATGAGGTGCTGGCGATCACCGCGTGTTTGCGCTCCATGGGAGACGACCTGACCGAGCGAGGAATCGTTTCGGCGTTCATGTTTGCCCCCAACGATCACGTTGAAATGTCGACCGCGCTGCTTGCTGCGGGCTACCGGAAGACAGGCTTGCTCGCTAAGGGTGTGGTCGTCGGGGACGAGCGGAAGGACGCCATTTTGTGGACCCGTAAGCTTGCCAACCCCGCCGAAGAAGCCATGGATTAAACGCGATGCGCACGCGTGAAGATATCGAGAGCTTTCTCATGCGTGCCGGCTTGACGTACGAAGAAGTCGGCGACGAAGGCACCTGGCTCGTACGGGAATCGGGCACGCGCGAAAATATCGTCATTCGTTTGGCGGGCCCTGTGGTGGTGTTTCGGATCAAGGTGCTCGAGCTCGAACGTGTCGAGCGACGCAAAGAGCTCTACGCTCAGCTACTCACGTACAACGCGTCCGACATGGTGCACGGCGCGTACGGGCTCGCGGACGAAGCGGTGGTGCTGACATGCGTGCTTCGTCTTGAAGATCTCGACTACAATGAGTTTCAGGGCACCATCGATGACTTTTCGCTGGCGCTCGCAAACCACTACGAGACTCTCGCGAGTTTTCGAAACGCGGACTGACTGACGGCTCGCCACGCCGAGCCATATTGGGGGTTTGGATGGGTTTTTTCGGACGACTCGCCCAGCTCATCAAGAGCAACCTGAACGATCTCATCAGCAAGTCGGAAGACCCTGAAAAAATGCTGAATCAAGTCATTCTCGACATGAATCAGCAGCTCATCGAGGCCAAGAAACAGGTGGCGGTCGCGATCGCTGACGAAAAGCGCCTGTACAAGCAATTTCGCAACGAGGCTGGCGTCGCCGAGGAGTGGGAGAAGAAGGCGATGATGGCGGTGCGTGCGGGCGACGATTCGCTCGCCAAAGAAGCACTGCTTCGCAAGAAGGAGCACGACGGTTTGCTCGCCTCCTACGAAGACCAATGGGAAAAACAGAAGGCGGCGACGCAGCAGCTCAAGACCGCGCTACGCGCCCTGAACCACAAAATCGAGGAAGCCAAACGCAAGAAGAACGTATTGATTGCGCGCAAGCGCCGCGCCGAAGCGATGAAGAGCATTCAGGAGACGATGAGCGGGCTCTCCGATACCAGCGCGTTCGACACCTTTGACCGAATGGCCACCCAAATCGACCAGATTGAAGCTGAAGCCGAAGCCGGCGCCGAGATTGCGGAAGAGTACAGCGGCGATGTGCTGAAACAGCGCTTCAACAAGCTAGAAAGTACCGCGGGGGCCGAGGAGGAGCTCGAAGAGCTGAAGCGAAAGATGGGGATGGGCGGTCAGGCGCCTGCCGCGGCGGCGCGAGTGGAAACCGAGGAGTCCTCAGAAGACGAAATGGCGGAGCTTGAAGAGGCCCTAGAGGAGCTCAAGCGTCGCGAAATCGGGGGTTGATCTCGGAAAATTTGGGCTTATTTTACCGCGCATATGCCGACTTACGAATACGCGTGCGACGCCTGCGAGTATACGTTCGAGCGTGAACAGCGCATCACCGAAAAACCGATCAGGAAGTGCCCGAACTGCGGAAAGCTCAAAGCGCGCCGCATGATCAACGGCGGCAATTTCATATTGAAGGGCGGCAACTGGGAGAAAGACCTCTACTCCGGCGCGTCCAACAAAAAAACGAGTGACTCTGCGGGCGATGAAACCGCGAAGAGCGAAAAGTCGACCGAGTCGAAATCCGCTGACTCGAAGAGCGAAAAATCGTCGTCGAGCAAAAGCGACAAGAAATCTTCGTCGGACAAAAAAGCGAAGGGCAAGAGCACATCAAAGAGCTAGGCGCGCTTGCCTCGCTTTTTTGGCGTCTGACGCCGCGCCCTTCCCGACGTATCTCCTGGTCGGATACCTATCCCGATCCAGGCGAGACGCCCACGACCGGTGCAAACGTTGCCGCTCCATCTTCGGAGCAAGGAGGCTAGTAGTCGCAGGGGCTCCTGCCTGTGAGCAGAGACTTGCCGTTCCTGAAGTACAACGAAAATGCGTTGCACTCGTTGGATTTGAAAAACGGTCGGCCCGCTGACTGCTGGTAGTCGAGGCATTCTCGCCATCCGGAGTCGATCGCACCCAACGTGCCAAGCGTTGCTCCGACAGAGGCATGGTGTCTGTGTCGAGGGTCCCGGCCATTGAGGCCGTTGTGGCAGCCTCGAACGGATTCCATGAGCACTTTCTGGTTAGCGAGGTTACCGGCAATAGATCGCCGTTGTTCTCCTCGAAAATTCTTCACGGTTTGGTATTGAATGGGATATTTCGTGATTCGAATGAGGGACTGTTGTTCGCGTGTTTTGTTCTGCGCGAAGTACATGCAGACATATCCGCCTGGATTGCGCTCGTGGCCGCTGCCGGTGCATACAGGATGCAAAGCGTCACTATTGACAAGACCAAAATAAATCTCCTTTTCGACGTCGTCGGCCAGCTCGTTCTCGCTGGTCGCCGCCGTGCATCCGATCCCGACCGAACCGCAAAGAGTCACGAACCTCAAAACCAACAACTTCCGTTCGTCCATGTCACCCGACTCCGTTTAATCATCCGATTTTCTTCGCGCGTTTGGCAGCAAGAAATGTTCCAGGTTACGGGTCATCAAGAAGCGTTCGAATTTCGAATCAACGCAGGCTGCACAAGCTCAGATGTGTGGGTGGTAGCACCCATACATCGCTCATCCGCCGCAAAAATCTTCCTTTGCCAAGCCCGATCCCGGATCGGAATCAGACGCTGAGCCCGAGGCTGATGTAGACGCCGACGCCAACGCTGAACCGGATGCCGAATTCGAGACCGAAGCCGTTGTTTGGGGCCTCAGCAGTTCAACACCCTGGCCGGCAGGTCACGTGCATCCTGGTGAAGGAGCTGTCAAAAATTAGATCGGCTGGAGGAATCTGGCGACGATCGTTCGTACGCCGGCGCGTTCAAACCGAACTTTGGCGCGCGCGGGGGCGCCGCCGACTACGCCTTGGACTTGACCGACTCCAAACTTTGGGTGCCGAACGTGCATGCCCTCGAACAGTGCGGCGGGGTCGTCTGACAGGTCGGAACCTTCGCATCGATCGATGTAGCTTTGGCCGTTGTCGCGTTCCCTTTCGTGGGATGACGTTCGCGATTCGGTTTCCTGTCTCGAAGACGAGCTCCAGGCCGGCGTGTAGCCGCGGGTTGAAGGGCGCGCGCCGAGCCATGTCACGTCGTCTGCCGGGAGCTCTTCGATAAAGCGCGAGGGGATTCCCGGTCGGGCTTGGCCAAAGACGCGCCGCAAGCTCGCGTAGCTTAGAATCAGCTGTTGTCGCGCGCGGGTAAACGCGACGTAGGCAAGCCGCCGCTCTTCTTCGATTTCGTCGGGATCGTCCCAGGGGTCGAAGCCCTTGAACGGAAACATGCGTTCTTCGAGCCCCGTGACCAATACGGTGTCGAACTCCAAGCCTTTTGCGGCGTGTACGGTCATGAGGGTGAGCTGGTCTGGCGCGTCGTCTTCGGCCACATCGGTTTGTAGCGTTACGTCTTCGAGAAAGTTTGCGAGCGACGGGGAGTCTGCTTCTTGTTCGTAGGCGAGCATGCTTCCGTGGAGCTCCTGTAGATTCTGCACTCGGGCATCCGATTCGGCGCTGTTGTCTTGCTGGAGCTGGCTCAGGTAGCCGGTGCGCTCGAGCACTGCCGCGCAAAGCTCTGACACAGGGCCGCTGGAAAGCTTCTGGAGCTCTTTTACGAGTTCGGCGAAGCTGCAGACCTTTTTCAACGCTGCGCCTTTGAGCGCGTGTTCCTGCCCGGCGCGTTCGATCGTGTTCCATATCCCGCGTCCACTGCGGGCCGCTGCGTTCATTAGACGTTCGACGGTGGTTTTACCGATGCCTCGGGCAGGCTTGTTGAGCACGCGAAGCACGCTTACATCGTCGTCTGGATTGTGGAGAAGCCGCAGATACGCGAGCACGTCTTTCACTTCGGCGCGGTCGTAGAACCGAACTCCGCCCACGATGCGATAGGGAATATTGGCGGCGCGGAGCGCCACTTCGAGCGCCCGCGATTGGGCGTGGATTCGGTAAAATACGGCGGCGTCGGCGAGTGCTTCTCCGCGCGTGATCAGCTCCTGCACCGCGCGAACCACCATATTGGCCTCATCGCGTTCATCTTCGGTGCGCACGATGAGTGGCGGGGTTCCTTCGTCGTTATCGGTCCATAGCTGCTTGGGCTCGCGGTCGGCGTTCTTGGCGATGATTGAATGCGCGACGCGAAGAATGCGCTTGGTGGAGCGGTAGTTTTGCTCGAGCTTGTAGATCGCCGCGCTCGGGAAACTGCGCTGAAAATCGAGGATGTGACGCCGGTCGGCGCCTCGCCATCGATAGATCGCCTGGTCGTCGTCTCCTACGACGCAGAGGTTTTGATGCACGCTTCCCAGCGCGCGGACGAGTCGGAACTGGGCGTGGTTGGTGTCTTGAAATTCGTCAACGAGGAGGTGTTTGTACTTCCCTGCGAGCTCGTTCCGAAACGCTTCGTCGGCTTCGAGTGTCATCACCGGGCGGGCAATCAAATCACCAAAGTCGAGTGCGCCGGCTCGCTGCATGGCTTCCTCGTAGGCGACGTACACGCGCTGCGCAGTTTCCTGGAAGACGTCGCTCGCATCCATCGCATCCGGACGCTGTACTTCTTGTTTCGCGCGGTTGATGCACGCCGCGATTGTCTTGGGGGCGAAGCGTTTTTCATCAATGGAGAGGTCGCGGAGAACGCGTTTGACCATGGCCTGCTGGTCCTGGTCGTCGTAAATGGTGAAATCGCGTCGCACCCCCATGCGCTCCGCATGGCGCCGCAGCAATCGCGCGCACATGGAGTGAAATGTGCCCACGTGGAGTTCTCGGGCGCCGTCCGGGACCAGCTGACCCACACGTTCGCGCATTTCGCCTGCTGCTTTGTTGGTGAACGTAACCGCCAGAATTCGCCACGGCGGCACATTGCGGGCTATGACGCAGTGCGCAATGCGATACGTAATCACTCGCGTTTTTCCGCTGCCGGCCCCCGCAAATACGACGAGCGGACCGTCTTCGTGCAATACTGCCTCTCGCTGACGGGGATTGAGGCCCTCGAGATTGAGTCGCGGACTGAGCACGCCGGGAAGGTAGCACCTGCTGGAGTGGTCACCGCCGAAATCGTGATACATATGCCGACGACAAAGAGAGCGCTGGTGGATTCCGCTCAAACCGATTCAAAAATGCCGGACGTTGCGCGCGATACGCCGTCAGAGGGTGGTGCGTTGCAGGACGACAATTCGCAAAACGATGTCCCTCGCAAAGATGCCTCTCAAAAAGGTGCGCCCCGGTCTCGTTCTGTGAGCGATGCCACGAAGCGGGAACGCGCCCGGGATCGGGAGCTGGTCGCCCGCGTTCAGTCTGGCGACCACGCGGCGTTTCGAGAGCTCTTTGACGCCTACCATCGGCGCGCGTTTGCGGTTGCGCTGGGCGTGGTGAAAAACCGCCAAGACGCGCTCGATGTGGTGCAAGAGGCATTCGTCAAAGTTCACAAACATATTCGAAATTTCCAAGGTACTTCGAGCTTTTACACCTGGCTTTACCGCATCGTCATGAACCTGAGCATCGACCACATTCGTCGCGGCGCGAAGCGGAAGAATCTCGACTATGACGACCGCCTTCGCCGGGAAGAAGGCGACGTAGCAGGCGATGGGGCTCTCGTGCCTCGGATTTTGGATGGAAATCCAAGAAAGACAGTGCTCCGGCGGGAGCTCTCGCAGGCGCTCCAAAAAGCTCTTTCAGAACTTCCCGAATATCATCAGGCGGTCATCGTCTTACGGGAAGTGGAAGGTTTGAGTTACGAAGAGATGGCGTCAATTCTCAACGTGCCGAAAGGCACCATCATGAGTCGCCTCTTCCACGCGCGGAAAAAGATGCAGGAACTGCTGGGCCCCTACATCGAGCAAGACCTCGAGATCGAATCATGAACGTGGAGCGACCACAACTCGCAGACGACGATCTGCAGCGATATTTTGATAACGACCTTTCTCCCGAAGAGTCCGACAGGGTGCGTCAGGCGCTCGAAGCCTCTGACGACAACCGACAGCAGCTGCTGAAGCTCCAGCGGCTGAACCGACTATTCGGCGCCGCGGCGGAAGATTTCCGCGCGCAGCTCGACGTAGACGCAGACCAGCTTTTCGATTCGGTGCGTGATGGCATCGCATCGGACCCGCCCTCTCGACTGCACGTGATTCGTGGCGAGCGAATCCGCAGAGGAGTGGTTGCTGGCGGCGTGGGATTTGCGCTCGCGGCAGCGATTCTGCTGGCATTCATGTTCCGGTCGCCGGAGCCCACCGCACGACCAGCCGAGGAAAAGAAGCCGAGGGAAATGTACGCGGATCGTGTCACTCTCATCGAGGGGCCGCAGGGCACCGAGGTGGAAGAAGTCGATTTCGGGTCGAGCACGGGGACCGTGTTTGCGGTCGAAGGGGCGTCCGGTCAGTCTCTAGCCGTCGTTTGGATCAATGACTAGGTGAGCAGGAGAGCGCGCGGTGAACAGAGCCCAAAGCGGATTGACCATGGACCAACCGACCAAGAGCAGATCGACCACAGACCGAGCAGCTTCTCTGGCTCGGGCAGTTGTGTATGTCGCGGGACTGTGCGCGATTGCGTCCGGCGGAACAGCGCACGCCCAAGCCAAAGCGAAGAACCTGGACACTGAGATTTTGGTGGTGCTGGCGAAAGAGAAGCCAGGAAAGATTGACCCCGATTTGGCAGACCTCCCCGCGCTCAGGCGGCCTCCGTTCAACGCGTTTCGATCGATGAAGATTCTCTCTCGCCCCAAGCATCGAATCCGCATGGGTGCAAACCATGACGTGGTGCTTCCAAACGGCCGCCGGTTGCGGCTCGTGGTTCAACGAGTCATGCCCGATGGCCGATATCGGGTGCGGGTATCCATCAACCGGCCCGACAAGTCAGACTACCTACCGCTGCTCCAGGTTATCGCGTCACCCGGCGACCCGTTTTTTGTCGCCGGACAGAGCCACGACGGGGGCACCCTGGTTATCGGCGTAAGGCTTCAGCCGCAGCCGAAATCCAAGAAGTAGCGTTCCTCCTCTGCCTTCAGAGTGGCGCTCCCTCGCAGCATGCGACGCGATTCCGAACATACCTACGCTGTACCACGCTCGGATAACCTTCCTGCCGATGCAGAAACCATTGTGGAGGTGCTGGCGCCCATGGTTACGCCGGCCAGGCTCTCGCGCATTCAAGAAGTCGCGTCGCGGCGTACGCTTAACTTCATTCCAGTGCTCGAGAACATTGCCGACCCGCACAACGCATCCGCCATCTTGCGCTCCGCCGACGCGTTTGGTGTGCATCGTGTAGAGGTTATCGCGAGTCGACACGTTCTTCAGGCGACGCCGGCGATTTCTCGGGGAACCCATCGATGGTTGCATCTCGTCCACCACCCGAGCCCCGAGCATTGCGTTCGAGATCTAAAAGCGCGCGGCGTGCGCATACTCGTCGCATGCCAGAACGCTAGCGTTACTCCTGAGAACCTCTCGTCGTGTCCTACCGCGGCGGTATTTGGGAACGAGCACGGTGGCGTATCGGATGCTACGCGCGCAATGGCCGACGGGACGTTTTCTGTGCCGATGGTGGGTTTCGTCGAAAGCCTGAATGTTTCGGTGGCGGTGGCGGTGACCATGTACGCGGCGACTCGCGGCGCTCCTGAAGCGAAAAGCGAATCGGAACATCGTGAGATTGTGGCTCGTTACCTCATGAACGACGTGCGAGATGCGGACCGAATCATTCGAGAGCGGGTGGAGAACGCTTCTTCCTCATGATGGTGTATGCTGCCCAAAGCTTGCATGACCGAACGCGGGCGAAAGCGCGAAGCGAAAAGAGCGCATAGCACCAGAGCACGAGGCGCGGGTACACGTCGCGTGGCGCGAGCTCGACGTGGAATGCGAAAAAGACAGGCGCAATCCGCGTGGAAGGTCTGGCTACGGCGCGTCGCGTATGCTGGTGGAATTTCCCTGGTGATCGGGGTGTTCGCGTTTGGCGCGGGCTTTTGGTACTTCAGTCGGGACCTCCCATCTGTTCAGACACTCCAGAATTACCGGCCTCCTCAAACCACTCGCGTGCTGGATCGGCAGGGTCGGCTGATCGGAGAGATATTTCGGGAGCGCCGCACCGTGGTTCCCATGGAACGCGTACCTCGGGTGCTTGTTCTTTCGGTGTTGGCTGCCGAAGATGCTGATTTCTACGAACACGAGGGGCTCGACTATCCAGGGATCGTGCGTGCGTTGGTGCGCGACGCGCTTCAGGGCCGACCAGCCCAAGGAGCAAGCACGATTACCCAGCAGGTGGTCAAGCTGCTGCTCCTTTCGCCCGAACGCACGCTTACCAGAAAAGCCCGCGAGTTGATTCTCGCGCGACGTTTGGAGCAGGCGCTTACGAAAGACGAGATCCTCCATCTCTATCTGAATCACATTAATTTTGGGCACGGCCGCTATGGAGTGCAAGAAGCGGCGCGGTTCTACTTTGATAAGGACGTATCCGAGCTCGGATTGGCGGAGGCTTCGCTCATTGCCGGTATTCCGCAAGCGCCGGCGCGTCTCTCCCCGCGTACCAATCTTCCCGCAGCGCGCAGACGACAGAGTTTTGTGCTTCGTCAACTGCTCGCCAAGCGAGACATGTATTGGCCGGATTTGAAGGCTTCGGAGATAGAGCAAGCCCGAGAGAAGGAACCACAGCTCGCGCCCATTCCCAAAAACGGATCGGGGGATGCGCACGAGGTAATGACCTGGGCGCGCCGCGAGCTTCAAGAGTCTGTGAGCGCCGAAGCGATGCGTTTTGGAGGGTTTGTGGTGCACACCACGGTCGACCTCGAGTTGCAAAGAAAGGCACGGGCAGCGTTGCGACGAGGACTTCGAGAGATCGATCAACGGCAGGGGTATCGTGGTCCGCTGCGCCGGCGTCGCCGAGTTCGTTCAGCGATGCGCGAAAAGAAACAGACTTTGCGTGAAGGTCGTACGTATTGGGGGCAAGTGCGATCGGTGGACGAAAGTCGTTCCCTCGTCGTGATGAACGTCCATGGCCACAACGTGGGCGTCCGCTTCAGTGAAGACGCTCGCGCTGAGTTTTCTAGATTCAATCAGAAGAAACTTAGGCTGCCGGAATTTGCTCCCGTGGGCGTGTGGGCTCACGTCGCCGTCGAGCACGTAGGGCAAGCTGCCGAGAAATCGAACGACTCGGAAGTGATCTCGGGGCGTTTCGATTTGGGTCCGCAAGGAGCGGCAATCGTGATCGAGCCGCGTACCCGGGATGTGCTCGCGCTGGTTGGAGGGTATGGCGCTGCGCCGGGTTTTGACCGAGCGACTCAGGCGGTGCGTCAACCGGGGAGCACCTTCAAACCCTTCGTGTACGCCTTGGGCATTCACAATCGCACGCTGACGCCTGCCAGCGTCGTGATCGACGCCCCCGCGGTTTACGATCAATGGCAGCCCAGGAACTACGAGGAATGGCGCCACGAGGGGCCGGTCCGTATTCGCGAAGCGCTTGCGCGTTCCATCAATCTGGTTGCCGTACGCGCGATCGAGCAGCTCGGCGCGACCGAAGTGGTCGATTTTGCGAAGTCGCTGGGCATCGAATCGAAGCTTGAGCCTTCCTTGTCTCTCGCTCTAGGGGCCAGCGGAGTGCGCCCGATTGAGATGGTGAACGCCTACGCGACGTTTGCGGCAGGTGGGCGATATGAACCTCCCCGGCTGGTGCGCAAGATCGTCGATGCGCGCGGTAACGAACTCTCGCTTCGAGATTACGGTGATGCCAGGGAGATACTGACTCCAGCGGAGGCGTACGTTGTCACTCAAATGCTCACGAGCGTTGTGCGTGAGGGAACCGCGGGCGCGGCCCAGTCGCTCGGGAGGCCGGTCGCGGGAAAGACCGGAACCAGCAACCGGGCTCGGGATGCCTGGTTTGTTGGGTATACGCCAGACCATGTGGCTGGGGTGTGGGTGGGCTTTGACGACGGGCGACCGCTCGGCCGTCGCGAGAATGGTGGTCGGAGTGCTCTGCCGATCTGCATCGATCTCTTCCGGGCGGCGGAACCGAAACCGACCGGTGCTCGCTTCGCGATGCCCAGCGGGGTCACTACTGCGCTGGTCGACCCGGAATCGGGACTATTGGCGTACGAAGGAATGGAACAAGCGATTCAAGAAGTGTTCGTAGAAGGCACGGCACCTACGGAGACTGCTCGGCCCCCGGATGTGCTCGACCCCAACTCCTTCGCGATGGAACAGATGGGCGGGTTCGATGTAGGGCTGACGACGGAGCCGGGCAAGGACCCCAGCGCCGACTCGCCGGATCCGCAATGATTGCGCGTAGCCTATGATTGCGCGTAGCCGCCTGTTCGTTCTGTTGTTTTTTGTGCATTGTATTCCCCTCCTCGCGACTGCTTGGCTTGTGCATCGCGCGTTGGCCCATGACCAAGTCGTCGCCCACCGTCATGCGCGACGAAAAACCGAACGAGTCGCGCGCGTGCGTCGCGCGAAGCTAGAGAGAACGAGGCTGCGTGTCGCCCGCTTCTTTTGCGGTCGGCGCGATTTGATGAAGCCTGTCTTTGCAGACTCCGACAAGAACGAAGTTCGGCGAACTATGGACAGACGTTTGCGCGCCGCAATGAACGAACACGGCTTGCATGCCCTAGTCGCGGTGGACTTGCGCTCGGGGCCTCATTTTGGCCAAGTTTTGGCGCAGGGGCACCGCGTTGACGATATTCGGCGAGCCCAACCCGAGCTTGCGCGGGCGCTCCTAAAGCGACCCGATCGTTCCCGAATGCACCGACTGTGGCTGCGGCGCGCGAATACGGTTGGAAAACGATGGATGTTGGCGACCGGCTGTGCGTCGTACGGAGAAAATCCCCGTTTTGGAGTGTTTGCGGGACATTTGCTCGAAGACTCGCTGCGGTCGCTTTCGCCGAATCTACGATTGTTTCTCGAACCTGCAGAGGACCATTCGAGGAGCAGGGTCATCCACGAGTTTCGCGATGTCGAAGGGTTCGCTCGGGCAGTCTTGGTGTTTTGGGCAGAGGATTCGGCAACTGCGTGGTCTTTGAAAAAGCTCACGGGTGTCTATGGGATTGGCGTAGCGCTGGTGCTGGCGTTGGCCGCCTTGCTTTCGGCATGGTTGACTCGGACAACGTCTCAGGCGTGGTTTGAGCTTGAGACCGCTGCGAGGCGCGTAGGCGAAGGAGACCTGAGTTCTCAGATTTCGTTCGGCCACGGCAGCACTTCTTCTTTGAGTCACGGTAGCGCGAGCCGAACTGCGGGGGCGTTTAATCGAATGACTGCCGAGCTCAGGGCAACTCAAAAGAAACTGCGTCGCGCGGAGCGCGTCGCTGCTTGGCGGGATATCGCTCGGTACATCGCTCACGAAATCAAGAATCCCTTGCTTCCCATTCAAGTTTCCATCGAAACACTGCGCAAAGCGTACAAAAGGAGCCATCCGGACTTTCAAGAAATTTTTTTGGAGTCTACCTCGACCACGCTCGAGGAAGTGGCGCGCATTGAGCGCATCGTCAATGAGTTCAGCGAGTTCGCGCGGCTTCCAGCTCCTCGAGTTGCTCTCGTGGACGTTGCCGGTTTGCTGACTCGGGTCGCGAACCTTCATCGGGGCGCCGTATGGAAGCGATCAGGGGAGGTCGCGATAGAGCTTCAGTTGTCCAAAAACCTTCCGCGCATCCGCGCGGATGGTGAGCAGTTGATGCAGGTTTTTGTTAACCTAGTTCAGAACGCGGGGGAAGCCGCCCTTGCACGTCACGGGGAACGGGGAGGCTGCATCGAGATTTCCGCCGCACCGATGTCGCCAACCGAAAATACAACACACATGATCGGAGTGACCATACGCGACAACGGGCCGGGTATTCCGCTCGACCAACAGGATCGCATTTTCGAACCGTACTACACAACGAAGGCGCGTCGCGGAGCAGAATCTGAGACGAACACCGGAGGAACAGGAATCGGTTTGGCGGTAGCGCAGCGTATTGTCGACCAGCACCACGGCCAGATTGAAGTCGGGTCTTCGCCGACCGGGGGGGCTTCCATGGACGTACGTTTACCGGTTGACGGGCCGCCCGATGTCTCCGCGGTATCACATCCCGTGGATGGTTCGGCATCCTCGCGGTCGATCGGATGATGCGGTTCGAGTTCCGGAGAGCGAGAAGGTATGCCGTCGCGACCTGGGGAACTCTATTGCTCGGCGCTTGTTCTTCGACGTTGACCACTTTGCAGCCTGCGCGTTTGGTACCTCCAAAGCACGTCCAAGCGGTCGCCTCAGTGCAGGGAACCGTGCCTGTGGGGGTGGCGGGAGATGTGGTAGACGACCTTCGTGCGCTCGATGATCTGGGGCGTCAACTCGACCCTCAAGAAACCGAAGAGGTAGCGCAAATTGCCGCGACGGCGCTGGTCCAACCACCGTCGATCGACGGTCAGCTCGCGCTGGCCTATGGCGTGAACAAGCGATTGGAACTCGATGGACGAGTGGGCGCGACGTCTGCAGGTTTTGGGTTTCGTGTTCAGTTCCTTCGCAAGCGCCCCGGCATTTACGGAGCCATCGGCATGGGAGCCAACTTCGGATTCAATGGCTTTGCCGCGGACCGGTTTACGGATCGAGCTTCGATTGGTCGATTTCGTCGACGCGAGCTTGCTTTCCCTCTCGTACTTGGCTTCAGCAATCGCTACGTGCACGTGTGGGCGGGGCCCAAACTATTGTTTTCTTGGTTTGATATTGGGGTCGACGTATGCATCGATCGCGATGCGTCAAGCTGCCGTGGGGATACGCGAATTAGCACATCGGGACAGGCCCACTACTTCGCCGGACAGTTCGGTATCGCGGTGGGGCGACGGCGGGTGTGGGTTGCTACGGAACTCACATTGGCGCGTCTGCGCGCGACGGGGGATCTCGAAGGAGAACCAGGCAGTGGCGTCGAGCGGACCAATTTTCGCAGGGTAGGCCGAGTCCTTACCCCCGCCCTCGGTCTGATTGTCTGGTTCTAGTTTTCTGAGGGTTTGGCCGTTCGTTTCTGAGGGTCTGGCCGTTCGTTTCTGAGGGTCTGGCACCCAGACCCTCTCGCCGGGATACGATCCCGTCGATTCACCCACGTTTTCTCTTTAGGGTCTGGCACCCAGACCCTCTCGCCGGGATACGATCCCGTCGATTCACCCAAACTCCCCCGCCAGGATGCACGTGTTCTGGTTGCGTGGGGGTGAGCTGCTGGGACCCTGCCACCAAACGAACCCCCCGCCAGCAAGAGCAAGGGGGCGTAGGGGCCCCCGCGCAGCGCGAAGCGGCGTCGGGAGGGGGGCCCCGCGGAATCGTATTC
>JANQQS010000143.1 GCA_028284955.1 Myxococcota bacterium | reverse complement strand
GAGCAAACTATCACGTTTCGAGGTTTTGACGAACTTTTCGAAAGAAAGTTGCAAAAAGTGGCTCATATCGTCAAAAAGCATGTAAAATCATCGATTTGGCAAAAACATGCAATTTTTCGAGGAAACTATCACGTTTCGAGGTTTTCATCAACTTTTCGGAAAAAACTTGCAAAAAGTGGCTCATTTCGTGACAAAGCATGAAAAATCGTCGAGTTGGCTAAAACACCCAACTTTTCGACGAAACTATCTCGTTTCAAGGTTTTCATCAACTTTTCGGAAAAAACTTGCAAAAACGGGCTCATTTCGTGAAAAAGCATGAAAAATCGTCGATTTGGGCAAAACACTATACTTTTCGAGGAAAGTATCACATTTCGAGGTTTTGATCAACTTTTCCGAGAACAGTTGCAAAAAGAGGCTATTTTGGTGAAAAAGCATGAAAAATCGTCGATTTGGCCAAAACTTGCAACTTTTCGAGCAAACGATCACGTTTCGAGGTTTTGATGAACTTTTCGAAAGAAAGTTGCATGAAGCTGCTCATATCGTCAAAAAGCATGTAAAATCATCGATTTGGCAAAAACATTCAACTTTTCGAGGAAACTATAACGTTTCTAGGTTTTGATCAACTTTTCGGAAAAAACTTGAAACAAGTGGCTCATTTCGTGAAAAAGCCTGAAAAATCATCGATTTGGCCAAAAGTTGCAACTTTTCGAGCAAACTATCACGTTTTGAGGTTTTGATCAACTTTTCCGAAAAAAGTTTCAAAAATTGGCTCATTTCGTGAAAAAGCATCAAAAATCCTCGATTTTGCAAAAACACTCAACTTTTTGAGGAAAATATCACGTTTCGAGCTTTTGATCAACTTTTCCAAGAATAGTTTCAAAAAGTGGCTGATTTGGTGAAAAAGCATGAAAAATTGCTGATTTGGCCAAAACTTTCACGTTTACGAGCAAACTATCACGTTTCGAGGTTTTGAGGAACTTTTTGAAAGAAAGTTGCAAAAAGTGGCTCATATCGTCAAAAAGCATGTAAAATCATCGATTTGGATAAAACATTCAACTTTTCGTGCATCTGCAAGGCCGACGAACAGGAGAGCCGTGACTGGCACCAGAAGATGATCGGCTTTGTCGAGCAGCTGTTGCAGTCCCTCGGCCTGCCCTACCGCCTGCTGCAGTGCTGCACCGGCGACCTCGGCTCCAAGAACGCCGACATGATCGACGTCGAGTGCTGGATGCCCTCGCGCGAAAGCTACGGCGAGACCCACTCGGCCTCGCGCCTCTACGACTACCAGACCCGCCGGCTCAACCTGCGCTACAAAGCCGCCGGCCCAGACGGCAAGAAGAAACAGACCACCTTCTGCCACAGCCTCAACAACACCGTCGCCGCCAGCCCGCGGATCCTGATCCCGATCCTCGAGCTCTACCAGAACGCGGACGGGACAATCACGGTGCCGGAGGTGCTAAGGCCTTACATGGGCGGGCAGGAAGTGATCGGGTAGGACAGGCATTCTTGCCTGTCGTTCGGCGTAATCCAAATCAAAACTCAGATCAGTTCTCGGATCAGGCCTGCGGCCGGGTGCCACATAGCGACCCGAAGGGCGCTATGTGCGAACCGCTCGTGATACATGGAAGATGGTTAGGCACACAGCGCCCTGCGGGACGCAGCGTGGCACCCACTGCATTGAGTTGAGATCGGACCGTCCGCCGTGGCGTTGCCCGGCGGCTTCGGGGGTCGAGCCGCGGATTGCAGGTCATGCATCGAAGCCGCCGGGCAACGCCACGGCGGGTAGCAGGAGAAAAACGCAGAGATGCCCTGAAAACAAATTGACGGATACGCATCAATTGGCGGGTGGCCGGGATGGAGCGCAGCGGCCCCTTGGAACAAGCCCTCTAAAACGAACCCAAGAAAATTCGCTCCGGGTCTTCGCTTTACTCAGACGCCGGCCACCCGTTTTCTTTGGTAGGACAGGCATTCCTGCCTGTCGTTCGGCGTAATCCAAATCAAAACTCAGATCAGTCCTCGGACCAGTCCTGCGGCCCGCTGACAGGCAGGAATGCCTGTCCTACCGGTGGTGTGGGGGGTTGGTCTGGGTGTGGGGGGTTGGTCTGCTCGTCTCCCGGGCGTGGCCCGGCGGCTATGACTATCGTTAAACGACAGGCGTTGTAACAAGCACCGCCCCTTACCGTCAGTCGTCTACATCGTTTTCTCGGAAACCCACCATGCGGATTGTTTGCTGCCTGTCGCTTCTCCTGCTCTGCTCGGCCTGCACCCCCAAACCCGCCCCCGAAACCACCCCGGCCCCGCACGCGTTCTACCCCGGGCCCGCCGGGGAGCAACCCACGCAGTACGAGGGCTGGGACCTGGTCTGGCACGACGAGTTCGACGGGCCGGCACTGGACCCGGCCAAGTGGTCCCGCACGCCGCGGACGCGGGGCGACTGGGCAAACATGATGTCGGACGACCCGGGCCTGGTTACGTTCCGAAGCGGGGTCATGACGCTGCACGGCATCCGCAACCCCGACACCTCGCCCGACGCGCAGCCCTACCTCACCGCGGGCGTCTCCAGCAGGGGCAAGTTCTCCTTTACCTATGGCAAGGTCGAGATCCGCGCCCGGTTTCAATCCGCACGGGGCGCCTGGCCCGCGCTGTGGATGCTCAGCAATGACTACAAGACCAAAGAGCGGTACGGCGAGATCGACATCATGGAGCACTTGAACTTCGACGACAAGGTCTACCAGACCATCCACACGCACTACACCCTCCGCGTCGACAAGACCAACACACCCCAGCGTTTCACCACCGCCCCGGTCCAACGCGACCGGTGGAACATCTACGGCATCGAGTGGGACGACCAGAACGTTACCTTCACACTCAACGGCAAGCCCACGCTGAAATACCCCAACCTGCCGGACAAGGGGCACGCCCAGTACCCGTTTGTCAAGCCGTTCTTCTTCATCCTGTCGATGCAGATCGAGGGCAAGTGGGTTGGCCAGCCGAAGGCAGAGGACTACCCCGCGTGGATGGAGGTGGACTACATCCGCCTGTACCAGCGGCCTGGGGAGCACAACCTCGACGAGCCGGGCAAGAAGTAAGCGGGCCCCAAGCCGCTGGGCAGAAAACCCCTGCATGGGGTTTCTTGCTGCTGGCGAGGGGGAAGTGGAGCAATACCGCTCAGGGCGTAGGGACTCGGTGCTTGAGCGCACGGCTTGTGCGGGGGGCGGAGGGAGCGGTACGGGAGGGGCGGCGCTCAGGGCGCAAAACCAAGCGTATAGGTCCCGTTGGTCTCGTTGTTGTTGCGTTTGATCATGCGGACGTGGGAGCCGCGTGATTCGCCGCCGTAGTTGCTCGCGGTGTACCCGTCGATGAGGCCATCGACGGCGATCTTGTCCCTGGCCAGCGATGTGTCTTCGAGTTCCGGGGTGTTCTCGAAGGTCGTGTGCCCGTCGCTCCAGGCCACCCCGCCCTGCCAGATGTCGTCGCTCCAGAGGCTCGATCCCTCGGTGATATTGCCCGTGGCGGTCCATGTCGAGCGGTCCGACATAATCGGTGTCTGGCTGTTGCCGTCGTCACGCCATGCGCGGCGTGATGGCGAATCGTCGACCTGGATATCGAGCATCGCGTAGGAGACGTACCGGTGGGAGAAGCTGCTGACGCCGTCCCACCGCTCCCGGTCGATGTCTTTCGGGCTGACCAGGTGTTCGTACGCGACCACCCCGGCCGACGCGAGGATGCCGAAGCGCGGGACCACGAACGTGCCGTAGTTGCCGTAGACGACCCCGGCGCCGACATCGAACGCCTGCTCGATCGCGGCCGCGGTGAGGACCTCGCCGTTGCTGTCCAGGCCGGTGTAATAGCCCTTGTTCTCCTGGCTGAAGATGACCTGGGCCTGGTGCAGGGACCGCAGCGAGACGCTGTTCTGCATCTTGTTTGCGCTCTCGCGCGCGGCGCCGAGGGCCGGGAGCAGGATCGCGATGAGCAGCGCGATGATGCTGATCACGACGAGCAGCTCGATCAGGGTGAAGGCTTGAGTCCGTTTTCGGTTCATAGCAAACTCCGGCGGGAGGGGGCGGGCGGGCCGCCCGCGGAACAACCGCCCGCCGCCTCCCGGCGGCGCACGGCTGGAGGAGGATCGCGGTGTTAGGCGCGGCGGCGTCGGCCGATCATCAGGCCACCCAGGCCCAGCAGCGCCAGCGAGGCGGGCTCGGGCACGGCCAGGGCGGCGATCTCCTGGTCCGTCAAGGCGTTGTCGTAGATGCGCAGCTCGTCGAGCAGGCCGGTGAAGCTGTTCTGGAGGAACGCGTCGTAGCCCACCCCGCCGATCCCGAACGGCGAGTCGGGGACCACCAATGTGTCGGCCAGGTCCGCGTCACCCGCGTTTTGCGGGGCCAGGAGGACGCCGTCGAGGAAGATGTCCACGTCGGCATACGTGGTCGCGCCGGCGTTGACCCGGACCGCGACATGGTGCCAACCCGCGTCGGCACCGGTCGGGGTGAAATCAAAACCGCTGCCGTAGGTGATGTTCCCGTTGGAGTTCCGCAGCCGGATACCGCCCCCCTCGAGCGAGATGTCCAACGCCTCACCGGTCGTGCCGGTGGCGTCGGTGTTGCCGTCGCCCGAACCGA
>JANQQS010000117.1 GCA_028284955.1 Myxococcota bacterium | reverse complement strand
CTAGGAGGCTGGTGTCAAACGCTCCCGTCGGCTCGCTTGCGGCGGCAGGCCATTCGCCGCCATCCCCTCACGCTCGAACATGCTTCGGCATGTCCTCGGTTCGCGGACGCGACGACTGGCCTACCGGCGCTGCGCGATCCTCGGTCCGCGTTTGACACCAGCCTCCTAGAAGCACGTTCCGAGGAACCACCGCGAAATTTCCGTGGAAACACGACAAAGGTGAAGCCACAAACCTTTGAATCTTGATTTTTGACCACATAAATCCGTATTTTGTGGTTATGGTGAACGAATCTGCCTCCGGCCATCGACCAACGGTTATGCGCGCGTGGCGTGTGAGCGCATGAATCGCTCCTCATCCGTCGCTCACGCGCGATTCACGTTCACGGCAAGCCTAGTGCTCTACTTCCTTGTCCCCAGCGCCCTGCAGGCGCAGGAGACCGAGCGCCAGGCAACGGAGAGAGAAAACGGAGAACAACGTGGCGAGCCCGACGAAGTCAATGTCGCGCTTCAACACTTCCGGCGCGGAGTGACCCTCTACGAAGAAGGGAACTTTGAAGCCGCAGCGTTTGAATTCGAACGAGCCTACGCCGTCGCCCCCAACTACCGCGTGCTCTACAATATTGGCCTGTCCCGTCGGGATCTTCATGACTACGCGGGTGCGTTTCGTGCATTCACCGATTACCTCCAAGAGGGAGAACGCGAGATTCCACCAGAGCGTTTGAAAGCGGTTCGTCAGGAACTCGAGCGGCTCCGGGAGCGTGTCGGTCGAATCCGGGTAGACGTCGACGAAAGCGACGCGGAAATTTTTGTCGACGACCGTACGGTAGGCAAAAGCCCGCTCAACGATGCGGTGCTGGTAAGTATCGGGCGGCACCGGATCCGAGCCCAACACAAAGGCCGAATTCAGTTTCGAACAGTAGACGTTTCAGGAGACGAAGAGCGGGTTGTCACGATCAGCTTTCCCGAAGTCGCTTCTGAAGGTTCGACGAACACAGGGACGCCGCGCGACGAACCAGCGCCACCGTCGCGACGTCCGCTTCGAACGGTCGGCGTGATCACCGGAGTGGTCGGCGTCGGTGCTGTGATTGCACTGGCTCTTGCCATCAAAGCCGATGGAGATTTGGACGACGAGCTTGACCAAGTTCCCGCGAGCCCTTCGTCCGTAGAAAGCACCCGGGATCGACTGGACGCCACCGCCCTAGCCACCGATATTCTCGGAGCGGCAACGCTCGCAGGCGCGGCGGTGACGGTGGGCATCGCCATCTGGCAGCGCAACCGTTTTCGCGAATATCAGCGCTCGCGTGAAACCAAGCGATCCACGAAAGTCGCCGTCACGCCTCTCGGATTGTCGCTCGAGTCTGTTTTTTAGGGGGCAGTTTCTCGGAGGGTCTGGCCGCAGACCTTCCCCCCGCGGCATACCACGTCACATGCCTCCTAACGGTGTTCTGGCTACGATACGCTGTTGTCTACTGTCGTGATGTGCGCCAGACGCCTGGCGATGGTGCGCATGCACTGGTGATTGATACGCTGCCACTCTACTGCCGCGTTGTACACCAAACGAGTGCGAATCTTCCTCGCGTCCATTCGTTTCACAAAGGAAAGAATCGTAGCCACAGTAGACGAATTGATGTGCTCGAGATTCCGAAAGTCGAATACGAGCTCTTTGTCATTGACTTGCTTGGAGACGCCTTCAAGGTACTCGCCAAATACCAGCGCAGGTTTACGAAAATCACTGTACCCGCTCCACTCCAGAATGACTTCTGAATCAGAGTGCCGAGCAGCAATCTTGAGCCCTCCATCTTCGTAGTCCTCCAAATTCATTCACGCTCCCCTTGACCGCGTCGCGGTCACCGTCACGATGGCATTCTCGTAGGTGCACTCCAAGTCAAAGCCCCCCTCATACCCGATGCGATACAGGCCAAGTTTTCCTGTTTCTTCAGGATTCTCAAGAATCTCCTCCAGGCGTGCCATGTACAGGCTCTGACGATCATCAGCCGCCATAATGGCGTCCACTCTCTTACGAAGCTCAGTGACAGAATCAGGGTCAACCGACGCATTGGACACTTTGATAGAGATTGCGCTTGGGCGAACTCTAACGGAAAGTCGGATATCTTTCGATCCATTTTTTTCAAACCCATACTTCGTCGCGTTTTCGAGTAGTTCTCCGGTTGCCATAGCACCGGCTCTTTTCATAGAAGGCTCCCACCGTGCGATGAGATCTTCTACTTGCTGTCGGACTTTGTGCAGATGATTCCATGCACCAACGACATTGAGGTGAAGTTCCGTTCCGCCCAGGTCCGCCATATGAGCCGCCTTTTCTACCGACATCGGAGCGCCACCAAGGTAACGTCGTCATCGTTTTCGAGGTTCGCAATGTCCTCGAACAACCCATCCACGAGCGAAGAGAGCGTAGGATCGGAAGCTGCACGTGATTGAAATCGGTCGATCAATCCCTTCGTACCAAAAACTTTTTGCTCCTTTTTGGCTTCGGTGATTCCGTCCGAAAAGAGAAGGATGACATCGCCAGGTTCGACGTCGAACGACGTATCGATCATATCCTCGCTCACGTCGTCGGAAATGCCGAGCCACAAACCATGCGACTCCATCGCTTCAACCGTTTTTGTTTTTGCGCGGTAGACCAGCAAATCCTGATGAAGCCCAGCGTGCGTAATGGTGCGACCTCGCATCCGGAGCGCGGTCGCCGTCATGTACTGGTTCTCTCCAATCTTCTGGAGATTTCTCCAGATGGCCCCGTTCACGGAAGTCAGGAGGGACGATGGATCGAGGGGAAGACTCTTCTCCACATGATTATGTACGGTCGCTCGCACCGCAGTTTGAGCCATCATCATGATCAGGCCCGCGCTCACCCCGTGGCCCGAAACGTCGCCGATCAGAACCCAAGAATCGTCTCCGGCACGAATGAAGTCGTAGTAGTCTCCGCCGACCTGCGACGCCGGAACCATTTTCGCATGTATGTCAAAACCCGGAATGTCGTCTCCCGAGGGGAGCAACACAGTCTGGATTTTTCGCGCAAGATCCATTTCCGCCCATAGCTCTTTGAGCGCGTCTGAAAGCTCTTGGGTCCGTTGTTCGACGAGGCCTTCCAACCGATCGTTCGACGCGCGAACTTCGGCGTAGAGCACAGCATTTTCGAGCGCGATCGCCGCTTGAGAGGCCAGCAGACGCAGCAGCGCGATCTGTTCGTTGCGAAACGCGCCCACCAAAGTGTCGTGCTCCAGATAGAGCGCGCCCACGAGCCGCGCTTGGTGGGTCATCGGAAAACACAGCATCGACTTCGGAGCATGGCGCTCGAAATACGTGTCGCTCGCAAAGCGCTCGTCGTCAGGCAGGTTGACGATGAGGTCCTCGAGCGTTCGCGTGGTGTAGCGGACAACGGATTGTGGAACTCGATCGCTCTGTTCGAAAACCTCGCCCAGGCTCACCTGAACGGACTCTGGGTTCGATTCGATCGTCGCTTCGACGAATAAGCTCTCATTACGCTCCAGCAACAATACAACTCGGTGCGCCCCCGCGTTTTGCAGGATGACCCGCAGCACTTGCTCAACGAGCTTATCGAGATTGAGCTCGCCGGAGAGCGCCTGTGAGGCACGGATCGCGGTGGTCACGTCGAGATTGAGCCCCCGACCGACTGTGGACTGTGCAGACCCGCTCCGCGATATCGTCCGCTCCATTGACCGCTGGCGGGTGAAAAGATGAGAGTACTGCTCGTCGATCTGTCGAACCTTTGCCGCACTGCCCCAATGCTCGTAGGCGTAGCGCGCGTCCATCAAGTACAGACCCGCAATCTTTCGGCGGTCTGACGCAAGGTAGTAATTCGCAGCGCGCTCGCTGGCCAATGCCTCGACGATCAAGTTTCCGTGACGCCGAGCGGTTTCGGCCGCCCGATCATAGAGATTGATGCATTCGAGCTCTCGCCCTTCAAGGCGCGCGATCTCAGCCTCGACCAACAGCTTCTTGTGCTCGAACGCCGTGGGATTGGTGCGCGCATAGAACAACAGCTCGTCCAAAGACGATTTCATCGCGACGAGCGTTTGCTCGCGTTCGGCCGAAGCTCCTTTCGATTCCGTGCCGGCCTTGTCTGCTTCTTCCTCTGTGGCGTTCTGGTCGGCGAGCATCGCGCGCGCCATGGTTGCAAGAAATGGAACCTCGAGCGCGTGATAGACACCGGGATTCGCAGCAATGGTCGATTCCGCGTCTTCAACGGTGGTGCCCACTTCGCTGAGGTCTCCCAAAATGATGTGCCAATAGAGTTTCGCGGTGGAGTACACGGTCAGCGCCGGCGCGAGCGGGGTGCCCCGCGTCGCCTTCAAGAACGCCGCCTCGTCCCAGGTCTCGTCGCTCAACGCAGGGCCCGCGCGCCCTGCCAACACCAGCACGGGTCGTACGAACGCAGGACATGCGAGCATCGCGAGCGCGTTCTTGGTCATGCGAACAAAGCCTGCCAGCCGCTCCAAATCGGCGATCACGCCGTCCAGCTTCTTTCCGTAGCCGACTTGGAGCGTTGGCAAGAGCGCCGCCGCGTAGGCTCCGTCCACGAAGTTGCCAAGCTCGGTCGCCAGCGCGAGAGCCCGTTGTTCATCCCGATCCGCTTGCATCATCGAGCCAGCGAGCGGCTGGATGTAGATGGCGTGCCGCTGAAGAACGTTCGTTTCGATATTTCTGTCTTCCGCCTGTGCCGCGAGCTTGCGCGCTACTTCACCGATCGCGATCGCCTCCTGCGCGCGCCGCTGGATGGCGAGAAAAATCGCAAAGTTAATGAGCGATATGGCGTGCAAATCCGCCACGCCATCCTCTATACCTCGATTCAGCGAGTGCACCACGATGATGCCGAACAGCGAGGGATCGGTGAAATACGCCGGGTACATCATGCCGACCAGAAGACTCGTAATAAGCTGCTTTTGCGGATCGCGAACGCGGGGCAAGGAGAGGAGCGCATCGGGTGGGTTGGCTTCGAGGAACGCCCCGATTTGGGCGAGCTCTCCGCCCATTCTTTTTTGCTTTTCTTCTTCCTCGCTCGGAAGATCGACGCCGAGGTCAGCAAGGGCAGCCTGGCCAATATTCTTGGCTTCAACAAAGCGCCCCACGTTCGTGTAGAGCAACATGCGCAACCCCGCGGCCTGACCCCGTTCAAGCGGGGTCTTGGCATGCTCGCCAACTTCGTCGAAGAGTTTGTCGGCGCGTTCGAACTCGGCCGAGAGGTACGCACACTCCGCGCGTAGAAGCTGAAGACGATAGGCAAACTCGTAGTCAGACGTCCACAGATCTTTCCCAGAGAGCTCTGCCGCCACATCAAGGTACGCCCCGGCAGCGTTGAACGCGTTGGACGCTTTCGCGCGTTCGGCCGCACGGATATTGAGCGCGGCGAGGGCTTTTCGATCTTCGGGCGCCTCGATTTCGGCGATGCCCAGGTTCAAATGGTCGACCACCTGAAAGGAGACGTCCTCGCCTGCTTGTTTCTCCAGCGCTCGACCGATGCGCAGATGAATCTTGGGAAGCTCGCTTGGGTCGATCGAAAGATAGGCAACCTGCTGAACCCGGTCGTGCAAAAATCGATATTCGATATCCGGAAGAAGGCGAGTTCCTGAGTGCTCGGTGTACCGGTATTCGTTGCTCTCGGGAAGCACCAGCCCCTCCCGGAGTGTAGTCCAGAGGTCGACCGCGATTTCCACTTCCGAACGCTCAGAAACAGCCGCCAGGGTACGTAGGTCGAATCGGTATCCGATGCAGGCTGCGTGTTGGAGCGTTTCGCGAGCGGCTGGCGAAAGCACGCGCTCAATCTTTTCCGCCATCAGATCGATGACGTTGTCGGTCACCATCGCGGCTTCGATCTTGGGCAAGTCCCACGCCCAAGCTTCTCGATCCAGGTCAAACCATAGAAGGTTTCGCTCGTAAATCGTCTCGAGGAACTGATTTACGTAGAACGGGTTGCCCTGTGTTTTGGAGCATACGAGCGTCGCCAACTCACCGACGCCATTCGGTCGGTCGAGGGAGTCTGAGACCATCGATTGCACATCGCTCTCGACGAGCGGCTGAAGATGAACGGAAGTCGGTTTGCAGCCTGCTTCATCAAGTTCTCGCAACGTGTAACGAAACGGATGAGACTCACTCACCTCGTCGTCCCGGAACGCACCGATGACCAGTAGATGGCGCGTTTCTCGGTCGGAAAGAATCGACTGCAGCAGCCTGAGCGACGCTGGGTCGGCCCACTGAAGATCGTCGAGAAAAATAAGCAGTGGGTGTTTGTCCGTTGCGATCGCTTGGATGAAGCGGCCGAATACAAAGAGAAACCGATTTTGGGTTTCTACGGGGCCAACCGGTGCGACGGCGGGCTGGGACCCAATAATGTGCTCGAGCTCTGGAATCACATCGACCAACACCTGGCCGTTGGGCTCCACCGCACGCTGAATCACGCCCTTCCAATGCCCCAAAGCATCTTCAGGAAGCGCGAGCAGCTGCTGCATCAACTCCCGAAACGCGGTCGCGATGGAGGCATAGGGAACGTTCCGATTGCGTTGATCAAACTTGCCAGAAATAAAATGACATCGGCGCCTCGCAAACTCCTTGTGCATCTCCTGCACAAGCGCCGACTTGCCAGTGCCGGCTGCTCCGGAAACCAAAACGAGCTCTGCCTGCCCGATCGAGCTTCGTTCAAAAGCGGCGAGCAGATCCTGCGACGCAGCGGCGCGACCATAGAGTTTCTGAGACACCCGGAGCGTGGTGGCGGGATCGTGTTGCCGTAGCGCGAAAGGAGCAATCGAATCGTGCTCTTCCCATTCTCTTGCGCATCGCTCGAGGTCGGCGAGGAGGCCCCGAGCGCTCTGGTATCGATCCTCCGCCGCCTTGGCCTGCAAGGTCATGATCAGATCGGACAATACCTGCGGGAGCTCAGGTCGAATCGCCGAAGGAACCTGAGGGGTTCGTGCGATATGGCTGTGCACGAGCTCGAGAGGGTCGTCGGACTCGAAAGGAAGGCGTCCGGTAAATACTTGGTACAGTGTAACCCCTAGAGAATAGAGGTCTGCTCGAAGATCCACCGGCCGATTCATGCGGCCAGTTTGCTCTGGAGAAATATGCGTCAGCGTTCCCTGAAGGGAGCGTGAAAACTCGTTCGAAGCATGCTCTTTTCGCAGACGAGTGGACGCTCCGAGATCGATCAGTTTCACGTCGAGCGTTTCAGGATCGACGAGAATGTTGGCCGGTTTGATATCCTTATGGATCACCTGCTTCTCGTGCAGCTCCCGGAGCACACGCGCGATATTTACCCCGATCTTGAGTCCTTCGGAAATCGAAAAATCTCGGTCCTGGAGCACTCGATCGAGACTGGTCTTCCCGTCGTCGCGGAGAAACAACGCGACTTGATGACCTTGGGTATGAAGATCGAGCACTTGCGCTACACCGGGCAAGTCAAGCTCCTGCAGGATCGCGTACTCGTGATGCAATCGTGCGACTTCCGCAGCTGAGGGATGGGAGTGCACCAGCACCTTCGCGATCGCCCGCGTTCCATCTTCGCGGCGCGCGCGTTGAATAGCGAGCCGGTCCGTCTGATGAATCACTTCTTCGAGAACGTAATTCCCTAGCAGCATAGAACCTCCATCTGGGGGCACATAGCAACAGTATCAGAGAAAAAGTTTAGTCTCAATGACCGTGTGCCCGCGGGATACTGAAGGGGAACAATATTAGTTTGCCCACGGATTATCGGTGTCGATGCCGGTGAGGTTGCCCCGCCGCGGAGGCTTTTTCGAGGGCGAAGATTTGCTCGGCGGGTTGGTTTCCCCGGCTGATTGCTTCGCTGTCGCCGTGCGAACCGTTCGCGGGCGGCGCTTCGTGATTCGCTGCTTAACGAGTGCAAACGAGACACTGATGTCGCGGTCCGGGCGCAGCGACATGGATCGCGACTCAAACTTCGGAGCCTCTGCCCGAAGCATCCGCGAATCTTCGCTTCGACCAATGGAAAGCTCGACTGGATTCCCTGGCAGTAGCTCATCATCGAGATAGAGGCGCGCTTGTGGAGGCTCGACCTCGACCCTCAGTTTGACCGTGCTGGGTACCGCAACCGTTGCCGCCGACCCAGGAGCCTTCGCGGATGCCTCGACGACGTCCGGGTTGTCGCTCGGAGAGCGAAGCGATGGGTCGGCCGAGTTGGGGGCGGAGCTGGACACATCGGATCCCCGCGAACCGTTCAGAGCGAACCAAGAACCTGCGCCCAAAACCGCGATCGCAGCACCGATCGCGTATAGCCGAAGCGACCTCCGGCGCCGGCGAGGGGTCCACTCCGCCTGTGTACGAGTGAGTTCCGTATCCGTGTTTCTGTCATTGCTCCCTTTGAGGGTGACGATTTCCAGATGGCCGCCAGCTGTGCGCGACTCCGCCTCAAGCTCAGCGAGTTGGTCATTGATGACCTGGCGAACCTGTTCTCGTTCTTCGCGAAACCATGACTCCAATACGGGACCGAAGATACGAGAGGAGCTCCGCGTAGACTGCTCTTCGACGTAGTTCACGAGCTCTTCGCGCAACTGTTCTGCGTTCTCGTGTCGGTCCCCCGGGGCGGACGCCATAGCCCGCGCACAGATCTCCGCCAGCTCCTTCGGCGCATCAGGCACGACATCATGAAGCTGCGGGATTTCGCCGTTGGCGACCTTGTACATCACCGATACTTCGGAGTCGCCTTGCCACAGTTTGCGTTTCGCAACGGCTTCCCAAATAAGCACTCCCGCCGCGTAGATGTCCGCTCGTCGATCGATCGGCTCTCCTAGAATCGTCTCCGGAGCAAGGTAGCGCAACGTACCTTTCACCGTTCCGGTCCGTGTCTGATTCGCTTGACCACGAGCTTTGGCGATACCGAAATCGAGGACTTTCACCTGACCGTCAAAGGTCATAAAAATGTTGTTGGCGGTAAAGTCTCGGTGGACCAACTCAAGCGCTTCGCCGTCAAAATGCCGAAGCTCATGAGCATGATGCAAACCCGACAATGCGTCGGCAATAATCGAAAGATGCGTGCAGAGGTCAAGCCCTCCTCGTTTTCTCGATTCTCTTCGTACCGCGGATAGCGACCGGCCATCGAGATACTCCATGACGATAGCTCGACGGCCACTGAAGTCTCCAACTTCGAACGTTTGGACGACGTTTGGGTGATTGAGCCTTGCGGCGAGTCGCGCTTCATCAAGGAACATCTTGACGAATGATTCGTCATGTTCGAGCGACTCTCGGAGTAACTTGATCACGAGCAGTTTGGTAAATCCGCTGGGCCCTTGAGCCGCGGCCAGAAATACCTCCGCCATGCCCCCTTCTCCAAGGCGCGCAAGAATTCGATACTTCCCGAGCGCTGACGGCCCCGAATCTACTGGCAGGCGGGATGTAACCTGCGACGCCTCAGCCATAGCGCCCCGAGGGCAAGATCGATGAAAGATCAACGAAACGTCGCATCGACACCTTCATTGCTGACGAACCGCTCCGCCGGCCGCGCGAAATCGGGTCCAACATTCCGGGCAACGCCATTCGAACAGAACTTTGCCGGCGTCGTTGCGATATCGTCGAAGACGCCAGCCATGCCGATCGCTGATGAGCGTAAAGTTGGTCTCCGTCGGTGGAGGTAGCTCCCCGCAATCGATGCATTTCTTATCATACGGTTTGTCCACACCACCGACTCCTGGCACAGCCGCCGGTACGGCAACGCTCTAGACATTATTTGGCCTAAATCTGCCGCCCATAGTTCCTTCATTTATGTATTTAATCGTACCCGGCCGATTTCTACATGACAACGGTAAATCAGACCCGCATCAACCATTCCCTCTTTGGCGACAAAACACGCTGAACCGTGAAGAGTTCTGCTGCCCTACATCGGCCGCGGCTGTACCACATCAAACGACTTCATTGGGACCGACATACGCCATGAAAGAGTGCCGCCAATGACCGCATTGAGCGCAACTCGTCGGGCCAATTCAGCTTCCACTGTACAACCCAGTTGGCGAGGTAGTTCGAGGCGGGCGCGGCGACCAAACGTGTACACTGCCGCATCCGCGCGCGATGATCGCGAACGCAGGCAGGAAAGCGGCAACCTCCACGAACTTCTGTCGCCGCGTTCCACGTAGGCAAACTCTTCCGTCACCGCAACTCGGCGAGGATATCGACACCAAGGCCGACCTCTGGCGATCCGAAGGCGTTCAAGCCAAAGGCGCAACGAAACGCTCCGCCCCCGACGAGCAACGATGCGTTCACCCTGCCGGAGGTTCACGGAGCGGTACACACCGCGACTCACCGAATGCGCATCCTCCGACGGAAACGCTGACACTAGTTCCCATCGTTCGTCCGGGACGTCGAGCCAACCGCGAGCAATGCATGTGGGACGAAACCGAACGACGTGTCCCATCAGCGACTCGATTTCCTGCGCGAATATCTCTTCCTCTCCGTCCTGCGGCTCGAATACTCGGTAGCTCACACCACCGATGTGTCGCCATTCCACGCGAATGCAGGGCCAAGGATCTACCAGTTCGAGCGCCACGAGATCTCGCCAGCCAACGATGATTCCCGAAATCTCCCCAAGCGGATTGCGGAATCGGGCGCCCCAGATACGCGCCACCGTACCTCGGAGGGAGAATCCACGATCGTTCCACACCGCGTACATCATGATCACCACGACGGTTTGTTCGCTCGATTCCCGCCAGGGAGAGCTTCCACAGTATAACGCAATCGGTCCACATTCTCGAAGCCGCGTGTTCTTAAACGAAAACTCGGCGTTTCTCTTCCGTCGCGAGGGCGAGTTCCCTTGCTTTCGCAACATCGACACCCGTAGCATGTAGCTTGCGGAGCTTATGGAAATCGTGCGCCCAAGAGTCTCGAACCATGGACTCTGCACCCTCGTCGTCTGCACTCTCATCGGACTCGTGGTCACGATGTTTGGCCCGTCTAATGCTGCCGCTCAGTCTACCGGCCTCACTGAGGCTACCGAAAGTACTGACCTATATGAACCAGGCGATACGATATCTGGATTACCGGGATTTGTACGGCTCGGGATCGCATCGACGGGCCTCACCCGCGCTACGTTCGTCGCTTCAGGTGGCTACGGTTGGACCGAGCCGCAGACCGTAGTCGACTCGACCGACGGCGCACACCATCGCCTGCTCGGAGCCGCAGCGCTCGGAGTCCGTCCCTTGCCTTGGGCCGCGGGGTATCTCCGCGTCGATGCCCGCCAAGACCGCAGCGCGCCCGATGAGTTCGGAAGCGACGATAGCAGCTCTACCGAGCTCCGCGCAGGCATTCGCTTTGGAGCGAAGATCTGGAAAGGGCTGACGCTTTCCCCTGATGTCAGTGTTTGGTTCCCCGGCGGAGAACAGGCGGGTTTTGCGTCGAACGCCGTGTCGGCAGATTTTTCGCTGCTCGCATCCTATGTGTTTCACGATCTCAGTCTCACCATTGGAGGAAAAGTCGGTTACCGGCTCGACCGCACATCCCAAGCCGTCGAATCATTCGCCACCCTAAGGCAAGGCGACCGCATCGCGCTCGGAGTCAGCGAATTCGACGCGATTCCCATAGGGATCGGCGCATCTTGGCGAACTGGCGGTTTTGAATGGCTGGGTGAGTTCACGGGAGACATCTTCATCGGAGCAGACGCACCGCCATTCTCCAACTCGCCGATGAGGGTCGCGGTCGGCGTTCGCTATCACTTCAACACTCGCTGGGCCCTCCAGTTGGTCGAAGAAACGTCCATTCAAAAGCGACCTGTCGTGGGTCCTATGCAGCCGCTTATCCCCATCGAACCACGCGTCAACGTAACCTTCGGAATCATGTATCGACAGCCTTTCCGCCCCAAGGTTGAAAAGGCCATGATCGAAGAAATCGAGGAGATCAAAGCGGAGGAAGCCAAACCGAAACCCACCGTGGCCACTCTCGCCGGCGTCCTCACCGGAGCTTCCGGCGAACCCGTCGTGGGCGCAAGAATCGAGCTTCTCGTAAACGACGAAGTCCGTATTGGAACCACTGACTCAGAAGGAAATTACGCCTTCGAATACGTACCCATAGGAACCGCAAAACTACGTGTCGTAGCAACCGGCTTCGAAACGATAGAGCAGGATGTCGAAGTGCGCGCTGATCCTCCGGCGCCTACGCAAATGACGATGCAGCCACTGCAAGTAACCGGACAGCTGCGTGGTTTGGTTCGAGATTTTTCAGGCCGCGAACTCCGAGCGACGATTCGAGTATCTCCCGGAGACCACATCACCTCTGCTGATGAACACGGAGAGTTTACCCTCGATCTCGAGGCCGGAGACTACACCGTGACCATCGAGGCGCGCGGCTACAAAAGCCAAGAACGAAAAGTCCGAATGGAAGAAAACGGCGTGATCATCATCAACGCCGATCTCCACCGGGACCGACGACGCAGATAGTCAGTCTCCTGTATTGCTTGAGGGTTTGTCCGTTTGTTTTTTTAGGATCTGGCCGTTTGTTTTTTTAGGGTTTGGCACCCAAACCCTCTCGTCGGGGTACAACCCCGCCGATTCACCCAAACTCCCCCGCCACGAGACACGTGACCTGGTTGCGTGAGTGGTGTGCTGCCGGGGCCCCGCCGCGAAGCGGGGGGGCGGACGCGAAAGCGGCCGGAGTTGGGAGGGGGACCCGCGCGGGTCGTACCCGCGGGGGGGAGGGTTTGCATCAAACCCTCCAGAAAACACAGTCACCCAAGCTCCCCCGCCAAGAGGCACGCGACATGGTTTCGTGAGGGTAGTCTGCTGGGGCCCCGTCGCGTAGCGATGGGGCGGCCGCGCAAGCGGCCGGAGTTGGGAGGGGGGCCCCGCGGAATCGTATTCCGTGGGGGGAGGGTTTGCATCAAACCCTCCAGACAACATTGCGCCGGACAGGCTGTGGCATTGGTGGCAGGCTCCTGCGCGATGGCGAGGAGACGGTATTCGGGGCAGCGCGTGGCCCCTATGCTTGTGCTGGGGCTCGGCGTGGTGTTGAGCGCGGCGCTCGTTGCCTGGCAGACGCTGAAGACGCCGCGCGGGAGCATTCTGGCGTGGACCGCGGTCGACGGATCGAACGTGGTGGTGTTGCGGCGGGGGTTTGAGAAGCGAAAGACGGTGCATTTGCAGCTGCTTGATCTTTCCCAAAAGTCCTCGGTGCAGTGGTCGGTTGCCTTGTTCGGCGTGCAATCTGAGACGTTTCCGATCGTGGCAAACGGGCTCGTCGTTGTGCGTAGTCTCGGAGCGCGTGGCGATCCGCAGACTCAGGCTTTCGATTTGGATGATGGTTCGTTTCGATGGCGCGCGGCGCGGCCTCGCGAAGTTCCAAAGGCGCGAGCAAGCGACTCCTCCCGCGGTTGCGTGCGTCGAGTGTGGGACGGCGTGCTCTACGAACTCTACGACACATCACCGCCAGAGTTGATCGCAGTATCTCTCGTCGGCGATGGCGATGAAGGAAGCGAGCTCTGGCGTACGCGTCTTCCTGAGAGAGCTCGACTCGTCGCAGATACGCAGGGGCCACCGATGGTGTTCGCGCCAGATGGATCGCTGTTTCGAGTGAAAGAACATCCCCGCGTACAGGGTTCGGGGAGTCGTGGTGCACTCGAGCTGGTGGCTCCACGATCGATGGATACGGCCCGTCTGTCGACGATGTCGTGGTGTGTGACCGGTGAAACCGTTGCGTACCTCGATGCCGCGGGGGTGGTGCGATGGGTTAGCCCAGTGGGCGCGTTTTCTAGTCCTGCAGGGCAAGGTCAGCTGGTGGGGTGCGGAACCCGCAGCAGTACGCTGGTCGCGTTGATCGATCACCGCGCGACGCGACGGTTGGTGACACTGGCCGACCAGTCAGTGCGCACGTTGAGTTTGGGAGAGACCGATGTGCCAGGGCAACGCGTGCATCTTTCACCGAAGATGCCGCGCTACATATCCGTCCCCACCGGTTCCCGCGCAATCGCGGTGGTGGACCTCGATTCGCTCCGTGTTTATGCGCGGCGAGAGTTTCACCGAGGACCCGTTCGGGTCACGTGGACGGGCGATGGAAGTTTGGCGTCAGCGCCTACTCAGTTGCTTCGAATTCGCGGAAAAGATGGGCATGTGCGCGGCATCGAACGACCTTTTCTCGCTCCGCGCCGATTTCCGATTCGCTCGGACCTTATTCAGGGCGAGAGGCTGTTCACGTTGCTCGATGGCGAGATGGCGAGAATCGACATTCGCAGCTTGTCGGTGGAGCCAAAGCCGCGCGCCGACCAATAATATGATTCTTTATTTTGCTGAGCGCGTCGTCTAAACTTCATCCAGACATGGGCTCATCACAGGTTATGCGGGGGGGGTGCCACTGCGGAGCGGTGCGCTTCGAAGTCGTCGTGCGAGACCAGAAAGTGTCTCGCTGCGACTGCTCGATTTGTACGGCCCACGGCTTTTTGCATCTCGTCGTGCCTCAGGCCGATTTCAACTTGGTGTCGGGAGCGCAAGTTCTGTCGACATACCGGTTCGGCACGACGAACTCAGAGCACAGGTTCTGCCGCATTTGCGGTATCCATTCATTCTACTCTCCGCGCTCCCATCCAGGCTACGTCGATGTCAACGTACGCTGCCTCGATGGCGTAGATCTCGTGCAGTTCGATGTCGTACCGTTCGACGAGCGCAGCTGGGAAACGAATGTTGAGGAGCTGAGAGAAACACTAGACCTCAACCCAAGCTAGAGCGCTGATCTTTTTGCCTGAGGGTCTGGCACCCAGACCCTCTCGTCGGGGTACGACCCCGCCGATTCACCCAAACTCCCCCGCCAGGACGCACGCAACCTGGTTTCCAGATAGTTCGCGGCGGGCCTTCACGCTGATCGAAAGGCCAAGTCACGTGCCATAGAGTGCTGAGATTTTGGTCTGATTGCGAGCGCCCCCACAGCGAACGACTGAGGAAGGCTCCGAGCCTTTCGCAGGGAGAGAGCGAGGAGGTAAGCCGCAATCAGG
>JANQQS010000116.1 GCA_028284955.1 Myxococcota bacterium | reverse complement strand
CTATGGGTGAACGAGGAAGCATGTTTCAAGTACGCGTAATCGGCTGGAAGGAAGAACAAGACGTTCTTCCTATTTCTTTCGCGAAAATCGTCCAGGAGCTCTGCAGTGTGGGGCTCCGTGCATCGAAGGAAGTCCTCGATGACTTTGCCGAATACGGAGAAGTCGTCGTTGGTTTTGAGCACAAGGGCGAAGCAGCGGCCTTCGCCGCAGCCGCTGCTCGCATCGGCGCGCGTTGTGAAGTCCGCGAACATACCTCGGCCGCAAGAGGCAGCAGCTCCGACTAGATGCCAAGGTTGCCGGCTGATAACCCAACCTGAACCCGACACCGACTTCGCAAGCCAACTCAACCTCTACTGCCGCCAACGACCCATGCCGCCAACGTGCCACGAACTCGATTGCTACACGCGTCGCGACGTCGACGAGGCACTGAAGCGCAACGAACCAGAGGGGTTGCAACGAATCCTTGTCGCGGACAATTGGCAATGAAAGTCATTTTGAAGCCCAAGGCAACAAACGCTCCAAACGTACGTGGTTGGCTGGAGCAGAGCCGACCGTATTTCGTCCTCGCTGTCGAAGCGACGAGCAACGGAGCGAGTTGGTACCGAATTGAGTCGGAGGACAACGAAACTCCTGCGCTCTTCGAAGCCGATCTCTTCGAGATTGTCGATCCCAGCATTCCCGCGGCGTGGATCGTCGTAAGACAAGGAAATCTTCCCCTGCAGCTAATGCCGACATCCTGGTCGGACGACGGGTTTTGGGAAAGGTTTTTCGATGGAGACACAACTGCACAAGAAGACTATGAAGAGGCGAAGTTTGCGATCACCCAAGAGCGTTGATCCGCGCCTACGACGACACGTGGAGCGATGAGCCTTCAGAAATATCGGGCATGGAATGTCGTTGGCGACGAAATTCCAGCCCATGTTGTGGTCGAAGACCTTCGAGATGAACATGACGGCCTGGTCATCCAGCTACGAGCTGAGGACGGCACCGTCGGCCTGAAAGTTTCATTTGATCAGGTCGTCGCCTATCGGAACATCGACGAGAGCTACAGGCATCGCACCTGGCGCTCCGAGAACTGGCCGAAAGCTTCCATGCTTGTCGTTGAGAACTCACATTGGGTCGAATGGCTACGCGCCGAGAGTGACGGAGTACTCGATGAGATCGAGCTAAAACACTTCGCGATATTCACATCCGACGACTGTATAGATATCGTCACCAAGGCAGAACCAAAGCTAGAGATAGCTGGCGCTACACCAACGTGAGCGTAGTGGACTTTCGGGAACACACGATGAACCTATGCTCCTTGTGTTTCCGGAAAACGACGGCATGCAAGTATGAGAATTTCTCTGGCAGAGCTCGAACAATGCCTCAACCTCGCGTTTGAGCACCTTCGGAGCGAAGGATTCGAAAGCGTTGACAGCGGGGATCTCGACTACTACCGGAACGTTCTGAGCGACGACTGGTCAGATTTCAGCAAGCAACCCGAGCCGGCCGTAGGTTCCCTAGAAGACGATATCTCGGCGCTCAAGAAGCTCAGCACTGGAGGACTGGTGATGAGCGCAATTGATTTGGAACGCCTAGCGGCGGTGTTGAGGCTCCTGGCGGAAAACTTACTTCGCCGGTAGGACAGAAATGGCTGTCTAGATGAACCCACTGCGCTACAAATGCCCATGCTGTGGCTCGCGCTCACTCTCAGAGCCTCCGCCTGGAACATATGAGGTGTGCCCGGTTTGTTTCTGGGAATCGGGGTGGCCGCCGCCTTGAGAACGCCAGGATCCGTTCAGCGTTCGGAGCTTCTCAGGCGTCAGCCACCTGGTCAGCTCCTTCGTCAGGTCCCAGACCAGCGGCATGCCGGCCTCGTATGACGCACCGGCGCCTAAGAACAGGCCGGTGAGTTTCTTCGGAACCGTTATGGCTCATGATCGCCGACGCTGCGCGGCCGGGTCAACGAGTTGTGCGCCGTCGCTCCTCTTCGCCGAAGATCGCGTATCAAGCGTCGAGTTCGGCGAGCAAGGCCAGAAGCTCGGCGTCGGTCTCTTCCCTGGGCCAGGTGCTGAAGAACGCGGACACGCCGGACGTCGCGTCCTGAGGCACGGGCTCGAAGAGAAGGACGCGCTTCGTCGTCGGCAGCCGCGGGGCGAGACGGCGTCGGCCTGGGCTCTGGGAGTTTCATGGCTTGAGCACCTCGAGCAAGTCGCCCGCGAGGGCCTCGCAGGTGACGCGCACCTGGTCCGCGTCCATCACAGGCTGGGCGGCGCGCGCCGCCATCGCGGCGCCTTCGCTACCCCGATTACCAAACAGGTCGGTGAAGAGCTCCAGCGCGCGCGCACCGGTCGCCGCGCTCCGTTCATCTCCGAGGATTGACGTGAGGCGCCGGGCGAGGTCTTCCGTCGGGACGGCCTGGAGGACGCGGAGGATATCAAGAGCGTCCTTGTCGTTCGCGCGGGCCGAGCCGCGGCGCTCATGGATCTTGAACACCTTCGCGACGAGTAGTGCGCCGGGGCCCGCGACCTTCGCCCGGACGACGCGGGCATCGACGGCGGGCTCCAGCGAGGCGATGTCGTGCTTGCCGAGATCGACGAGCACTCCCTCGAGTCCATCGACCTTGCGCGCAGCGTTGACACCATGTCCGGGCAACCGTGCCGCGCGTCGACCCGTGCCAGGGCTGACCGTCGTCGGAACCAGCAGGTCCACCTGGACGTCGATGTCGAGCGATGTAGACGTTCGGCATCGGGTCTTCCAGATGCCGATGGCACTGCTCGAGCCGTGGAAGCCAGCGCCCTCGAGCGCCTGTTCGAGCGGTGGGATCTCTGCGAGCAGGTCCGGGTCGAAGGCCAGGTCGGCGTCGGTGGTGTACTCGGCGACGCCAAGGTCCGTGTCCCCGGTGTGCAGGTAGATCGCCTGCGCACCGACGAGGATCGTGGCTTCACGGTGCTTGCCGAGGGCGTCGAGAGCATCGAGCAAAACCCGGCGCGCGATCACGTAGAGCTCATCCACGCCACACCTCCTCGTTCGCGGCCATCCAGTCCATCAGCGACTCGGCTTCCGCAGGCGAGCGTCCGGGGCCGGAGAGCAGGTCGGCCACGACCACCGGGAGCTTGGCGGTGCGCAGCCCGTCTCGTTCGTCGGCGCGTTCGAAGAGTAAGTCGTCCTCGGGCTGCAAGAGCACGACATTGGCTCCGGCATCAGCCGCCCGGAGCCCCAGAACCTTCGCAGCGCTCTCTGGGTCTTCGACGTAGACGGAGGCGAGACGCGTGGGCGCAACGGGAGCGATGCCCGTGGCCACGGCACTGCCGGTGACGAGATACGGAATGTCGGCACGGCGCAGGCTGTCCCATAGACTCTTCAGCCCGCGTGCGGCAAGCCATGTGCTCGCGGTGGTGCGGCTCTCTAGCGGTGCCTCTTCGGACCAGCGCAGCAGCAGCTTCCGCCAGTCAATCCGTTCCACCCGACCACGGCCGGTTCGGTCGACGATGGCCTCGCGGTCGAGCATTCCAAGCAGGCGTGAGACGTAACCAGGATCGGTGTCTGCAGCGGTGGCGAGCTCGCGCACGCCGATGGGTGGCCTCGCGTGTGCGAGGGCACACACGATGCGCCCGGCCTTCGTTCCGCGCAACGTGAAGCGGCGCTCCTCCGGCCAGGGGTTCGACTCGGCGCCGCTCGTCACGATGAAGAGTCCGGGTTCGTCGAGCACCACACGCACATTGCCAGTCTGGTCGACGTAGCTCGCCCCCTCGTCCTCGATGGCTTCGCGGACGCCTCTCGAGAGGTAGGGAGCGGTGACGAGCAGCGGGCGCTCCTTGGGGATCTGCCTTGCCGTCCGTGGATCGGGTCGCGAGAGCACCGACACGGGGAGCTCGCGCGAGACTCCGTCTTTCGAGGAGATGCGGAGCCGCGGCGCGTGGCTCGATGCTGCGACACGTTCAATCGCCCACCCGGGAGGGAGGCGTTCCTGCAACACGCGGGAAGCGCTGGCGATCAGGTGGTTGTCTGCAGAAGCCATGTTGTACATCTTGGGCAACACGTCCGATCGGGACAACGATGGGCCATGTTGTCCAGTTTATCTCTGTTGTTCGAGTCGTGCAACAATGAGATTCTGGACAACGGCCGGCTGTTCCCAAGCCCACTCCGGCCATTCGCCAAGCACCGTCCAGTCGCGTCCGCGCTCGGGCACATCTATCGAATGATCGCTACCTCCACGGCAGCCACATGAAGCGATCGCTGCTTTTGATGGCTTCAAGTGAAGCGATCGCTTATTGTTGGCCGGCAACGTGAAGCGAACGCTTCCCAGGGTGGACGATGAAGAGGCAGGCGGGAGAGTACGAGCGAAGCACCGTGACCGGTGAGGAAGTCAGCGCCTTCATCCCGTTCCCGCTGCCGCCCGGTGATCCACCGCTGGACCTGGACGGCGACCTTGCGCCGCTGCTTGCCCGGGCGAGGGAGCAGGTGCGCCTGCTCGACCTCGCCGGCGACCTCGTGCCCTCGGTGGAGTGGTTCGTCTACGCCTTCGTCCGGAAGGAAGCGGTTCTCTCCGCCCAGATCGAGGGGACACAGGCCACCTTGATGGACCTGCTCGAGGTCGAGGCATCGGGAGAGGCACCAGTCGATGCCGATGTCGAGGAGGTCTGCGGCTACGTCGACGCGCTCAGCTTCGCGTGGGACGAGCTCGGCAGTGACACTGGCTTGCCCATCTCGATGCGCCTCTTGTCGGAGACTCATCGCCGACTGCTCGCCGGGGCCCGAGGTGCCCAGAAGCAGCCCGGTGAGGTGCGGCGGTCGCAGAACTGGATCGGAGGCACACGACCGGGAAACGCGAGTTTCGTCCCACCGCCGCCGCACCGGCTCGGTGAACTGCTCAGCCAGTTCGAGCGTGCCATCCATGGTGACAGCGACCTGCCGCCACTCGTCAGGGTCGGCCTCTTGCACGTGCAGTTCGAGACACTGCACCCCTACCTCGACGGCAATGGCCGCCTTGGACGCTTGTTGACTACGCTGCTTCTTCGCCACTGGGGTTTGCTCTCGCGCCCGCTCCTCTACCTCAGTCTCTTTTTGAAGGTGCACCGCCAGGAGTACTACCGCCGCCTTGGCGCCGTCCGCACGGAAGGCGACTGGGAGGGCTGGCTCGCGTACTTCCTGGAAGGCGTCGCCACGGTTGCCGAGGAAGCGATCGCCACGGCACGGCGCCTCCATGCCATCGTCGGCGAGTCGCGCGAGCGGCTCCTCGCCCGTGACGACGCGACCGTCTTCAGCCTCCGGCTCTTCGAGCTGTTGCCGCAGCACCCGGTCGTCACGGTGAACCGTGCGGTAAACCTGCTCGAGTGTTCGCGGCCTGCGGCGACGAAGGCGCTGCGAGTGCTCGAGGCAGCCGAGGTGCTGCACGCTCTCGACGACCGCAAGAAGAACCGGGCGGTGGTGTTCAAGCAGTACCTCGATCATCTCCGGGAGGGGACAGAGGTGACGTCGTGAGTGACGACCGGAAGAAGCGGCCACGATCTCCGCTGAGCAGGAAGGCACGTGACGCCCGTCCCCGCTGCCAGTCGCGCACGGATCAAAGTCGCGAGCTCGTGGACATCGAGTCCTTCAACCCGCACACCCTTCGGTGCGTGAACCACAAACCCGCCCGCGCTCTCGCCGCGGAGACCTCGACTGCGTGTCACCGACGGTAGTTCATGAGAACGTCGGTTTGTCGAGTGCGGGTGCACATCAAACGATATCGACTTGCTAATCTGCGATAAAATTACTACTTTTGGTAGTGATTTCTGCGCGCGGAAGCAACAAATGCGATCCATCGACTTTTTCGCAGACTATCCGGTATTCACGCATGCAGAGTTCGTGAATGCGCACACGGCAACCGGTAGAAGTGAGCGGACCAGCAACAACCTTCTTGCGAAGCATCTGCGCGCCGGAAGACTGGTGCGAGTTCGGCGCGGTCTCTACGCGGCGGTGCCTGCCGGACTCCGAGCCGATGACGCAAGTGTTGATCCCTACCTCATCGCTTCCAAGCTTACAGACGATGCCGTTGTCGCTTACCACGCCGCTTTGCAATTTCATGGAAGGGCGTACTCGGTTTGGCAGCGCTTTCATTATCTAACCGCCGCGCGGGTGCGCCCACTGTCGTTTGGGGACATGGAATTTATTCCGGTTCAAGCACCGACCGCAGTTCGCTCTCTCCCAGAGTTTGGTGGTGGCGTCGTAGAGAAACGACACGCTGGCGGCGTCATTCGAGCTGCGACCCTGGAAAGGACTCTTGTGGATGTCCTCGATGCGCCAGAAAAGTGTGGGGGTTGGGAAGAAATCTGGCGTTCGCTTCAGATGATTGAATTCTTCGATCTCAACGTCGTCACCGACTACGCGTTCAAGCTCGGTTCATCCCTAACAGTAGCGCGCCTCGGGTTTTACTTGGAGCAACACCGCGATGCGCTCATGGTCGAAGATCGACACCTCGAATTGCTGCGTTCGCAAGCGCCTGCGCAGGCTCGTTACCTCGACAACAAGCGCGAGTCCGGCCGATTCGTCCCAGGCTGGAATCTCATCGTACCCGAACGAGTCCTGGAACGAGCGTGGGAGGAAGTTGCCTAGTGCTAACAGAGCGAGAACTGGTGCGTGAGGCCGTCAAATCGGGTTTTCAAAAGGATCGCCTCGAGAAGGTCATTCGCCTGACCGAGCTGTTGGAGTCACTACGAAGCCACCCATTTCTCAAGTCGCGTGTCGCTCTCAAAGGTGGAACTGCGCTCAACCTTTTCGTCTTTGATGTTCCGCGCCTTTCCGTGGATATCGACCTCAACTACATCGGCGCAGCCGATCGTGACGCGATGCTCAAGGAGCGCCCACAAGTTGAACAGGCGCTACAAGCTGTTTGTGGCCGTTTGGGGCTGCAGATCAAACGGTTGCCCACCGACCATGCGGGCGGCAAATGGCGGCTCTCGTATACGACTACGTCGGGGCGTTCCGCCGCGCTGGAGATCGACCTGAACTTCATGTTGCGGACACCGCTGTGGCCGCCCAAGTTGGCGGATTCCAAAACCGTGGGCTCGTTCTCCGCGAAGCAAGTCCCCATTCTTGATCTTCATGAGCTGGCCGTTGGCAAACTGGCTGCACTCTTTGCCCGCAACGCGAGTCGGGATTTATTCGATGCACACCGACTCTTGCAGCGTGGAGGAATGGACCGTGCACGCCTGCGAACGGGATTCGTTGTCTACGGCGGCATCAATCGGCGCGACTGGCGGAACGTTTCCCTTGATGACGTGAACGCAGAATCCGGGGAGGTGGACCAGCAACTCGTTCCGATGCTTCGAGGCGACGTTGCGCCGACACGAACAGACATCGATTCGTGGACGCGCCGCCTGCTCACCGAATGCAGGGATATGCTCTCCATCGTGCTGCCTTCCGAACCACACGAACGCGAGTTCCTCGACCGCTTGAATGGCCACGGCGAAATCGAACCCGAGTTATTGACCGATGACGAAACGCTTCAAGTCATCATCCGTTCCCACCCTGGGCTCCTTTGGAAGGCCCAAAACATTCGCAAGCACCACGGGCTTGACCCAGGTGCCGAGTGAGCATTCATCTCGGTGACACGCACCGCGGGTCCAAGCTCTTGAAATCGTTGGGTTGCTCAGAAAAGTGCAAAAGTTTGATTCTGAGCGACTGCTCGAGTCAGTCGCGCAACACGTTCGCGGAGTCTTTGTCCAACTTTTGCGTTTTTCTGGAGCGCTCCATGATTTCAAGTACTTGGTAGCACGGTGCGTGTCGCCGATGGTAAGAAGGCCAGGGCGTCTGAAGAGAAGCTTAGCCGCCCCTGCCGTACTGTCCGGGCCACCAATTGCCTAAGCCTAAACGCTCTGCGCTGGAAGTGAGGAAAGGCCGTCGGGATAGTTTTCAAAAGCGATGGGAGCGGCCAAGGCCTGCTCGGGGATCCCGAAGGCGTCGACGAGGGCAACGGCCAACGGCCGTAGCTCTGTGCACAGGCTGGCCAGCTCCTTGCGCAAGGCGCGGGCTTTGCGGCTTTCGATATAGCCGTTTTCCAGGAACCAAGCGCGTCTCGTATACAGCCGCGCCACCCCATGCAAAGCGCACAAGGTACGGAAGTTGTGCACCAATGCGGGCGCCACTTTTGCTTGCTCTGCGAGCGCGTTCACCGCGTCGTGGAAGGCACCATAGATCGCGCACTCCATGTGCGCAGTGGCTAAGGCTAGCAGATGGTCTTGCACTTCATTGAACGCGACAAAAGGCTCGATTTTGTCATCGAGACGTTTTTTGAGGCGCCGAGCTGCGCTCTGACAGAGATGTTCGGCCCGAAAGCGTAAGGCGGCGCGGTGAAAGTCAAGGTCGCGCAAGTGTTCCGAATCAATGCGGCGGGCGTTGATCGGATTGGCTTCGTTTAAGTTGGCCACTGCGCTCCGTCCGAGCTCGCGCAGCAAGGTGCCGACAAGATCACTTTGAAACTCCTCGGCGTAATCGGTCAGCAAGCTTTTGGCGAGCAGCTGGAGCAGCACCGTGTTGTCCCCTTCAAAGGTGGCAAAGACGTCGATGTCTTTGCGGATTTGGCAGATGCGGTTGATGGTCAGAAAGCCCATGCCGCCGCAGCATTCGCGACTAGCTTGGGCGGCGGCGATCGCGTGCCAGGAGGCGAGCGCTTTGAGGCCGGCGGCATGGGCTTCGAGGCGCTTGCTCCGTTGCGTGTGCGTACGTGCGTCGGCCTCTGACAATGCAGTGGTTTCCGGCAATGCAACGGCAGACTGCTCCAAATGCTTGCGGTAGTCTTGCTGCAGCTCTTGCACCGCAAAGTGCAGGGCATAGGTGGTGGCAAGCTGGGGCAGCAGGCGCTGCTGGTGGCTCAGATAGTCGAGGACGCAGCGTTCGTCGCCGCCGGCTGGGCCGAACTGTCGGCGCAAGGCCCCATAGCGAACGGCGATGGCAAGCGCGCTTTTTGACGCCGTTACCGCCGCTGACGCCACGGAGATTCGGCCCGCCACCAAGGTGCCGAGCATCGTAAAAAATCGTTTGCCGGGGTCAGCGATCGGACTGCTGTAGCGTCCGCTGACCTCAACGCTCGCGTAGCGATCGAGAAGATTTTCGCGAGGCACCTCCACGTGGTCAAAACGAATGCGGCCGTTGTCGACGCCGTTGAGTCCCATTTTGTGACCGCAGTCTTCAATGTAAACCCCGGGTAGTAGTCGTCCTTCCTCGTCACGCACCGGGACGACAAAGGCATGCACGCCATGGTTGACACCGAGCGTTTCGAGCTGCGCGAAGACCACCATCATGCGGCCGTGCACGGCGGCATTGCCGATCCACTCCTTGCGAGCGGAGACGCTGGGTGAGTGCAGCACAAAGAAAGCACGTTCGGCGTCGTAGCGGGCCACCGTTTCGAGCTCGCGCACATTCGAGCCATGACCAAGCTCGGTCATGGCGAAGCCCCCCAGCAGCTCGGCGCGGCCGATGGCGGCTAGGTAGCGTTGATGGTGCGAACTGGTGCCCAGGTTCGCGATAGCACCACCGAAGAGGCCGAACTGCACCCCTACTTTGACCACCAAGCTGAGGTCGAACATCCCTAGGGCTTCAAAGACTTTGATGAAGCGGTCGACTCGACCGGTGCCGCCATACTGCGTGGGCAGGCTGAGTTGGCCGACGCCTGCCTGGGCAAGCTCGAGCAGCCATTCTTTGACCTGCTCGCGATAGCGTTCCTTGCCGAGGTCGTACCGGTAGCGGAAGCAGCCACGCTGCAGTTGCTCTCGTACCCACTGCCAGTCTTGTCGGTACGGGCCATCGAGAACTTCAGTGAGGTCAGCGATGGCAAACGGCGGGGGCGCTTCGGCAAAGTGCGTTAGCACCGGCGGTCGTGGTCGGAACAGACGCCGCGCCAGGTCGGCGCCGTGTAGGCCGAGAGCATCTTCCACTTCCGCCAACGCCCGACCGGTGGCCTCGGCGTCACCTGTGCCCGCGGAGTTCGCGCGCAAGAGATCGAGCCCGAGGTCGACCAGCGACGCGCGGGTCGCCGCACCCAAGCGAGCCGATGCCGCACAGATGTGCTCGTAGAGGCGCAGCATTTCGGTAGCGCTCGGTGGTGCCGCTGGATCGAGCCAGCTCTGCAGCGTGCTTTTCTCGGATTCACCCAGGTGTTGTGCCGGGCCGCGCAGCAGAGCCTCTCGTTCTTCTTGCTGTAGTTCACCGTCGGCCCAGACAATGTAGAGCAGCGGCATGAGCGCCGCGAGCTGTGGGTGGGCGCAGAGCGCTTCGGTGGTGACCTGTGGCTTTGCCGCGCTCACCTCGTCCATCCGGTCACTCGCCATGGCCACGAGCCTGCGCTGTCGAGCGCGGCAGCGCAAGGACAGCGAGCTCGGGCCGCGTTAGCAGGGTATGTAGGCAGCCGCGCGCGGCAGGAGGCTGATGTCGAAACGTTGTCGCAAGATCTCGAGCGACAGTAGCCGTTCGGTGCCAACCGCTAGGTTGAGCGACTGCTCACGGCGTCTTCACTGTCGTGAGTTCCGAAATACTCGGCTCAGCAAAATCGCTGTATCCACGGTCACTCCGCGCTTGCCCTTGATGATCAGATTCACACTCTGCACGCTGGACCCATCTTCTCAGCCAGCTCCTTCTGAGTCATTTCGCGTGGCTTCAAAAACTCTTCCAGCAGCATGTCGCCCGGCGAGGTTGGAGGTCGGTTCTTTGGAATCATCTGGCTGTCGATCCTAGATCGCCAGATCGCCGCGAAGCGTCAAGCTTGCGCTGCGAAATTCGCCAAACCGCCTTCGGTGTCGCACGAGCCTCTTTACTATTCTTACCGTGAGAGAGAGACGCCGTCGCTTTGTCGCGAAAACTCCGAATCACTTAGACGGTGTAAGCAAACACATGATTAACGCAGTACGTTACTCGCGGGTTTGAAAGATCGGCGTATGGCTCTGAACATCAGCATTCTTATAGACGGCGCGCGGTCTGCGAACGATGTTCTCGTTGACCTTGCAAACGAAGGCATAGTTCTCGAGTCAGAGGAACGAGGCTTGTGGAAGGGTACGCTGGGAGGTGTTCACATAGCGTTGATCGCCAAACCCGATTTGGAAGACGATGCGGAGCTACCATTGTCTCGATTTGGGGTTCAGGTATCGCTCACTGGCTACGCAGACGACAATCGCGTTCTTCAAGAAGAGGTGATGAGCTCCTTCGCGCCACTTGTGGCCAAAAGACTCGCGTGTCGGCGTGGTTGGCACTGTCTAGTGGTGCGCAATCTCCAAACCAAGCTCGCCGAATACCCCGCGAATACCGCTGCACAAAATCACGAAGGGATCGACAATACGAACCAAAAATGAACCCGTTGTCACAGCCCCCAAATGGTCGCGCAGAAATCACAGGGAACTTGGATAGCGTGGACTCATCGAATCAAAACTCTTCGCCGCAGTCGTTCAGGTGCCGCTTCACAAGCTAAGTTAAAAGATGCACTTCACTTTGCTGCGTTTGTTTCAGAGCCTCGCGCTAGGTCCACCCTTCTCGGTACCTCCGGAGAGGCATCTTTGATCTCGTGTGGGAACGGAGGGCAACTTGCGATTTTCGAAATCCCCCCGAAACGTGAGCCTGGCGGTCGCGTCAATGTAAGAGACAGTGTGTTGAATGAAGCGGGGAGACGTTGTCGAGTCTTCCATGCTGCAGATCTGGAAACTATAGTAGCGTTACGCAAATGGGCTCCCGCGGGTACTCAAACGAATCAGAGTGTTGCAGCAAGTGTTTTTCTGAAGAAGCAGCGAACCTTGGAGCAATCGTACGCCAACGAGGTGCCGAGCGACCTGGGATCACCTGCTGTCACTGTGAATCGACCGGTGGCTACTATCTCGCTGCGAAGGAGCTGCGCGATGTCTTTCAAAGATTGATCAACCACGAGTACGTGCCGACCAACGAAATGGAACTACCGCTCGATTTTCTGAAGCAAGCGGAGTCGAGCTACTTGACCCATTTGATTGAGGAAGATTTCGGTCCAATTTTTTTCGACGGCGGCTCTAACGATGCCCTTCTGGGAAGCTTTATTGATGACGCGAGCTCGCCGTATCCAATGCATCCTGACGACTTCTTCGAAGACGGCCCAGGCTATTTGGACCCAGAATGGTCACGTCGTTCAGAGGATTGGACACAGAACGATGACGGTATGTTTGAGCATTTCGATCGAGAGGAGGTTTGGGCTGTCGCACCTCACCTCCTTTCGTTGCCCGACGCGATCGAACTACTCCGGAGTCTTGTCGACAGACGTGGGCATTCGACGACGTTTGCCAAACTACTGAACGACAAGTCGGACAAGACCGTACGAAACGCTTGCATTCGAATTCGACAATCGATAGCAAATGTCAGACTTCGCCTGCCCAAAGGCCAGAGCTTCTACAGAGCGCGTATCGTTCCGTTCCCTGAAGCGGCTGATCTCGAGCGATCCCAAATTAAGCGGGAACATATGAGCGCACCACCACCCAAACACGTAAGGGCACAGCGAGCGAATGTCTCCGGACAGCCTTTTCTCTACCTAGCGTCGACGCCCGAGGTCGCCGCCGCTGAGGTCCGCCCGTGTGTGGGCAACGAAGTCGTTATCGCCACGTTCGAGCTTCGCCGGGACGTATTTGTCGCAGATTTCAGGCGTTCAATCGACCCTCTGATCCCGTTTTGTGCGACGGACGAGGAGTTCAACCGGTTTTATAAGTATGTAAACGACCACAATGCGTTTAGAGAACACATTGGGCAGCATTTCGCCCGTCCGTGTGACAACATCAGTGCGCCGGGTGAATACCTGCTAAGTCAGTTTATTTGTCAGTGGCTTTTGGCGAGCGAAGGCATCGATGGTGTCGCGTACGAATCATCGCAAAAATCAGCCAACGAGTGTTGGAACCTTGCTCTGTTCAGTGATCACTCGGTAAACATGAATACTTCCGCCATCGAACATAGGCGAGTGCGCGGAGTCGACTACGAGTTTGAAACTCAAACCACATCCCAGTAGGCCCGGGGAGCGCGCCTTTGCCTGTGGGGCGTCGCTCGTGCCAACCGGCCAATAGGCCGGAACCCCGGTTGGCACGAGCGCCGAGAGGGGCTTGCGCGGCGCGGGGATCTGGCATTCAGTCTTGAGACGGCGCCGCATCTGCAAGCCCCTCGTCCCCACAGGCAAAGGCGCGCTCCCCGGGCCGGACTCGTTGTACTGCCAGCCTCCTAGGGCTGCGGGCTGCCGCCACGATTTTGTCCCTGCTTCACGGAAACGCGACGGTTGTTTGACGTATTGGCGGTCGTATCGGGGAAAACACGCGAAAAAACCGCTGGCACGGTCCGTGCTCTTCTGAGCGCGAGTATGCGTGGTTCCTTTGACTCGTTCCGACCTACACGTTTGCCGCGGCTGCCGTTCGCGATGCGGTTGTTGTTCGCGATGTTGTGGTTTGTTTTGTTTCCTGCTTCGGTCGATGCCGATGCGTCTTTAGAACAAACGCGCGATCGTATTCTGCTTCACGAAATCATTCCTGCGCTGGAGGGCGCGCCGCTTGGCCGCGTCGAGGTAGCCAGCGCCCCGCCTCCGGGGCATAGCGTGGTGGTTCGGCGCAGCCAGGTGTTGGCCGCGCTCAAAGAGGGTGGGCATAGCGTTCGCGGGCTTTCGATTCCCCGGCGCACTGTGGTCGAGCGAGGCGCTCAGGAGCTCGATCGCGACACCATTCGCGCCCGGGCGCGCGTTGCGGTGGCGCAGGCGCTTGCTCCATGCACGGTAGACGACGTGCGGGTTCCCGGCGCGGTCACGCTGCCGCAGGGCCGCGTGCAGGTTGCGGCGGATATGCGTCGGCCTCGAGGTTCAGGAGTCGCGACCAGCGGAATGTTGCGGTTGCGGGTCGGCGGCGTCGAACGACGGCTCCCCGTGCGGGCGAGGCTTTCTTGTCCTCCTCCGGCGGTCGTTCCTGGTGCGCGGGTGCGTGTGGTTGCGGTGGTGGGCAATGTCAAAGCCGCCGTGTCTGGCGAAGCCCAACAGCCTGGCCGCGTGGGCGACGTGATTCGAGTACGCAGTCATACCGGCATTGCGTTGCGCGCGCGGGTGGTTGATGGGCGTACGGTCGAGGTGATTCAGTGAGCGCCGCGATCCGCCTTACGAATCGTTGCCCTACGAATCGTCGCCCTACGAGTCACTGCCTCGAGAACAGACGGATGTTTCGTTCGCTGATGCCGCGTGTCTTGCCGATACCGTATGTCTTTTCGATACTCTGTCTTTCGTCGGTCGCATGTCTCGCCGCGTGCACGCCGCGCCATATTCAGCCGAAGGCCGAACGGGCGCGCAACTATCGGCCGGGCGACTACGAACGCGCGCCTTCCTCGGTGTCGGAAGGTTCGCTCTGGCAAGATGCCACCAAGGGGCTGTTTTCAGACTTTCGCGCCAGTCGCGTGGGCGACATCGTGACAGTGCGCATCGACGAAACCGCGCGCGCCAGCGGAGATGCAGGAACCGCGCTCGACCGCCAGGCCGACCATACGGCGGGGATTCCCAATCTACTCGGATTCATGACCGCGCTGCAGTCGGCTCATCCCGACATCAACCCTTCGTCTCTACTTCAGCTGATGAGCGACCATAGCTTCGCGGGCGACGGAGAAACGTCTCGCGGAGGCCGGGTCGCAGGCACGGTCGCGGTGCGGGTGAAACGTGCGCTCCCGAATGGCGACCTCTTCGTGGAAGGGACCAAGGTGATTCTCATCAACGACGAAGAGCTTCACGTCTACATCTCTGGCGTCGTCCGGCCTTCGGATATTGAAACCGACAACTCGGTTCGCTCGAGCCTGGTGGCCGATGCGCAAGTGGAGTTCACGGGGCGAGGCGCGCTTAGTGACAATCAGCGGCAAGGATGGCTTTCTCGCGTCCTTTCTAAAGTGAGGCCTTTCTGATGTTTTGTGCAGTTCCTCTGATGTCTTGTGCAAGGAGATACGCGGCCGGGTTGGCCGCCGCGACATTCGTACTGACAACGTGCCCCGCTCGCCCGGTCCAAGCCGCTCGCATTCAAGAGCTCTGCGAGGTGCGAGGCATTCGCCAGAACCAGCTCATTGGCTACGGGTTGGTAGTCGGATTAAACGGTACTGGAGACACCGGTCAGGCCCGCTTTACGATTCAGAGCACTGCGGCGATGCTGCGTCGTCTCGGAGCCACGCTCGACCCTGCAACCATTCAAACCAAGAACGCTGCGGCAGTGATCGTGACCGCGAGCCTGCAGCCGCATTCAAACCCCGGCACTCGAATCGACGTGACCGTATCGTCGCTTGGCAACGCGAAGAGCCTGCTTGGCGGCACTTTGCTTCAGACGCCATTGATGGGTGCAGACCGCCAAGTCTACGCTGCAGCCCAAGGCCCGGTGGTGATCGGCGGGTTTTCGGCGAGTGGCGGGAGCGGTAGCTCAGTCAGCCTTAACCACGTCACGGCCGGCCGAATTCCGAACGGCGCGATCGTAGAGCGACCGGTGAAGATGCGCATGGTGAGCGGAAACAATATCGAGCTCAGCTTGCGCACGCCCGACTTCGTTACCGCCAAGCGGATCGTGTCTGCCATCAACAGTCATTTTCGAGCTCGGGTCGCGTCCGCGCCCAACAGTGGAACGGTTCGCGTATGGGTTCCGGAGCGTTTTCGTCGCGACCCCGTGGGGCTGGTGGCGGCGGTACAAATGCTTGACGTGGAGCCCAGCGCGCCGGCCCGCGTGGTGATCGATGAGCGCACCGGTACCGTGGTGCTTGGGTCGGGGGTGCGGATTTCTGAGGTGGCCATCGCGCAGGGCGGCCTCTCCGTCGAGATTTCAGAAAGCTTTGCGGTATCGCAACCGCAAGCACTAGGCGACGGAGATACCGCGGTGGTTCCCGAAACCGAGGTTCAGGCTGAGGTGAAAAGCCCGGGAGGAGCTCCTGGAGCGCTGCGCGTCGTTCCAAACTCAGCCAGTCTGGCTGACGTTGTTTCAGCGCTCAACGCGCTGGGCGCTGGTCCGCGCGACCTCATCGCGATTTTTCAAGCGCTCCGCACCGCGGGGGCCCTGCAAGCCGACGTGGAGATACAGTGACCGTTCCCGCAGTTGGCGCCGCGAACATCCCCGGGCTCGAACCCGCTTCGACGCGCCAGTCTCTTCCTGGGAGCCAGTCTCTTCCTGGGAGCCAGTCTCTCTCTAGGAGTAAGGCGTCGACGCCGAGTTTAAAAGACGCGGCTCAACAGTTTGAAGGGCTTCTGATTCAGCAGCTCTGGCAAACCATGCGGCGCACCATCAAGAGCGGCGCCCTGGGCGGGTCCGGGCCTGGCGGCAACATGTATCTGCACATGATGGACGAAGCGATGTCCTCCGCGATGACTCGAAACGGCGGGGTAGGCGTCGCCGACATGCTCGAGAGCGCGCTCGCGCCCAAAGGAAGCCCGGCCAAGATCTTGGCGCCAAACTCTGATCGTTCAATACACGGCGCATTCTCAAAAAGAGGGATGCCGACCGCAGCGCCGATTCCGCTCGGTCCCGGCGAACATCTCTCTACGCTCAAGCTATCGGCGCTCGACCCTACCTACGGAAAGACCAAAGCGTTGCGTGAAGCCGCCGGCGACATGGTCCAGGGCGGCGCTGCCGTTCGATGGGGGCGCGACGGCCGGCTCCAGCCTGGCGACCTCTCGAGCGATGTCTCGCTCCGGGTAGACGGCGGCGTGGCCCGATTCAATGTACGAGACGCGGCCGGGTTTCATGGGAGCTACAAATGCAACTTGTTCGCGTTTGAGGTGGTTCGCCGGGCGGGATTTCAGGTGCCGCTGACCGCTCGTCGACGCGGCTTGGGCTATCCCGATCCGGATCGAGTGACACAGGACGCGGCTGACGGTGTGCTTTCCAGCGACTGGGGCCGCGTGGTGACCGGCGAATCGGCCGAATCGCTCGATGCCGCGACGCGCGCCGGCCAGCGCGCGTTCCTGCTGACCGGGAGCGGAAGCAAAGGGCACGCGGGGCACATGGCGGTCATCGAGCGCGTGCACGAAGTACGCTACGACGACAGCGGTCGGCCCGAGCGCGTGGTGTTTGATGGGTGGGAGGCGCGCACTGGAGGCGCACAACATCTTACCCGGCGCGTCTGGAATCGAGTGGGCCACGCCGGGGGAGCCGCCAAAGGCGCGCGCAACGGGCTCTCGCGCATCGAAATCATCGAGCTCAAAACGCCCAAAACCGGTTTTCGTAATGAAATACCTCTTTCGAGAGCGGCCGGCCCGTCGGTGCTCGATGCCGACCCATCCGAATTGCGTTCGAGGGGTTCATTTTTGACCTCAAGTTCCGAAGGTAAGCGACCGATGATTTATGTGGAGGGAAAACCATGAAGGTTCATGGCCCAGCGAGACCCGTGCCCGTAGAGAAAACCCACCGTTCCGCACATGTGCGTGGTGCCGCACCCGCGCGCACCGCAGCGCCTCAAGAACGCGTCACGCTTTCACCCGTGGCGCAATCGTTGATGGACGCGCAGGGGCCGGAAGTTCCGGACCAGGATCGAATCAGTCGTCTTCGAGAAGCCATTCAGAGCGGCACGTTCGAAATTGATCCTCTGAAAATCGCGCGACGCATGCTGGTAGAAGAAGTCTGAGATGAGCTCTCAGTCGGATAGGGCCCCTGCATCTGCATCCACCACGGAGTCGCAACGCTTCTTGGAGTTGCTGAATCTCGAGCGCGACGCCCTACGTCGCGCGGATGTACACGCGCTGGAAGAGCTCCAAGTAGCAAAAAAGGCCGTGCTCGCCGCGTTGCGAAAACGGCCGCAGCCCGCTGACGAGCGGCGAGAAATTCAGCGCATGGCCCAGGAGAACATTCGTCTCATGCAACTGCTCGCGCAGTGTCTGCAGGGCACGTTCGGCGCTGCGAGCCCCCAAAGCTACGGCCAACGCGGTGAAGCGTCACGTTCGATTCCCGGACGAAGGCTTCACGGGCGGGTGTAGGGGCGGGTTGTACCGAGCGCGATGAGTACACTATTCGGCATTTTGGGCGTAGGACGAAACGGGATGACCGCGCAGTCGTTCGGTTCGCATGTGGCTTCGAACAACGCCACCAACGTCAATACGCCGGGGTACTCTCGCCGCATCGCGAACATTCAGCCGGTTGGCGGTCCACCAGAGCCCGGGAACGGCGCGCGAGCCGTTGGACAGCGCCGCGTGGTGGATCAGTTCCTCGAGCGGCGCATGCTCGGTGCTCAGTCGTTTCAGGGCGAAGCTTCCGCCCGCTCCGGCGCACTCGGCGTGCTCGATGTTATTTTCTCAGATGGCGCGGGAAACCTCGGCGACGCCATCGACGCGTTTCATTCCGCGATTGCTGACCTCGCGGCGTACCCCAGCGACCCGGGACCCCGAGTGACGCTGCTCTCTCGAGCCGAGCAGGTCGCAGACGCGTTCCATGTCGCGGCCGGAGAACTCGTGCAAAGCCGCGTCGATCTGAATGAGCGCATTCAAGGAGAAGTTGCCGAGCTCAACGACCGGCTCGACGAGATCGGTTCTTTGGGCGTACAAATTGCTCAGTCGGAGCTCGGAGGTCGGGAAGCCAGCGATCTGCGCGATCGGCGCGACCAGTTGGTGCGCGATGTAGCCGAACAAGTTCCGGTGAAAGTTCTCGACGAAGGCGACGGCACGATCTCGCTGTTGCTCTCGGGCGGCCTTCCGCTCGTTTCTCCCGATGGTCACGTCGAAGGGCTTCAAACATCGATCGATCCCACGTCGGGGGATACCCAGATTTATCGCACGACCGCCGGGGCGGTGGTGGATATCACCGCGACGATCGGCTCAGGCATCATCGGTGGTTTGATCGATGCGCGCGACGGAGCGCTTTCCGATGCGCGCGATTCCCTCGACCAGCTGGCGTTTGATTTTGCGGCTGCGTACAACACGGCGCACGCAGCTGGGGTCGGCCTCGACGGGGCCAGCGGACGAAACATCTTCGAGCCGCTTGCGTCCGCAGCCGGCGCTGCGGAGAGCATCGGAATTTCTGCTGACGTTGCAGGGCTTCCGGATGCCATCGGCGCAGCTGCCGACGCCACAGCAACCCCAGGCGACAACCGAAACGCGCTCGCGCTTCTCGATTTGAGCGAAGCACCGATCGCGCTTGGGGGCACCGCCACGGTCACCGATGCGTACGCGTCATTGATCGCAACCGGCGCGAGCGCGGTGCAGGTTGCGATCGGCCAAGAGGAGGCCGCGGGGGCTGCTCTCGAACAAGTGACCGCGCTTCGCGAAGGGGTCTCTGGCGTTTCGGTAGACGAAGAAATGGTTTCTTTGACGCAGTTTCAACGAGCTTATCAAGCATCGCTGCGCGTGATTCAGACAGCGGACGAGATGCTCGGCGAACTCATGAACTTGCGGTGATGGCATGAGAGTTTCCGACAACATGATCTACAATCTCAATCGACGTGAGCTCTCGCGAGCGCGCGCCGATTTCGCGAAGACCCAGGAGCGAGCCGCAACCGGTCGGCGCGTGCTCAAGCCGTCGGATGACCCGCTGGCGACGAGTCTGGCGCGGCAGGCGCGAAGCCGAGAGGTGCGCGCCGAAGGCCATCTGCGCGCGATCGACGCGGGTCGGGCGGCGATTGATGTAGCCGATTCTGCGCTGGGTGATGTCGCGGAGGTCGTTCGGCGGGTCAAAGAGATCACGCTTGTCGGTGCCACCGCGACGGTCACCGCGAGCGAACGCGCCGCGATGTCTCGAGAGGTCGATGAACTTCGGCAAAGTATCGTCGCGCTTGGCAACGCCGAGTCGGGCGGAAGCTACGTGTTCGCAGGATACCCGGACGACAGCCCGCCCTTCGATGCGACCGGCGCGTATTTCGGCGACGGCAGCGTTCGCGAGGTCGAGGTCGGCGTGGGGGTTCGTTTGGGGGTTGGCGTGTCGGGGTCGACGGCGTTTGGCGTCGGTACACCGACCGATGTGCTGGCCACGCTCGACGCGATTGTGACGGCTCTGGCGTCGGACGATGTGCCCGCGATTCAAACCGCGATCGACACCATCGATCTCGTGCATGACCAAGTCGTCGAAGCGCGCGTCGAAGTGGGGGCTCGCATGAGCGCCTTCGAAACCGCGCATCAAGTCGCCACGCGGACCCGCGATCTAGCGACGATTCGCCAAGGAGAACAGATCGGCGCGGACCCGGTCGACGCGTTTTTGGATTTCGAGCGGGCCCAGTCGGCGCTTGAAACCGCGGTTCAGATCGCAGCTCAACTGCCCCCCGCCGGGCTGGCCCAAGGATAGCTATGCTTACCCTCACCCGTCGCGCAGGACAACGCATCGTTATCGGCTCCGAAGTTGAGGTGGAGGTTGTATCGGTGAACGGGGGGCGGGTGCGAATCGGAATCCGGGCTCCGCGTGAGCTTTCGGTTCATCGCGGCGAGCTCATCGACCGCATTGAAGCCGAAAACCAGATGGCGAGCCGTGGCAAGGAACGCTTTAGCTTGCCGCCTGTCGACGAAAGCGCGGTGATCACATTTCCCGACGGGCTCTTTGGGCTCGCCAACCATCGAAGGTTCGTGGTGTGCGAACTAAATGAGCCGCTGCGCGGCGAGCAGGCGAGCGAAGCAGATCGAGTTCGGGCGCTGGTTTCGATCGTCGACCCCTCCATACGCTTGCTCGCGGTGGATGCATGCACGGTCGATCCTAATTTCCCGGTTGAAGCCGCGCGGATCGCGTCGCGACTCGGCGGTCGCGATGATGGCGACGCCGGTAGCGGCGAATCCGAGCTTGCGGTGGCCGCGATCGTCACCGCACCTGCCGACGGCGGCGTACCCACCGTGAATCTGGCCGCGCCGCTGGTGATTGGCCTGGAGTCGCGCCGAGGGGTGCAAGTGATTTTGGATCCCCAGGCGATTCGAAGCGCGGGGGTAAGCGGGAAGACGGAAGTACTCAGCGTGCGCCATCCTTTGACGGTCGATTCTGGCGAGCCGTGCCCCATGAAGAATCGACGAGCAGAACATCAAGGAGCGGAGAACGAGTCATGATGCAAGTTGCCGAGTCCGAGGTCAGTCCGGGGCTGAAAATTGCCCTGCGCATCATCAAAGGAAGCCTCGCGGCTCAGGCTTCAGATATCCATTTGCGCTCCGGCGTGCCGCCTTTTGTTCGCGTCGAAGGCGAGCTCTGCCCGCTCGAACATCCGGAACTCGAAACCTCCACCGTTCGCGAAGCGATCACGACGCTGGGCCTCTGGGCTGGTGTGCCTCCCGATCGCCTCGGCGGTCGACAAGTCGAGTTTGCCTGCGCAGTGCCGCAAGTGGGCCGCTTTCGCTGCCATGTGTACCATCAACGAGGGACCCCGGCGTTGGTGCTTCGGCATATTCGCCACCCTGTGCCCGAGCCCGCCGCGCTTCGGCTGCCGCCGGTGGTCAAGCAGATCGCGCTCGCCGAGCGGGGCTTAGTCTTGGTCACGGGCGCCACCGGAAACGGGAAATCGACCACCATCGCGTCGATGCTGCAGTTCATCAACAGCCAAGCCCCGAAGCATATTGTGACCATCGAAGAGCCCATCGAATACCTCTTCGATGATGAGGTCTCGACCTTTTCTCAGCGCGAGGTCGGCCGCGATGTGGATAGCTTTGGGCACGGCTTGACGGGCGCGCTGCGCGAAGACCCTGACGTGATTTTTCTCGGAGAGATTCGAAACCTCGATGAGTTCGATGTCGCGCTCAGCGCGGCCGAATCAGGTCATATGGTGATTTCTACGCTTCATTCGTCCGACAGCAGCGGCGCCATTACCCGCATGATGAACCTCTACCCGCCCGATTTTCGAGGCGCCGCGCGCGCCCGCATCGCCGATGCTCTCACCGCGATTGTATCGCAAAAACTCGTGGCCCAACGCGGCGGACGCGAGCGCATTCTGGTCACCGAAATCCTCCGCAATAGCGGCACCGTGCAAGACTGCATCCGCGAACCCAGCCGGTTTCGCCAACTGCCCCAAGTGCTCGACCAAGGCCTCCACGAGCACGGAACCTACAGCTTCGACTCCCAGCTCCTGCAGCTGGTGAAAAGCGGAGCCGTCAGTGTAGATACCGCGCGCGCCGCCGCCCGAAGCCCCAAAGACCTGGTGCGTAACCTCAAAGTGACGCGCTAAGCGCTACCCAGTCGATCGCGAGCCAGTCGATCGCGAGCCAGTCGATATTGGACCAATCAATCGCGGGTCAGTCGACCGTGGGTCAATCGATCGCGGGCTGCGTTTAGTTGGACGCAATCGACTCCGTTCCGGCGGCGACGGCGAAGTATGACGATTCGCTCAGGCCAGATGTCGATTTCGAGACCGTTGCGATGAGGTGGGGAGCACGGCCAACGACGCCGTGTTCTTTCTCTGGCCGCTTGAGATGAACAACATCGATAAAGTGTTCATCTTCGCCGTCAGAAAATACCTGGGTGTTAAGGGACGTGAACAAATCCTCGGCGCTGCGAGCGTGCACATCGTCGGGCGAGAAGCCGTTGGCATGTGCCATCTCTATTTCTTCATACAGCTCTCGATACATCTCCAGTTGTTCGCGCGCCTCTCGGTCAGAAGGGAGTGGTCCGTAGAGCTCTTGTCCGGTCAACGTGATCCTTGGGTCGTCACTGCGCACGCTGACGGTCAGATCCTGGATGTGGATACGAACCGTGACGAAGCCAGAGGCGATTTCTGATGACGCTGCGCTTCCCGACTCAGCTTCCTTCTTTCGTTCGACAGTGACTTTGCTGATCACTCGGTAGAACACCAGACAGTCTTCCGGTTCAACGCCGTCAAGGACATCCGGGCCACCCACTGCGTGGTCGCAGGTAACATCGAGAACGCGGCGATCGCGGATTTGGGCCACCGTTTCGCCGGCAATGCCACGCGATGTTATGTACGCTTCCGCGATGTCCAACGCTGCTTGGAGGTGCGCACGATCCGCGAAGTTCCAACCGTCGGGGGTATGAGCCTGTTGCTGGTGCCGAAATCGGTCGGTGTTCCCGGGGAGCAAACCAAAGCGCTTACGCACCATGCCAGGGAAGGATTGCTCGCCCTCGAGGGCTGCTTTGTCCTCAGCTCCCTCGCCAGAATCCACGGCGGCCTGACAGGCAGCGAGTGGAATCGAGAGCGCAAACGCCCCGAAAAGGTGGAGGATTCCCAGATGCTGGGGTGAGCGGGTGGGGCATGTTGACCGTGGCATGCCTCACAAATCAGCACGATTTGTGCCAACCTGCCAACTATGTTCACCCGCTAGGGTTGCAGCGTGGTTCGGGCTCAGCCGCGTCGCGAAGGAAGCGGATAAATCCGTTCATCGCCTCTTCATCATGGAATAGGCGACTGCGTTGTGCGGTGATCGCTTCGCGCAGTTGGTTTCGATGGTCGGAATCGTGTCCGAGTTTCACGCAAAGGTCGATGTAGTCCTCTTTTGAGGATGCGATGGTGTCGGTGACGTCGATGCGTTTGAGCGCAGCAGCCGTGTACCGACTGCGGGCCAGCGTTCCGGGGCAGGTGATGGGAACGAGGCTTCGGCCGATCGCTTCGATCGCGGTTTGGCCGGCGCCAAACTCGAAGGTGTCGAGAAAGATGTCGGAGATTTCCATGAGCGCCTGAAAACGGTCGCGGGGTTGCCTCGCCAGTACGATGCAGAAGTCGTCGGCGCTCAGACCGCGCGCCAAAAACGCGGTCTGCAGGCGCGTTTGGAAGAGTGTCGTGGCGTCTTCCGATTTGTTGGCGATGAAGACAAACTTCGCTCGCGGCACCTGTTCCGCGATGCGCGGAAAGACGTCATCGTGCTGCGGCAAATACTTAAACAGCGATTGCCCGGAGAGATACACCACCGATGCATCGTCCACGCCGAAGTCGGCATGGGATAGATCGCTCGCGAGGGATGGATCTTCGCTGAGGGCAAGACCCAGATTGGGCAGCCGAACCAATGCTTCGGTGTAGTGCTGCTCCGCGTCTTCGGTTTCCACCAGCTCACCCGAAAGCATCACATCCATGGTGGGCAGCCCGCTGGTGATCGGGTGACCGCAGGACATCGCCTGCACGGGAGCCAGACGAAGCGCGGCAAGGCGAAGCACGTGGGGGTCCATGCCGACCTCAGGATAAATGAGCGCATGAAGCTGGTCGTCCGAGATTTTGCTCGCCAGGGCGCCAACGTTTCCCGGCTCGTAGTGAACATGTTCGACCGCGTGTTGAATGCGCTGAGTATCCGAGTCGACGCGGGCGCCAAGCTGATACACGAAGACTTCAAACTCGTCGCGATCTAGATCCGTCATCCAGCGTTCGAACAGTCGAAGCACGGTGTGATTGCGAATATGCGACGACGCAAACCCTACGCGGATGCGGCCATCGACGACTCGTGGCGCGAGCTTCTGCGACCATTGAGGAAACGCAGCGCTCATCGCGCGATGAACCAGTGCGCCGTGCGTTTTTTGGATCGAAAGCGGGTCTGTGCCGAGGTAGTGAACGTGAAAGTTGTCCAAGATTCCTGCGCTGAGTTTGGCGAGCGAAGCAGGGGTAAGCGATTGCGCGCGTTCGGCAAGAGCGCCCAGCCCTTGCGTCGCGCGGCGAGCACTTTCTTCGACGTCATGGGTGTCGCGATGCACCAAGGGCACATTGCGGGCGCGGGCCCAATGGACGTGCCATTGGTTCCCGTTGAGCGTGAGCGACCGTTCGTACGCGTGCTCCGCGTCATCAACCTGGCCGGCGGTAGCGAACGCATGACCCAGCGCGTACCAGTAGTGCGCGTTTTTCTTCTCGAGCGACGCCGCGTTGCGGTAGCGATCGATCGCTTCGACGAGCTTGCCCTGTTCGAGAAGCACCCCTCCGAGTCGATAGTGCGCTTCGGCGTGGGAGGGTTTTCGCTGAAGCACGCGCTCGAGCGATGCCGCAGCTTCCTCAGGGCGCTGAAGCTGTTTTTGAGCTGCCGCTAGCGCAACTAGACCGGGGAGCGATGTCGGGTCCCGTTCGAGCAGTTTGGTTAGTGCGCCAAGCGCGCGGCGCGGGTCGCCCGACTGAAGGAGTGCTTTGCCGAATCCCAGGAGGGCCACATTGCTGCTTGGGTTTTTGGAGAGCACCTCCGTGTAGCAGCGAAGCGCATCCTCTGGTTGCCCGTTCTTGAGAAGCTTGGCTCCAGCGTGGAGCTTGCGCGCGGCGACGTGGCGAGCCGGCGACCGTCGACTCATGCGGCAGCTTTGGCGCGTCGCGCGTAGGGATGAGCGTCGCGATGGTAGTCGACGAGGCGCCCATCGTGCTCCACCAAGATCGACCCGCAGGAGATTTCGCATCGCTCGATTTCGGCGACGATTTCCCGGGCTCGCCACTGCGTGGTGATGATGATCACATCGGCGGGACGGGCCCGAAGCTCATCCCGAAACCGAATCTCTTGCCCTGTCCCTGGCACGAACGTGCCGACCTTGTCGGGATCGGAATCGACCACGCAGGGAAACCGATTTGCGTCGGCACCAAACGTGTTCATGAACATCGCCGCCTTTCCCGTGCCTCCCCAGAGCGCGACCCGAAGCCCGCGGTCGTAGAGGCGATCGAGCTGTCGGCGCACGGTTCGTCGCGTTTTCGCGGACCGCTCATGAAAGCGCTCGGTTTCTTGAAGGCGTCGGTGCACGCTCTGGCTGCCCAGCGAACACACCCCCATGACCACTTCGTCGCCGTATCCATGCTCGATCGACTCCACGTCGGAGCCGCCATGATGGAGCATCGCGGTAAACGACGACGTGGTGAAGTGCGAATAGTGCTCGTAGAAGAAATCGGCGGTGCGCCCGGTATCAAAACATCGGTCGATGCAGGGAACCTCGACAAAGAGCCGGCAGGGGCTGCCTTCTACCGCGGCGGCGACGTGGGTTGCTTGAACGAGGCTTAGTGGGTCGAGAATGTGCTCGAGCACGTGACGCGCGACGATGATATCGGGTCGAAGCTCTGCGATATGCTGCTCGGGCTCAAAGAACTCTCTCCGAAACGTGACCCCAGGTCCGCCTTCATTGTTTGTTCCATTCGAGTCGCCAGGTCCGCCCGTATTGACGGGCGCGTGGGGGTCAAACCCGACGTAGGTGCCGCGCGGGCGTTCCTGGTGGAGGGCGCCCAGCAACTCGCCCGCGCCGCAACCGATTTCCACCACCACGGGGTCTTCTCGCGTCGTCTGCGACCAGATAATCTCGCGAACGCGATCGAGATGCGCGCTCCAGATGGGTCCGCGGTTAAACATGCGGTTGGGATGATCGCCGTAGGGAATCTCCGCGTAGTCGAACGCGGTGTTGTAGACATGGCCACATCCCCCGCATCGCACGAACGTATGCGGCAATCGTTTCATGGCTTGCGCCTCAGTCGCCGAAGACGGCCACGCGAGGGTGGCGAGCGGCTGATGGCCGCCATTCAGAAACGGAGTCGCGACGCCGAAGTGGCATGCTGGGCAGACGGATCGAGATACAGAAGACGGTCCCATATTCGAGACATCGGATCGATTTGCGACCACTTTAGCTCCGATCGCGATCGCTTCATGATAAAGTGCTTCGCTGTGGGACTTCCTGCGACACCACCCCCAGGGGCGTCACCGTCTCAGGCGCCCGAATCCATGGCGGATGGGGTGCACGCGTCGGGTCGAGCTCCGGCCGGGCCGCACTCTGCCCAGGCGCATTCTGCCCAGGCGCATTCTGCCTCGGTGGGCGGACCTCGAGCGGAGCGACCGATTTGGCGCGATGGGGCGTTCCTGACCTTCGTTGCCGCGGTCGTCACCATCGCCCCGACCACCGCACTGGGCGTGACCCAGTATTTCGTTTCGCGGCGACAGCACGACCTTACCGTCACGGAGCAGCGGTTCAAGCTTCGCGAACGCTACTTGGACCGCGCCCTCGCGTCGCAAGGACAGCTCGAACAGCGAGAGCTGGTGCTTCGCTTTTTGACCGAAGTGGCCGAAGACGCGCCCATGCGCGAATGGGCCGCGCGCGAACTCAAACGAGTGGAGCAGCGCATCGGGGTGCTCCGCAAAGAGCGAACCAATCTTGAGAAACAGGTCGCGGCGGTGTGGGCGGAATATGAAGAAACGGATCCTCCAAGCCCCAAGCTGGAAGATCCGGACCGTGCAACCGGTGGACCCTCACAAGCTGGAGACTCCAATCGCGAAGGCGGCACGGGCGGTCGCGTCCGGCCTCCACGACGGCCGAACCTGTCGCGCAAACAATCGCGAAGCATTGAACTCAAAGCGAAGCTACGTGCGCTTGAGCAGCGGGCACAACACGTCAACGACGAACTCGGCGCTGCGAAATCGCCTATCGTTCCTGCGACCGCGGACTGATCGACAATCCGTGCGGGAGCTGGGCCAATGACTGAAGGCGTGATGTGGGTCACCCCGCTCGTTTTGCTCCCCGGCGTGGGCCTTTTGATCATGTCCACTGCGAATCGGTTCGGCCAGATTCACGGCGAGTTCCATCACTACTTGCACGAGCAGCACCATTCGTCTCACACCGACCGCGTTCACGGATCTGGCCATGCCCATCGATCATCCATCCGCAGTACGGCGGATGTCTTGTGGCGTCGCGCCCGGCTCTTGCGCGCTGCGTTGGTGTCGCTCTACGGCGCCTCGGGTCTATTTGCATTGGCCGGTTTGATCGGTGGCTTAGCGGAAGCGAGCGGTCATGATGGGCGGCTCATGCTGATGACGATGACCTGCGTCGGGGTCTTTCTCGTCGTCTTTGCGTCGGTCGGCCTGATTGCGGAATCGCGATTGCTGCTCGGCGTGTTTCGCGACCACTACCAGCAGCTCATTGCTCGGCAGGATCCTTAGCCGCGCGAAGGCTCCGCACGTGCATCACTAGCGCAGTGATCGCTTCTTCAGGCAATCGGTTGCCAAACGCCGGCATTGCGCCTCGGCCTGCGCGAATCACTTTTGCGATCTCATCGTCGGTGGTGGCCTCGTGCCAATCGGCGTCGCGCAGGTCGCGCGCCTGAACGCCGCCAGTTGGCGCGCTGGGCCCTTCGCCGTCTACGCCGTGACATCCGGCGCAGCTGAGTTTCCAGAGCGCTCGGGCGGCTTGAGCCAACGTAGGCGCCGATGCTCCGGCCCCCTGGCGGCTCCGCTGCTGCGGAACCCGTTCGGGGTCGACCTGTGCTTGGGGAGGATGGGCATGATCGGCCGCCGTCCATTCCCGTCGCGCTTTTGATTCATCCCCGCATCCGGCGACGACGCCGATGGCACAAACGGTCAGCAACACGGCATAAATCGCACCAGTTCGCGAAACCATGCGCGAATCGTGCCCTGCGACGTGCGTCGCGACAAGAGGGAGCCGGTGGATCGATCTCGACAACCGCGCGTGGCGCATGCTGGCCGAGAAGACATTGTCGGCCTCGAGTGCTACTGCTGTCGAGCCGCCCGACGGGTTCTCGCCCGCGCGGCCCCATCGTTTTGACTTCATCGACGAAACGAACGATCGCCGCGCCCCGCAGCGGCTGGCCCTCTTTCAGCGCGCGGATGACCTCGCTGTTCGGCGTGTTGGTGGTGGCGTGGTTCAGCCTTAGCGACCCGAGCTGCAGCGGCGTCGTAGACTCGTTCGAGGTTTCGTGGCCACCCACCGCGCCCGTCGACCTTGACATTGAGCTACGCGCCACCACGCGAGGTCGAGACGAGGACAAACAGGTCATGACCTCGGCGCAGCTTTCGGAGATTTCCTCGGGTTTGTCTTCCGAAGACGCTCCCGGCGTCCAAGTCGAGGAACAATATCTCGCCGGCCTCTACTATCTCGAAATTGTGCTCGGCGATGTGGCGATGGACGCGGAGCTTCCCTTGCTGGTAGTGATTCATGGACGCGGCGATCGTCCCCGGGTGCCCGGGGGTCCTTTCTTTGGCGTGAGCGCTCCCATGCGCATCATCGCCCCGCGCGCGCCCGACAAAGCCGGTCGCGGCTTTACGTGGTTTCCTGTGCGCACCGCGCAAAGCAAAGACAGCGAGCTTGGGGTGTGGATCAAAGAGCGCGCGGCTCAGCTTGCGTATCTCATCGAAACTGTACTGGCGACGCGACCTACGCGCGGAGAGCCCATTATCAACGGGTTTTCGCAGGGCGGTATCCTCACCTTTGCGCTCGCGCTTCTTCATCCCGAAGTCGTCGGACACGCGTTCCCCCTCGCGGGTTGGCTGCCGCCACACTTGGTGCCTCCAGCGCTCGACCCCACCAAGCCGTATCCGCCGATTCAAGCCATGCACGGCAAAGCCGACCTTATCGTGCCCTATCGCTGGACCAATGCGCTCGTGCTCAAGCTTGAAACGCTTGGTCTTGATGTGCAGTGGCGCGGGTTTCCACGAGTCAAGCATTCGATGTCCAAGCCTATGAATGCGCTATTCAGCGATTGGCTGCGCGTGGCGGTCGAACATCAAGCGCCGACCCTAGTAAGCATTGCCACCGTTCCCGATCTCATTCCGATGACCCCCGAGCAGCTTTTGATTTCGTCCGACGAAGCGTTCGTAGAGCCTGGTGCCGAGCGAGACGGCGGCACCGATGCCGCGCAACCCCCTCCGGACGGAGCGGCGGCACTCCAAACGCCACGCGACGCGGCGGTCGACGCCCGCGCCCCCCGACCTGAACCTCGACCTGGACCCGGGCCTGAACCTAGAACAAACGCGGGCGTCACGGAGACCGACGCATCCGTATCATCAAAGCGCTCGCCCGACGCTGCGCTTTCGTTGTAACGCAGCCCGGGTTTTGAGCATACTCTCCCGCGTCCTATGAATATCGTCATCATTGGCAACGGCGTGGCCGGCGTCGAAGCAGCGCTTACCGTACGAAAACGCGAGCCGGATTGGAACGTCACCATCATCAGCGAAGAATCGGACCACTTTTTCTCCCGCACCGCGCTGATGTGGGTGGTTTGTGGTCAGATGAAACACGAAGATATCGAGCCCTACGAGCGCGATCTTTACGCACGGCTGAGATTTCAGCGGGTCCGTGCGCGCGCGGTGGGCGTCGATGTCACGAACAAGCAGGTCGCGTTGTCGGGTGAAGCGGCAATTTCCTACGATCGCTTGCTCATCGCGTGCGGCTCGCGCCCGCGTCCTGGGCCATGGCCCGGCTCAGACCTGCCCGGCATTGGTCATTTCGTCACTCTGCAGGATCTCGAATGGCTGGAAGCCGAACTCCACGGCGGGCCCAGCGTAAGTCGTCCTCCGCGTCCCGAGGAGCATCTTCCAAGAAGCTCTGATGATTCTCCCTATCGCGTGCGCAAGACGGTTTTGGGAGAGCGAGGCGGCTCCGCTCAGGCCCCGGCCGTCGTGGGTGGCGGGCTCATTGGCATCGAAGCGGTAGAGGTAATGGTTGCGGCGGGCTTGCGGCCGAAGTTCTTTATTCGTGAGGAGTGGTTTTGGCCGATGGCCATCGAGCCGCGCGAAGCCAAGTGGATTACCGATCGAATGGCGTCTCATGGCGTCGAGGTCTTGCTCGAGCATGATCTGAAGGAGTTCCAGGGCAACGGGCGCGTCGAGCGCATCGTGACCAACCAGGGCGAATACCCAGCGGACCTAGCTGTTGTGGCGATTGGCGTGGTGCCCAATACCAGCTGGCTCGCGCAGTCATCGATCGAGCTGGATGCGCGCGGCGGCATCGTGGTGGACGATCAGCTGACCACAAGCGACCCGAGCGTCTTCGCGGCTGGCGATTGCGCGGCGGTAGGCTGGTTCGACGGGTCGCGGCGTCCCCAGCAGCTTTGGTACACGTCGCGCGACCAAGGTCGCGTAGCCGGCCGAAGACTCCTCGGCGACACGGCCGAATACCGACGCGGGCTTTGGTACAACTCCGCGAAGCTCATGGACATCGAGTACACCACCGCGGGGCTCGTCAACATGAACGTCGAAGGCGAGCACAACTGGTTTTTCGAAGAACAAGGCCGCGTCCGCAGCACGACCCGAATCGTGACCCGCGGCGCAGGAACCGACAAAGATCCCGTGATCGGATTCAATCTGCTCGGCCGCCGCTGGGACCACGCAGTGCTGCTGCAATGGATCGAAGAGCGCCGCGCGCTTCGATGGGTGCTGAAGAATCTCCGCCGCGCTTCGTTCGATACCGAGTTTGTTCCGCCGCTGAGTATTCCTTCTTCTGCGCTCGCCGCTACCGAAGGCGCGAACGCGCTCGAAGGCCCTGCGCCGAACCCGTACATCAAAGGCCCGACGGCCTATCCCTATTCTTAGCGCTCGTTCTAGGTGGTTGTAAGTAGAGGAAAGCATGGATCAACAAGGTCAAAACGGCTTGATGAAGACGTACCGCCAAGGCTACCGAAGCCGCGGCGCGATGGGCTATGTGGCTGCGATTGGGCTGCTCGCCTTCTATTTGATTCTCTACTTTCAAGACAAACTCGGGGTCACCTGGTTTGACGACATCGCAGCCGCGATGGGCTTAGAGAACCGATGGTACCTCTACGGCTTTTTGTACTGCGTGGGCATGGTCTTCGGGGGCGCCTACTACCTTCGCCACCACGGCAACAGCCGCTACAACCGCATTCGTATCGCGGTGAACATCACGGTGCAGGTTCTGCTCGGGTTTTCGTTGCCGTTTGTGATGCATCTCTTCGGCGAGCGTGATTTCTATTTCAGCTATATTTGGCCGCTGAAAATCGAATACCTCTACCCGAGCGATATCTCCCAGTTCCCGATCTACATCATCGCCTACAGCGCGCTTGCGTCTCTTCTCGCGATGCCGGTACTCGCGTATTTCTTCGGCAAGCGCTGGTACTGTTCGTGGGTCTGCGGCTGCGGCGGCTTGGCCAACACCTTTGGCGACCCCTGGCGCCACCTCACAAGTACCTCCACGCGCTCATGGAAGTTCGAGCAAGTCTCGGTCCACAGCGTGATGTTCTTGGCCGTGCTGACGACTGCCGCGGTCGGCCTCGATTTTGCCATCGGCAATCAATACCCCACGTTTCATGCGTTCGCGGGAGAACTTCGCAGCTGGTATGGCCTTGTGGTCGGCGCCATCCTTGCCGGGGTGGTGGGGGTAGGGTTCTATCCGCTCTTCGGCCCGCGCGTATGGTGCCGTAACTTCTGCCCCATGGCGGCCATGCTCGGCCTCATTCAAAAGCTCGGTCGCTACCGAATCCGCGTCAAAGACGACATGTGCATCTCGTGCGGCAACTGCACGACCTACTGCGAAATGGGCATCGACGTGCGCAGCTACGCCCAGCAAAACCAAAGCTTCACCCGAGCGTCATGCGTGGGCTGCGGCATGTGCGCCCACGTCTGCCCCCGCGGGGTGCTCAAACTCGAAAACACTTGGTCGCTCAACCGCGACAAACATCGCCAAGGCCTCAATGTGCTCGACGTTTGAGCCGCGAGGCCCAGCGAATTCTGAGGCCCAGCGGATTCCTGAAGGCCAGCGAATGTGAAAGTATACAATTTATAGTGTATACTCAGATGTCATGAAGCGCTCGGCAAAAGATCTTCGTTTGCGCACCAAAGATGTGCTTGATGCGGTCGACCGGGGTGAGGAAATTACGATTACCCATCGAGGCAAACCTCGCGCAAAGCTGATCCCCATTCGGCAACCGAAAGACGAAGCGAACCCGCTTTTCGGGCTGTGGGCCGACAACGACATCTCTCCGGAAGAGTATGTTGATGAGAAACGCAAACGTAGATTTGGCTAGCCGTGCTCGTCGATACCGACGTATTGATTTGGTACATGCGAGGAGACTCGCGTGCTCGAAAGAAGCTCGATTCGAGACGCGGTTTTTCCATCTCCGCGGTGACATACATGGAGCTCGTGCAGGGAGCGCGATCCAAAGCTGAGCTCCGCGCAATTCGGGCTGGGGTTCGTGCTTGGAACGCAGACATCGTTCATGTGACGAGCGAAATATCCTCGCGCGCGGTGTATTTCGTCGAACAACACTTCCATGCGCACGCACTGCGCCTAGCGGATGCGCTGATCGGTGCAACCGCCATCGAGCTCGGATTGCCGTTGCTCACCGCCAACGCAAAGCACTACAAGATGCTGAACGAGCTTGAACTCATAACATTTCGCCCGGCGAAGAGTTGATCAAGGCTAGCTGTACAATAGACTTGCCTTTGTGGACTACATCAATCTGAGCGAAGCCAGGGCTCACTTGGGTCGGTATATTTAGCGGGTTCGCGAGGGCTACCGGGTGGTGATCGCAGAACGCAACACCCCGGTCGCGGAAAAGCAGTTGTTCGGCGGCAGCCCGATCGCCACGTTTGACCCCGTGGCGCCAGTTCAGAAATACACGACAAGACGACTCCGAAAACACTTCAAGCACGTGCATGGCATGGAGGCCCAGCGGATTCCTGAGGCGCGGTGAGTTCCTGAGACCGTGCGAATACCGAAGGCTCAACGAATCCTAAACGCCGTTTGGCGTCGCGGTATCGGAGCAGGTCGGGGATTGTTGGTCCGCGTCCAACGTAGTGTCGTATTCCGGGCGAACTACGTGGCCGACGAACATGGTCGTATCGGCAACCGTGATGGCGAAGGCAAATGGGCGGTTGATCACGATATTTAGCTCTTCGGGTGGGGGGCCACGCGTAGCGAATGCGGATGCAGATGCAGCGGTGGTATGTTTTTCGTTTACGTGAATCAGCGCAGTGTGGACTGCGTGCACGTTGATGTTCGATTTCTCGAAGGCTTGGTAGATGTTGAACGACCCTGGTGCGTTCGTACTGCCCACGGTGAACCGAGGCATCGTCACCGTACCCTTGACCCGGTTCCCTCGAGGAAAGCCGATGTTGGCACCCTTGAGCGAAGGTGGAGTTGTACTTCCTTTGGGGGCGAGAAAAATCTTGAGCTGGGCGCCGCCACGATAGTCGAGGGCCACGGTCTCTGGTTGCTTCCCGTCAGCGGGAGCGTAGGTGAACCACGTCGTGTCTTCGTTGGTCCGCGTCATCATCTCCGCAGTGGAGTCGCCGAACGGACGGGATTGAGTGAGACACTCATCAAAGGGATGCAAAAACGCGTCCTCGAAATACGAGGCGGTGGCGAGCACATCTTGTCCCGCTTCGGCAGTGCGCGTGATCTGTTTGATGGCATTGTTGGTTTTCCTTGAAACCCATTCGTTGATCGCGGCAGCGCCCGACGCGAGATGCTGCTCTGCCTGGTATTTCGTCAGCAGCGCCTTATGGGTCGTATTGGCCTGCCGGTTGGAAAACCAAGCCGCCGCGACCACCGACTTGAATCCTTCGTCGACGTTCAAAGACGGGAGTTTCTGTGCGAACGCGTCGGGTGTCCCGTCCACGAATCCGAGCCAGCTCGGCACTGAGTTCGATTCGGGGTCATCCGCTTTGGCGATGCCGTCCCACATGGCGAGGCCGGTGTAGATCGACGAAGCCCCCAGCACGCAGTTTTTCGTTTCGTCGCACCCGTGTTCATAGAGTTTTGTCGCGAGCTTATCGTTGCCGAGAGAAACATCGTATGCGCGGACAACCCCGGTGCTCTTCGTCTCCGTGGCGTCCTCGCCAGATTCCCCTGCCGCCACACAGCCTGCGATGGCCAACCCCGCGACCAGCCCCATCTTCAAGTACGACATGAACGATACTCCTCCCTCGGACCGCGCAAACATCGCCCGATCAACAACGCATCGTGCACATATCGGGCCACCGACTGCTCCCGTCGTCACCCCCACAACCTAACGTTTTCTATAAGATCGCCACTGGACGTCAGACGAAGCCTCAGAAACATATTCCCCTGCGACTCGCGATGGGGTCAGTACTCCACAATCGCCCCGCGAAGTTGATTAAAAATAGTCTTATACTAGACTAGTTTCAGTGGATTACATCAATCTAAGCGAAGCCAAGGCTCACCTAGGTCGCTATATTCAGCGGGTTCGCAAGGGCCACCGGGTGGTGATCGCAGAACGCAACACTCCGGTCGCGGAGCTTCGTTCACTCCGCGGATTGGGGCCGGCGCGCAAAGTTCGACTCGGCGTAGTGCCGGAGTGGCCCGAACTCCCGGACGACTTTAATGCGCCTCTCGATGAGTTCGAAGAAGATTTCTACGGGACATGAGCGCCATACTGCTCGACACCCAGATATTCGTTTGGGCTGCGCGCGGCGACAAAAGGCTACCCGAGTCGATTCACCGGATGATGAGCCGGGAAGAGCATGTCTGGGTGCTTCACCAAGCGTCGATTTGGGAGATGCAGATCAAACATGATTTGGGCAAGCTACCTTTGCCCGAGCCTCCAAGACTACTGATTCCGCGATGCGTCGCAGCCATGGGACTGAGCAAAAGCCCGATCAGTGACGATGCTATCTATATGCTGGGCCAGCTGCCGAGCGTGCATCGAGATCCGTTCGACCGCTTGCTCGTTGCTGAGGCAATTGTGCAAGGCTGGCCGGTAGCAACCGTCGACTCGGTGATGAAGCGCTACCCCATACGCATTGTTTGACGCTTGCACTGTTCGTCATCGCGGTGGCTGGTCGGCGTGCTGTCTAACCTGACGCATTCGCTCGAAGCGCTTCCGCTAGCTTCGCTCCATCCGCGGAGTCGAGCGTCGAGGCGGGCCAGCGAATGCCGAGCCCCTCGTGTTCGCTGGGCTTGGGAATAATGTGAAAGTGCACGTGAAACACTGCCTGATGAGCCGCCGCGCCGTTGTTCTGCAAAATATTGTAATCGCTGACTCCGGTCACATCTTTGAGCGCGCGACAAAGCCGCGGCAAAATCCGGCCAATCGCCGCCGCAGATTCATCCGAAAGCGCGTCTACCGTGGCCACCGCTTCTTTGGGAATCACCAACACGTGGCCGCGACTCAGTGGATTCACATCAAGAAACGCAAGCACGAGCTCGTCTTCATACACCTTGTGACAGGGAATCTCGCCGCGAATGATTTTGGTAAATACCGTGTCTGACATGAGCGAAGGCTAAGACGTTCGAGATGCATCATCAATAGCGCGAATTGGCGATAAACGAAGCCTGCGAGGTCGGCTAGTTGCATTGCGTTCCGCGTGCTGTACTGCCTATCTTCGTAGATACGATCCGCGATGCTGTACTGTTCGCCAATAAAACTTAATCCGACGACTGCGCGTGCGCTTTTCCTCTGCGCTTCCGCCGCTCTAACGGCGTGCGACGCTCTTGCTCCATCGGCCCGGGAGACCAGTGAAAAGCAGTTATTCGGCGGCAGTCCGATTGCCGCGTTCGACCCTGCGGCGCCCGTTCAGCGATATACGACAAGACGACTCCGAAAACACTTCGAACGCGTGTACCGCATGCGCAAGGCGCAGTTTGAGTCGTTCATGAACAAGGAGCACTCGGGGATTACGTTTGGCATCGAAGGTGAGATTCCCCTTCGCTCACTTCGTCGATCCAACCAGTGCTTAGCAACACCCACGCCGGGCTGCGACGGTTCGCTGGCCACCCTGTATCATGAGATCATTCGGCCGCCTCACGTCTCACTGTCTAAATGGGCGTCAATGAGCCCGCAGCAGCGAGCCGCCGCGATATTTGCCCGCTACGGGCCGGAGTGGGCCGGTAAGGGGAAGCTTGCAAGCCAAGATCCCATCTTCGCGGGGCTCATCGCCGGGCAAGACCAAGATGAAGCTGAGCTGCGCGCGCTGCCGAAACAAAGCTTGCGTTCGTTGATCGAGCTGCGCGATGCGCTGCGCGCGCGATTTCAACGCCACATTTCGATTCAATATCATGTGGTGTTTGATGCGGCGAACCCGATGGTGCAACGCCAGGCTGAAGATGTCGTGACGTTGTGGCTGAATGCCGACGAGTTCATGGGCCTTATGGTCATGTCTTCCAGCGTGAACTACGCCCGATCCATATTGACCGACTTCGAGATTAACCGAAATATCGCGCCTGGGTCTGCAGTGCTCGCGGAAAGAGCCACCCGCCACGTTTCATCGGGCGGAGCTCCGTGGAGCCTGGGCTATTGGGAGACGAAGTACCAGGCGGTGGGTTTCCGAGTCAACGCGTACAGAAGAAAAAACGAAGACGAAGAATTCGACAAAAGCCTTGTGGGCTATGAGCTTCGCACCTTCGTCGGGCATGAGTTTGATGAAGCGGCGATATGGGCTCTGGCGGTGATGACGAAGTTCGTGGTCGACGTTCATTCGGGCGCCACAACACCTCGCGTCAAGTTTGGCATTGATGGCGAGGCATACCGGCTCCAGCGCGGTTCCGCAGACGCTCGGGTCCACGTTGGGGGGAACATCAATACCGTATCTCACTTGCCCCACGTGCTGTTTGAGAAACGGGCGGAATTGAAGAGCAGTTCGACATCCATTCAACAAGCACGGTGTCAGTATCTGGCGCGCCTGAGCGCTTTTCCTCCTGATGTTCAAGTGAAGGCGAAAGAGCATGAACGGAGAGACCTGATCAACCCGATATTCGTGCTCCAGATTCGAGAGCTAGCCCGGCCTCTCATGGATTGGAGCAGAGCCAGCGGCATCGTGCACCGTCTGTAGCGCGCATTTTCCCGTTCCGGTCCTAAAACAACGAGCGTTGAACTGGCTCGATGGGCTGCGGTTCAAACACCCATACCTTCGATAGCCCACGTAGACGCTTCGTCATGTGCTGGATCAACGTTGCGGCGTGGGTTTTGTTGGGTTGGTGGATGAACATGGATACGTCGCGAACGCCAGCATCGAGCCACTGAGCCAGCCGGTCTGCCCAGGCGTCCAGCCGAGAAAAGTCGGATGCGTGCAGGCCGTTTCCCAAGAATCGAATGAAGACATGGGGAACGGGTACCGCCATGTGCACGGCGTCTCGCCGGCCGGCGGTATCGGTGATCACGAGCCCGATTCCTTGTTCATGCAAGAACTCAGAAAGCCGGCCGAACAGCGCGCGGTCGTGAAACCAATCCGGGTGGCGAAGCTCCAGCGCGAAGCGATGTGGGTCGCCTTGTTCGGAAACCAGCTGCGTGGTCAGCCGCGCCACGAGTTGCGCGACGACGCGCTTGTCTTGCGGGCCGAGCGACGGCGGCAGCTGCACAAAGGTCACGCCGAGCTTGTCACCAAACGCGTTCAGCGCCTCGCGCATGCTGGAAAACTCGGCGCGCACCGTGGCCGCGTCTCTCCCCGCGCCCTGCAGCGCGCCGGGGGCTGCGTGGGTAATCGCGCGCGGCAGCTTGGGGCAAAACCGAAACGCTGCTGGGACAACCTCGCACCACCGCGAGATCGTGTGCGCAGGCGGCACATGATAAAAACTGCTGTTGACCTCTACGGCGCCAAACTGCGCGCCGTAGGCTTCGAGCATCTTGCTCCGCGGAGTATGAGCGGGGTAGACGGTCGATAGAAACGACGGATCTGCCCACACCGCGCATCCCAAGTACACACGCGCATCCCGCCGCGCTGAGGGCCTAGAAAGAAATCGCGCCCTCGGAAAGAATGCGTCGTCCGCCAGCGAGAAGTCGATTCCCGAAACGTCTGCGACCCGACCAAACTCCATGCGTCATGTATCGCATATATGATTGGCCGCATGCATCGCGCCAACGCCGCACGAGCGGCCGTGGTCGCCAGCGTCAATCATTCAAGAGGAGGCGCTTCCGGTCTTTTGAACTCATCCTCGGGCACGACCTGCACGTTTATGGCTCCCTCGACGGCTGTGGTTTTGTCGAAGCAGAAGCTCTTGGTCTCGTCCTCCTGGAGCGGCATCACGGCGCGCCATATGAATACCGGAACGGCCTTTTGAACGCCTTTTCCCGGCACCTGAACCGAAACTCCGGTGGGATGAGGAAGGACCACTTCGACGGCGAACGCCACCGGCGACGCGTTCGTCTTGAGCTTTCCAAACCGCTTTGGAACCTCTTCGCGTGAGAGAACGAAGGTGAGCACCCACGCCGGGTAGCTGCGCGAGTCTGGCGCAGTCAGTTCAGTGCTGGAAAAGCTTCGCCAGACCTCGCCCACCGACGAGTCGAGCGCGCTCCAAAGCTCGGCGTGAGTAGGGTCGATGTCTTGGTTCAGGTGTTCGGTCTGTGTGTTGGGTAAGAAATAGAAGGATGCCAGCCGTGGGCCGTACGCGTTCACCGGGATTCCACGAAGGTAGGGACCATGGCGCTGCTGGAGCAATACCGGACACACGTAGTTGTAAAGCAGCGTCGAATAGGTTCGTGCTCGCGTCGCGGCTACGTCGAAAGCCATTCTTTGACGATCCGTGAGTTCGGACGAGGATGCGTTCAAGTGCCGATCAGAAAGTTCTGTAACGGGAAGTCCCGCGGCTTTCGAAATAAGGTCTGACTCGTCGTCCATCTGCGCGGTACATCCCCCGACGGCGATCATGCCGATGACCCCGAGCCGAGCGATGTTCCACTTCACACGCACGGCCGGAGCTTACCTCCAATCGAGATGTCGAGCAGGTAAAATCCGCGCAGCGCCGGTACGAGGGCATGGGCGGCGGATCGCTGCCTTTCGATGACGTAGTCGACGATGGCGCGCAGGTCGTTGCGCGCTCCGTGAGAAAAAACGACCCTCAATCGGAAACGGCTTCTCGTTCAACGTGTTTCGCGGCCATCCGTGCAATCAATGGTGCGCTCGGGTACCGTCGCAAGATGTCTGCTTTTCCGCGCACGCGCCTGCGTCGCAACCGACGCCACGAATGGATTCGTCGCCTGGTGCGCGAGCAGCGCCTTTCGCCAGCGGACTTGATCTGGCCGGTGTTCGTTACCGAAAGTGGGGCTGCGGAGCGTGGGGCTGCGACCAGTGAGTCGATGACTGAGGCGGTGCCATCCATGCCCGGCGTGTTTCGCCACTCCATCGATGCATTGGTGGAAGCCGCGGGCCGCGCGAAGGATCTCGGCATTCCTGCACTTGCCGTGTTTCCCGTCGTGCCCGCAGAGAGAAAAACGCCCGATGGTGAAGAATCGCGCAATCCCGAGAACCTCATCTGCCGCGCCGTCCGCGCGCTCAAGAAGGCGCATCCCGACCTGGGCGTGATCTGCGATGTCGCGCTCGACCCTTTTACTACCCACGGGCAAGACGGAATCGTGCGCGATGGCTACGTGGTCAACGATCCCACCGTCGAGGCGCTATGCGCCCAAGCCGTGGTGCAGGCGCAGGCGGGGTGCGATGTGATCGCGCCGAGCGATATGCAGGACGGGCGCGTTGGCAAGATTCGCGATGCGCTTGATGCGGCGGGGTTCATTGACGTGGCGATTCTCAGTTACGCCGCGAAATATGCGTCGGCGTTTTATGGGCCGTTTCGTGACGCGGTAGGCTCCGCGAGCAACCTGGGCGGCGCGGACAAGCGAACCTATCAAATGGACCCGGCCAACGGCGACGAGGCGCTACGCGAGGTCGCGCTCGATATCGAAGAAGGCGCCGATCTCGTCATGGTCAAGCCCGGCTTGCCCTACCTCGACATCATTCATCGAGTGAAAACAACCTTCGGCGTGCCCACGTTCGCGTATCAAGTCAGCGGCGAATACGCGATGCTCAAGGCGGCCTCGGCGCAAGGCTGGCTCGACGGGCGGCAGACCCTGCTCGAGAGCCTCATCGGGTTCAAACGAGCCGGGGCCGATGGGATCTTGACCTACGGGGCCCTCGAGGCCGCGGAATGTCTTGCAGAATACGGATGAATTGAACGAAACTTGCACAATCAGTCGTCACTCGTTCAGTTTACATTGCAATTTTACATACGAAAGCTACACTGAGATGATGTGGTCGCAGGCTCGGATGCTCGAGACCTGGCCGGGCATGGGTCTCGGGCAAAGCCAGGCAACGCGGGCAAAGGGGGTGAGGTAAGGATGTTTGGGAAGAAGCAAGAAACCGGAGGGCCCACCATCATCGGGCGCGGAGACGTCGTCGAGGGCACCCTCAAAGTACGCACCACGCTTCATGTGGATGGCGAAGTGCTTGGCAACATCGAAGCAGAAGGGCAAGTCTCGGTTGGGCCGGACGGCTACGTTAAAGGCGAAGTGATGGCCGAAACCGTCGCCGTCGCGGGAACTGTCGAAGGCACCTGCGCAGCCCGCACCCATCTCCACATCCTTTCGAGCGGCGTCGTCAAAGGCGACGCGCGCTTTCAAACTCTCGAAGTCGACCGCGGCGGAGTCATTCACGGCCAGACCGGCTCCGCCCCTGGCGACCGCGACACCGAAGTCGACGAAGAAGAAGAGAGCCAGGTCAAAGAGACCAGCCCCTTCGCGCAAACCGCATAAGCCGCGGCCCAGCTGCGTTGAAGAATGCTACCGAGAAGTTGTGCCGAGAGCGGCCCCGGAACCCTCTCCGCACACTGATCCGCTACGATCCGTCTTGTGATTTATGGGCGGGGCGCACAAAGGCTCGAGTGGTTGGTACGGTGGGCAGAGGATGTTGTACTTCTCGCGCATGATTCGCGATGCGCGATTCCACACACGCAATAACGCTTTCTCGGTCACGCGACGAGGAACACCAATGCGCAGCAGCGTCCTTCGGAGATAGTTTACGATGCCGCGCATTTTGAAGCACGCTCTGCGGCCCGCCTTGCTCAGATCGAGGCCCTCGGTGGCCTTCTGCACCAGGAGATCGGCGGGTTTCTGAGGGCCGGTCGTGGCTCGAACGGCAAGATTTTGTTCCCCGCGAAACGCCAAGCCAACGACCGCGTTGAGCTCTAAGCCTTCTTCTACAACCCCGGACGCGTCGTTTTTCTGTGCTCGCTCGGCGAACCACGAGCCCGGCGACATCGATTCGGTGACCGGTCGAGCCTCAAAACCGCAAAGGAGCGGCTCTTGGGACGTAACCAGGTTGCACATCTGGGCAACCAATCGCTTGGATGTATCGAGCAAGCCGACGTGTAGACCAAGCTCTTCGTGAGCGATCGCGAAGTAGGAAGTGAACCGGACTTTGGTCGGGTTTACGAGGCCCCGGCTTACGACGAGCGTCGTGCGGTAGTAGTTGACGTTCGCCGCCCCTGCGGAATCAGCGATCCTGCGAAACGCGTGTCGGGTTCGCTCCCACAGCTGCCAGGACCATCGTTTCTCGTTTTCGACCCCAGCCTGATGGCCGAGCGCGAGCACCGAACCAATCAACGCAATTCCTCCCACGCTCTTGGCCAGGATCGCGACACAGGCGCCGTCGATACACGCGTAGCTCACAGGTATTGACACCGACGCGGTGGATTTCTCCTCCGCTGCCTCGTCGCGTTCGACCTGTGCGACACACGCCGAAACGAATATGGCGATCCACGCGGCGGACGATAAAGAGCGGAATACAGAGTACGTCACGAAACGCGAAGCGCCATGCAGACTTTGTGCCAGTGCTACCAGATCGTTTCCGCAACGTCGTCGCGGAACGATGCGTCGCTCGCGTGGGGGTCTACCGACACCAGGTGGTCGTGACCCTGCCACGTAACTCCTCGTTTCGCCTCGAACATACGCCGGAAATACAACTTGATACTCCGGACATCGTCCGATGCTGCAGAACAAGCGCGCGCTGGATCTGATTTTGCATCACCGCGTGGTGCACGGACGCGAAGCGTCGAGCTTCGCGGAAAGGATTCCCGATGCGACGTTTGGTTTGGTTCGGGTTGATGTTTGCGTTTGTCGGAGCTTGTGCTGCGGAACCTTCTAATGCGGCCGACGTGTCAAACAAGTCGGAAGCTTCGAGCGCCCAGCAGGCTCGTTTCGCCATCGCGGAAGAACAGAACCTCGTAGTGGGAATTACCGCATTTGGCATCGACAGCCTGGGCCACTACCAGTGGCACTGCGGCGGCGTACGCATCGCTGAGAACAAGGTGCTGACCGTGGCGCACTGTTTGGTCCCGAACGATACCGCCACGGTTCAGAGCGCATACGTTTGGGGCGACCTATCGCGCATGCACGAAGGCATTGTTTCGGCTCTCGCGGACGCGAAAGGTCGTCCCACGAGCGTGCCCGGAATTCCGTATTCGAGCGTTCCGATGATGCGCAAGAGCGCGGTTTCTGCGTCGTTCGGGGCCGACGCGGTCGCCTCGGTCGCCACGTGGACGCTGGCCTCGACGTGGACGGGAGGGGGCGTCCTCCCGGCGACCGAGGAGACGACCGGCGACGCCAGAAACGCGCTCAATCTGCTCGACGACATCGCTATCCTCACCGTGGACAATCCAGCGCCCATCCAAGCGAACACAATCGTGCCTTTTGCGACCCACAAGAGCTTCGAGTACGTCGGAAAGGACGAGAGCGACATCACGTCGGACCGTCTGGTGTTGCGATCCCCTGAGCCTGAGATGTTTGTGATTGGCCAAGGGTATCGGCAATGCGGCACGGAAGAACAGACAGGCCAACCAGCGGCCGACCGTCCGACGAGCCCGGTGGCGATTCCCGTCGGTTTCGCCGATGAGCTTTCCGCGTCGTCAGCCGGGATCTGGCCAGAGCCCGCCGAGTTCGACAAGACGCCGCTGCACAAGGTCTTCATCACCAAAAACAGCGTCGAACATTGCGACGGTGACAGCGGCGGGCCGATTGTTGAAAAACTCAACGGCCGGTACGTGCTGCATGGTGTCTCGACCGAGTCGAGGGTCTACCTAGTGGCTGACGGGAGTCGTCGCGACGCCGTGCGTTCGATATCTTTGCGCTCCTCGGTGGCGTGCGAAGTGCTCAACCAAGCGTTCGGAGACAGCCTGCCTCCAGAGGCAGCACAAAACTGCGAGAATGCTCCGACCGACCCCGGACCCATCACGCTTCCCGCAACGGTCATCGGACGCCATTTTGCGATCGCGCTCCTAGAGCATTGGCCACAGCACGTGCCCAGCGACATTCCCACCTTGCAAACCTTTCTCCCCGAGGCCTTCTCCGCCCGTCCCCCCGAGCAGCGCGCGTTTCGTTTTGATCCCGAGACCTTTGAGCTCTCTATCGCCGAGGGCGTCGCGAAGCCCGGCCAGCCCAACTTCGCCGGAATCTACCTCGCCCAAGACGAATTCGGCGACGTCTGGAGACGCGGTATCTATGTTCAGCTCGACTAGTAGAACGAGGACATCATCCAGTTGCGGGACTGATCACGGGGCATCGAATGGTCGGAAGATGCGCGTTGCCTGCTAGTAGATTGGGATGGCTTTCGAAGCTCCCGACTGCTGCAAATATCCACGCACGGTTAGCGGTTTGCCAGCGCAGTTGCGCCACGGACGCCGAACTATCTTAGGATCGTCGCAGGCTTTTCCGGGGTCAACACCAGCCGCGTTGAAGACTTCTTTGCATGCTTCTTTCAACGCTGATTGCACGATCGCGATCACGATGAGGTCAATCCCGCCGAAAGTAAACTTGGCGCTCCAACAACCCGTCGCCTTTCCGGTGATTTTCTCAACGATTGCTTGCAACGCTCGTCGTGCGGTGAATCGCAGTTGTTTTATCTTTTCCTTGGTCATCGTTTTGGCGGTCAACCGTTCCACGAACTCTTTCGTGACGCGGTACGAGGCACCCCCAACGGTGATTACGAACTGATGTCCATCCTCCGCGCGTTCCACGATGTAGCCGGCTGCCTGCGATACCCCCCAGGCCGCGAGCGCGATAGCTTCGAAGAGGATTTGCTCGGGGCTCTTGCACGGATACTGTTCGCAGAACTGCTTGGGCTGTGCTTCCGATTCCCAGTCAACTTCGCTGTCCGAAACCTGAGCGGCACAGCCCGCTTGTGCCGCGACGACGGTGACCGCGAGCGCACTCCTCCGCGCGCCTGAAATCAAACTGAAACAATACATAGTGAGTGCGAAACGTGTAAGCGAACTTCGTGCCAATCATCCGCATTGCATTTATTTGTCTACGTTTGTGGAGCTGTGCGCTCAATGAGCGGATTCGAGGCCAACATAGAAACTGCAAACTTGCGGCACTACTTCGAATATGCATGAATATTTGAAGTAGATGCTCAAACGATTGTTGAGTCTGCCGGCTCCAGGAACGCAGACGTTTTTTCTCTGGGGCCCCCGCTAAACGGGCAAGAGCACCCTTCTTCGCGCCGCCTATGAGCGAGAGTATTGGGTGGATTTGCTGCGCGCGGATACGTTTGAGCGCTACGTGTCTCAGCCCTCGCGGCTGCGCGAAGAGCAGGCCGAGCTCGGGTTTGGGTTTTGCGTGATCGATGTTTTTGCGTGATCGATGAAGTGTAGAAGGCGCCTGCGCTGCTCGATGAGGTGCATTGGCTCCACGAGAATCGCGGCGTTCACTTCGCGCTTTGCGGCTCGAGCGCGAACTAGAATCCGAACACGGGCCGATCGGACGAAAAATCGTAGTTTCGCTGGAAAGCCAATCGCGAACGCTCGACGACGGAACCCGCGTGCTCTCCTATGAAAGGTTTCTCGAAGACCTCTGGAACGGCGCGTTGTTTTGAGACGCACTAAGTTCGACAACGCGAGCCTAGGAGAGAGCGTCCTCAAATCGCGATAGTCGTTCAAACAAACCGAGAGACCCGATACACAATCGAAACATCTCGGCAGCGAACAACGGCCATTGCGACGGCGCAGCGGTTTGCGTCATTCGCCGGATCGGGGTACCACATTGCCCTACCAATCGAAACGCACTCGTTCAACGACACCCATGCAACGACACTCGTTCAGCGATGGAGAAGCGAACGATGAACGCAAACAATCAACACACATTCGCCAAGCGAATTGCACTGGTCGCTCTATGGGCCACCTTCGCTTCGTTTGCCGGCTGCGCCGCGGACGTCGCGGAGTCAAATACGGAGGTCGACGAAAAAGCACTGCAAAGCGCAAAGGGCTGCACTGTGCTCCCGCTGACTCCGAACGTTCTGCTCCAGTTTCCGAAGGCGAACGCTGAGTACTCGGCTCAGATCAGCGCTGCCAGATCCATCAAAAACTACCGTGCGGATTCATACATAGGTCTGTGCAAAGGTACAAACGCAGGTCAGTTCTTCAAAGAGCACAGTGATAAGGAAATTCTTTGTGGGACAATGTACAATTTTCAACAAGGATACAGGCGATCCATCGACGGTAGCTACGCGTGCGCCGTTTACTCGCTGCCCATCTTTATTGATCTCAGCACTCCGACTTAGGGATTGTGGCCGACACGATCTTCGGTTGACGTCGCGATCGACGTAGCACCGGTTGCCGCCGCCGAACATCAGTCCGAACCAGGACCCGACGCCGATGCGAAACCAGGCGTTTACGCCGAACCCGATCCAGATCCCACGACCGGGTCGGGTGGAAACGGGTTAGCGTCGGAATCAGGACTGCGTTCCACGTCGGCATCGGGCACGGCATCTGCTCAGTTTAAGCGTCGAGTCTCGGATTCAGACCCCGCTTCTGCATCCGGTTCGGCTTTGGCACTCGGCTGAGAACCTCATCTACGCGTTCACGGTATTTAGTGCGCCGTCGGGGGTAATGGCTTCAATTGACGTGATATTCTCTGGGGGTGGAGTCAATCGCCCACCAAGCGCTGTCCGCCGTGCTCGCCACTCCCGAAGTAGGCGACTGCGAAGTACAAGGCGTTTGGTTGTTCGGTTCCTACGCGCGCGAAGAATACCACGCAGGCTCCGATATTGACCTCGCGCTGCTCTGCGTGCCCGGCCTCGGATTGGAGCGTGCCGCGGTACGCGATCATGCGAGCCGCGCCGTCGGCATCGAGGTCGACGTGGTCGATTTGACCACCGCGCCCGCTACCCTTGCCTGGGAGGTCATCACAACGGGACGGTTGGTGCTGGAGCGAGATGAGTCGGCGGTGATGGCATTTGTTCGCGCGACCCGCTTTCGTGCGGAAGATGAGGCGAAACGAAACCGCATGGTCATGTTGACCCAGTCCGCCGAGACCAGAGGCGAATCTCGATGACGGTAAGCCCCGAAGTGGTGCGCGCGCGTCTTGCGCATCTCGCGCATATCTTGACCCAGCTTCAGCGTCTGCGAGAGCTTTCTCCGGCCGAGCGCGCCCAACCGCTTTACCGTCTTGCCGCGGAGCGAGCGCTGCACGTGGCCGCGGAAGCGATTTTTGACATTGGCCATCATGTTCTCGCCGGGCGCGGGCTTAAGCTTCCTCAGGCCTATCGCGACGTGTTGCCGGCTCTCGTGGCCGCGGGCGTGGTACCTGCGGAGCTTGGTAAGAAGCTCGACGGTCTCGCGGGTCTTCGCAACATCATCGTGCATGACTACGTCGAGGTTGACGAAGCACGGTTGTGGACGTTGATCGAAGACCGGCTCGCGGATCTTCAGGGCGCGTATCAGGCTTTGAGCCAGCTCGAAGAGCTTCGCTGACGCGGAACGGGACCGGGCGTCGAACCCGACGCCGACGCACATCCCCAACCCGAAACGGACGCCGAACCTGACGCCGATGCCGAACCCGAATCCGATGCTGATCCTGAACCCGAACCCGACGCCGATCCAGGCCCGGCACCCGAACCCGACGCTGAAACCGACGCTGATGCTGAACCCGAACCTGACCCTGCACCTGGATCGGGTAGAGGCGGGATCAGCGCCGGAACCGGGAACGGGTTCCGCAACGGCATCAGCTACCGCATCGGGTTCGGGTACGGCACCGGCGTCGGTTTCGGCGTCGGTTTCGGCGTCTCGATCGGTGTCGGGTTCGGGATGTGCGTCGGCTTCAGCATCTGCGTCGGGTTCTGGTGCCGCGCCTGCATCGGTGTCCGATTCGTCCGATTCCGTTCAGCGCTCCGTGTTCGAAGCACCAGAAGTCATGGCCGCAGTAAGCTCCGGTAGATGCTGTGCGACGGCGCTGGCGCCGGCTTGAAGGTAGTCGCTCGGCGGAGTCTCTGAGGTTCCGCAGAAGCCGACCGCGGTCATGTCGGCAGCGCGGGCGGCGCGAATGCCGAGCAGGCTGTCTTCGACGACCAAGCACTGGCCCGGGGGCACGCCGAAGGTTGCCGCGGCGTGGAGAAAGAGATCGGGATGAGGTTTGGGGCGGGGCACGTCGGTGCGCGAGAAAATGCGGCCGGCGACGAGTGGCATGAGGCCCGAGGCGGCGAGGGTGACGTCCATTTTTTCGTGAGGGCCGTTGGAAGCCACGCAATAAGGCATGGGGCAGGCCCGCAAGAGCTCGGCGGCTCCTGGTACAGGGCGGACGACTTCGAGCGCTTGAAACTGTCGCGCACGAAACTGGGCTTCGACATCGGCGGGAACCGAAATGCCCGTGCGTTGCGAAAAGTCTTCGAAGATGAGGGGCGACGCCACGCCCTGGTAGCGCTCGCGGGCTTCGTCGAACGAATGCGCGCACCCGAGGTCGCCGAGAAACTCTGCCAGCACCCCTACGCTGATGTCTTCGGAGTCGACGAGTACGCCGTCGCAGTCGAAAATAATGAGCTTTCGCGTGTTGATCGCGAGCGCTTCTACGCTCATCGCGTGCGAGTTCACGCCTTCGGGCATCATGCTTGACCTTCTTTGGTTCGACTTGTCCATTCGGGTGAGCGATCGCGTAGCGTCGTCACCGCATCGATCGTCGCCTCGGCGACCGTCTCGACATCGGTTTCGGTGGTGCCTCGACCCAACCCGAAGCGAATCGAGCTCTTGGCCCACTCGCCTGCGCCGATCGCGGGCAGAACATAGCTCGGCTCGGGCGTCGCGCTGCTGCACGCCGAGCCTGACGACACCGAGACAATGTCGGCCAGCGCGACCAGCAGCGACGCGCTCGGCACGCAGGCAAACGAGACGTTGAGATTCCCCGGATGACGTTTGGCGTCCGTACCCGCGCCGTCCGTACGCTTGCTGTCGGTGCCTATGCGGTCGATGGTCGTGCTTTGGGTAGCCGCGTTGCCGCTAGCCACGTTGGCCGCAGCGACATCGGGTCCGTTCAATCGGATCGCTTCGAGTGACTGCAGTCGACGCCAAAGCGCATTGCGCAATGTCGATAGACGCCCCGCCTCGGCGGTGCCGTCTTGCATCGCGAGCTCAGCTGCAGCGCCCATGCCCACGATGCCCGGCACATTGAGCGTGCCTGAACGCAGGCCAAACTCGTGTCCTCCGCCGACAAGCTGAGGCGCGACCTGCACGCGGCCTGCTCCTTTGCGGCGCACGTAGAGCGCGCCGATACCCTTGGGCCCATACATCTTGTGCGCCGACAAGCTCACCAAATCGACCCCGCACGCGTTCACGTCGAGCGGAACATAGCCTGCGCCTTGTGCGGCGTCACAATGCAGCGTGATTCCTCGCGCCCGAGTGATTCGACCGATGCGCGCGATGTCCTGGACCGCGCCGATTTCGTTATTGCACAGCATGATCGACACCAGCGTGGTCTCCGCGTCGATCGCGCCTTCGAGCTGTATCGGGTCGACCCGCCCCTTGCTATCCACGGGCAACTCGGTCACCCGAAAGCCTTCTTGCTTCAGCTGCCGACACACGTCGCGTACCGCTTTGTGTTCGGTGGCTTGGGTGATGATGTGCTGCCCGCGGTCGCATGCGGCGTGCGCGGCTCCGTGGATCGCCAAGGCTCCGCGGATCGCCAAATGGTTGCTTTCGGTCGCCCCAGAAGTGAATACGATGTGGTCGACGGGCGCTCCGATCAGCGCCGCAACTTGCCCGCGGGCCCGCTCCACGGCGCGGGCGGCCGCTTGGCCATGACGCGTTCGGCTCGCCGCGTTGCCAAAGGTCTCGCTGAAGAATGGAAGCATCGCCTCGAGCACGCGCGGATCCACCGGAGTCGTCGAATGGTGGTCCATGTAAATCGGGGTCGACACGCAGCAGGAACCTGACAGATTCGCCGCGTACAGCCAGCCGGCGACTGCCGTCGCGGATGCGGACACCGACGCTGAGCCTGAACCCGACGCGGACGCCGAACCAGACACCGACACCGATCCCGAACCCGACCGCGATGCCGATCCTGATCCTGAGCCGGATGCCGGTCCTGACCACGCAACCTTGACAACCCCTACCCCTCGCTTTAGATAGAGGACGAAATCAGTCCTATTTGATCGCCAACAGGGCTGTGCCTCAAAAATGCTGAGAATTTCAAAGCTTACGGATTATGGCGTGGTGGTGCTGACGCATCTTGCGGAGTGCCCGGAGCCTCATCCCGTGAGCGTGCTCGCCGAGGAGACGCGCATTCCTGCGCCGACGGTGAGCAAAGTACTCAAGCGGCTCGGTCGGTCGGGCGTGGTCACCTCAACGCGCGGGGTGCGCGGCGGGTACATGCTCGCGCGTCCTGCCGACACGATTACCGTGCACGAAATCGTTTCCGCCCTCGAAGGGCCCATCGCGGTGACCGAGTGCAGCGATGACCACGCGGGAACGAGCTGCGAATACGAAGATGGCTGCGGGGTGCGCGCCAACTGGCAGCAGATCAACTCCGCGGTGCAGCAGGCGCTCTCCGCCGTCACGCTGGCCGACATGGCCCGCCCCCAAGGCTTGCGCTTGGTGCACCTCGCGCGGTCGCGCGACGAGGCAAAGCAGACTCGTCGATCCGGAGCCGGTTCTTAGCTCGAAAAACTCCTTACCCGCTTTATCCATCATCATGTCGAACTCATCCACCGCCGCGGTCCTCAACACCACCGATCAAGCCGACGCGGCTTCTCGGGAGACGTCTGCGCAAGAAGCACCCATCGAAGAAGCACTGAGCCGTACCTACGAGGCCGGCTTCGTCACCGACATCGCGCAAGAGTATGCGCCGGCGGGGCTGAACGAAGACATCGTGCGCTTCATTTCCGCGAAGAAAAATGAGCCCGAGTGGCTGCTCGAGTGGCGCCTCAAAGCCTACCGGCATTGGCTCAAGCTTTCGGAGCCGACGTGGGCCAAGGTTTCCTACGAGCCGATCGATTACCAAGCGATTCACTACTACGCCGCGCCCAAGTCGCCTGAAAACGCGCCCAAGAGCCTCGACGAAGTCGACCCCAAGCTGCTCGAAACGTACGAAAAGCTCGGCATTCCTCTGCACGAGCGCGCGGCTCTGGCTGGTGTCGCGGTTGATGCGGTGTTCGACAGCGTTTCGGTGCATACCTCGTTTCGCGACAAGCTCGCCGAAGTCGGAGTGCTGTTTTGTTCGTTCTCGGAAGCGGTGCAAGAGCATCCTGAGCTTGTACAGAAGTATCTGGGCTCGGTGGTTCCTTACACCGACAACTTCTTCGCTACCCTGAATAGCGCGGTCTTTAGCGACGGGTCGTTTGTTTACATTCCGCCCGGCGTGCGCTGCCCGATGGAGCTCTCGACCTACTTCCGCATCAACGCGGCGAAGAGCGGCCAGTTCGAGCGAACGCTGGTGATCGCCGACGAAGGCAGCTACGTCAGCTATCTCGAAGGCTGCACCGCGCCGATGCGCGACGAAAACCAGCTGCACGCCGCGGTGGTCGAGCTCGTCGCGCTCAAAGACGCAGAAATCAAATACTCCACCGTGCAGAACTGGTATCCCGGAGACGAGCACGGCAAGGGCGGCATCTACAACTTCGTCACCAAGCGCGGCTTGTGCGGCGGCGACCGCGCGAAGATCAGCTGGACCCAGGTGGAAACGGGCTCCGCGGTGACTTGGAAATACCCGAGCTGCGTGCTCAAGGGCGACGACTCGGTCGGCGAGTTTTATTCCGTTGCGCTAAGCAATCATCGTCAGCAGGCCGACACCGGCACGAAAATGATTCACCTCGGCAAGCGCACGCGCTCTACGATCGTAAGCAAAGGCATCAGTGCCGGCCGCGGCCAGCAAACCTATCGCGGGCAAGTCTCGATTCGAAAGGGCGCCAAGGGCGCGCGCAATCACACTCAGTGCGATTCACTGCTCATCGGCGGCGAATGCGGCGCCCACACCGTGCCCTACGTCGACGTGCGCAATCGATCCGCCAAAGTGGAGCACGAGGCGACGACATCGCGCATCGGCGAAGACCAGCTGTTTTATTGCCGGCAGCGAGGCCTCTCCGAGGAAGATGCGGTGAGCCTTATCGTGAATGGCTTCGCCAAAGAAGTGCTCAAAGAGCTGCCGATGGAGTTTGCCGTGGAAGCACAAAAACTACTTGGCGTCTCGCTCGAAGGCGCGGTTGGCTGATCGCCCGATAGAGATGGCCGCCGATCGAGATGACCGACAAGAATGACCGACAGGAATAATCTCCGATGCTGAAAGTCGATAATCTTCACGTAGAAGTAGACGGTACGCCGATTCTCAAAGGCATCTCGCTCGAGATTCAGCCGGGCGAAGTGCACGCCATCATGGGCCCCAACGGTTCCGGCAAGAGCACGCTTTCGTACATCTTGAGCGGGCGCGATGGCTATACCGTGACCAAAGGCGCGATCACGTTCCTCGGCCACGACCTGCTGGCTATGGCGCCAGAAGAACGAGCCTCCGCGGGCGTATTTCTCGCGTTTCAATACCCGGTAGAAATCGCAGGCATCAGCAACGTGCACTTCCTCCGCGCGGCGCTGAACGCCAACCGAACCCGCAATGGGCATTCTGCGCTCAGCGCCGCGGCGTTTATGAAGCTCGCGCGAGAGAAAGCCAAACTGGTTGAGCTAGACCCTGAACTCATGAAGCGCGGCGTCAACGTCGGGTTCAGCGGCGGGGAAAAAAAGCGAAACGAGATCTTTCAAATGGCGATGCTCGAGCCAAAGCTCGCGATTCTCGACGAAACCGATTCGGGGCTCGACATCGATGCGCTCAAAGTGGTCAGCGCGGGGGTCAACGCGCTGCGCAGCCCGGAGCGCTCGATGCTGGTGATCACCCATTACCAACGGCTGCTCGACCATATCGTGCCGGATTACGTGCATGTGCTGCTCGACGGACGAATCGTTCGATCCGGAGACGCCAGTTTGGCGCAGCGGCTGGAAGATGAAGGTTACGCCGACCTGCGCGCCGCCAGTTCGATGGGAGCAAGCCAGGCCGAATCTCTACGAGCATCGGTTGAACGATGAGCGTCGATCGATCGACGAGGGCTGCGCGTTCGAAGGCATCGCTGCAATCGGCCGGCGATCTCTTTTCGAGACAGCCCTTTGACGCATTTGTTGAACCGCTCTGGCTTGCCAAACGCCGCGGGGAAGTGACCAAGCGCTTTGTTCGCGAGGGCATGCCAGGGCCGAAACACGAAGCGTATCGGTTCACCCCGCTGCGTATGCTCGCGGATATTCCGTTTGCGTCGACCGATGCCGCTGCGCGCCAAACAGCACCTAAGTTACCACTCGCTCCGATCCCGTCGCCTCAGGGTAGCGACGATGTGCATGTTTGGGTCGTGGATGGAGTTCCGTTTCTTCCCGATGCCGACAACGAGTTCGTTTCCAGTTTGAAGAGCTGCATTACCTCGATGCCGCCCGCTTCAGAAGCCGGTGACTCAGAAGCCGGCGGTTCAGAGACGAAGCAACCGGCCGCCCAACACCGTTTCACAAAACCCAGCGTCTCAAAACCCAGCGTCACAAAGTACAATGTCGCAAAGCACCTCGGCGCTCACGCGTCGCCGGAGCATTTTTCTGCGCTCAACCTCGCGCGCTTTGTCGACGGGGTGGTGATTCATGTTCCCGAGGGCGCCCAGGCCCGCGTCCGGCTGACCTACCTGACGACGCCGTCGCAATCGCCGAACGTTGTATATCCGCGCCTGTTTGTGCACGCCGAGCCGAACGCTCAAGTCGCGGTCACCGAGCTATTCTTGGGGCCCGGGCTACCTCAAGGTCTCGGGCTACCTTCGGAGATTGGGCAACTGGAAGGAGCCGAGCCGGCGGCTCCCACGATGACCAATGCCGTGGCGGAGTGGGTGCTCGAAGAAGGCGCGCAGGTAGATCACGTGCGTGTGATTCACGCGGAGAGCCCGGGGGAACCAAAATCGGCCTCGCCCGCTGGCGAAGGGGTTCACATGGGGACGGTCGCCGTCGAGCAACGTCGACGTAGCCGCTATGCATCCCGAATGTTTACCCTCGGCGGCCGACTAAGCCGCGTGGACCTCAATGTAAATTTCGCAGAAGAGGACGCGCGCTGCGTGCTCGACGGCGCATATCACGCAACCGGAGACGAACACGTTGACCATCGCGTCACCGTCCGCCACCAGGCGCCTCGGTGCACGACCCACGAAACCTATCGCGGGGTGGTCGATGGCCGAGCGACCGCGGTGTTTGATGGCATTGTGGTCGTCGGGCACGACGCGCTGCGCTCTGAGGCCCACCAACAAAACCACAACCTACTCCTTTCGGACGACGCGGTGGTGCATACCAAGCCGCATCTTGAAATCGACACCGATGATGTCGTGTGCAGCCACGGCGCCACGGTAGGGTCGCTCGATGAACGAGAGATTTTCTATCTTCAGTCCCGAGGTATTGCCCGCGACGAGGCGGAAGCGATGTTGACGCGCGCATTCGTGCAATCGCTCGTCGATCTCGTGGATGACGAGCCGACGCGAACCTATGTGGCCACCGCAATGGAGTCGCGCCTTGGGGCTGAATAGGCGCGGGCAGGGAGATGAGTCATGGAAACGACGACTGAGTCGGCACCCCGCCAACATGCTGAACAACCGATGACCAGCGCGTACGATGTGGATAAGGTGCGCGCGGATTTTCCCGCGCTTCACCAGCTCGTCCACAAAAAGCCGCTCGTCTATCTCGACAGCGCAGCCACCGCGCTCAAGCCGCAAAGCATGATCGATGCGGTGACTCAGATCTACGCCCAGCATTGCGGCAACGTGCATCGCGCCGTGCACACGCTGAGCCAGAGCGCGACCGCGGTGTACGAAGGAACTCGGGATAAGGTTCAGGCGCTGCTCAATGCGTCCGAGCGGGAAGAAATCATGTTCGTGCGCGGCACGACTGAAGGCATCAACTTGGTCGCGCAATCTTGGGGGCGCGCCAATCTCGGTCCTGGTGATGAGGTCGTGGTGACCGAGCTCGAGCATCATTCCAACATGGTGCCGTGGCATATGGTGTGCGCGCAGACTGGCGCGCGGCTCGTGGTGGTGCCCGTCACCGAGGCCGGAGAGATCACTCTCGACGCGTTTGATGCCTGTCTCAGCGACAAGACCAAGCTCGTGGCGATGAGCCACGTGTCCAACGTGCTCGGCACCGTGCTTCCCATTCGAGACATGATCGCGCGCGCCCACGAGCGCGGCGCAGTGGTGCTGGTCGATGGCGCGCAGGGCGTAGTGCATGGCGCCGTCGATGTTCAGGCGCTCGATTGCGATTTCTACGTGTTCAGCGGACACAAACTCTACGGGCCAACCGGCACGGGTGCCCTCTACGGGAAGCGCGCGCTGCTCGAAGAGATGCCGCCATGGATGGGCGGGGGCGACATGATCGGCGAAGTCACCATCCGCGGCTTCACCCATAACGAGCTGCCCTACAAGTTCGAAGCGGGAACGCCTTCGATCGCGAGCGTGGTGGGTCTCGGGGCGAGCGTCGACTATGTCACCGCGCTCGGCATGAACGCGATCGCGGCTCACGAGCAGCGCGTGCTCGCCCATGGTCTGGCGGCGCTTTCCGAAATCCCAGGGCTTCGCTTCTTCGGCACCGCACCCAATAAGGCAAGCGTCATCAGTTTTGCCATCGACGGCGTACACACCCACGACATGGGCACCTTGCTCGATGCTCACGGTATCGCGCTGCGCACCGGGCACCATTGCGCGCAGCCGCTCATGCAGCGCTACGGCGTGACCGGCATGGCTCGCGCGTCGATTGGCTTGTATTCCCGCCCTGAAGATTTCGACGTCTTGGTGCGCGCGTTGCACCGCATCACCAAGATGTTCAGCTAGCGCATCTCCGATGCCCGACGACATCGAACATCTCAAAGTGAATAAGATTGCCCCCGCGCCCAAAGCGCGCGTGGGCCTCCCTATCGCAGGCCAACCCGCGACGGGCGGGAACGTTGACCCTTCGGCTGACGAAGCGTTCGCGGAAGGATGCGAATCTCCGCCATCCGATCTTTCGCTCGAGGACATTGAAGGCCACGTTGTGGCCGCGATTCGCACGGTTTACGATCCCGAGATTCCGCTGAACGTGTACGACCTCGGCTTGATTTACGGCATTCACGTCGATGCTTCGGGCGAAGTCGAGATCGAGATGACGTTGACCGCCCCGGCTTGCCCTGTGGCCGGCATGCTGGTGCAAGAGGTCGCGAACAACGCAGCGAAAGCGGAAGGCGTGACGCGGGCCCACGTCAAGCTGGTGTGGGATCCGCCGTGGACTAAAGACCGCATGAGCGAGGATGCACTGCTCGAACTGGGTTTGCTCTGAGATGCATCACTCTGCGTTTTCCGGCGTTCGAGGAGTTAGCGTTTCTGGCGAATCCAAGCGCTGCGCAAGCCGACTGTGCGCCTATGGCTACGACGATTTTCTTCGCCTGAACCATGAGCTCGGTCTGAACACCATTCGGTGGCTGGTGTTTTGGGACGCCATTGAACCCGAGCCCGGGCAATACGATCAAGCTTATCTCGACGCGGTATGTGCCAAGCTCGAGCAAGCCAATCGCGCGGGTCTGCAGGTGATCATCGACATGCACCAAGACGTATATGGCGCATCGTTTGGGTTCGTGGGCGCGCCGCGGTGGACCGTCGACGACGCGCTGTGCGAGAGATTTCGTCGCCGTCGGCAAGGCTGGTTTTTGCACTACTTCGACCCTTCCGTCGTGCGGGCGTTTGATTGCCTGTGGACCGAAGAGCGGCTCATCGGCGCGCTCGCGGGCGCGTGGAACACCACCGCGCGATGGCTGCGTCGGGTCGACGTGCTCGGCTACGAGCTGATCAACGAGCCGTTTTGGGGGTCGAAAACGCCGGCTGAGTTTGAACGCTCGATCACGCCGACCTACGAGCTCTGGATCGATGCGATTCGCGAAGGCGACCCCAAGCCCTGGATCCTTGTTCCGCCGGCGTCAGCCGTAAACCTTGGCATCGGAACGCGCTTAGGCCGACCGCAGCGTGATCGATTGGCCTACGCGCCGCATTTTTATCCACCTTCGATCGAGCTCGGGCTTGGCTACTACGGCGACCGCGCGATGATCGAGCGTCACGTGCAGCAAATTGCACGCGATGCTGCTCGGCTCGAGATGCCGGCGATCATCACCGAGTTTGGCGTACGGCGCGATGTATCGGGAGCGGGAGCTTTTCTGCGCGATGCGATGGACGCGTTCGCCCGCCACGACATCGGTTCGGTGTATTGGGACCTTGGCCGCGGTGGCAAACGGAGCTACGGGCTGTGGGACGAGCAAGGAAAACCAGCGCTCCAGGCGCAAGCCCTCGTGGCGGCTGCGCCAACCACTGCGAGATGAGCGTGTTGCGTGTTTAAAGGGCGCGTGATAGCGCGCTGTCGATGCAGCTTCTTCGGCGTATTCCATGGCCTGGTGTTTTACTAAGACGCGTTTCACTGAGACGCGTTTCACTAAGACGCGTTTCGCTGATGGTCGCGGGGTTGGCTCTTGCCGGCTGCCCTGAAGGCAAAGACGCGGACAAAAGCTCAGCGAAGGAAACCACGCAAGAAACAAATGAACCCAAGGCGACTCCGAGCGATACTCCCGTCGCCCAACCGCCTTCCAGCTCGCAACGGCATACCCACCTCGACTTGGTGGCGCTGGCTCATTTGGCGGACTTTGACCACCAAGGGTTGCGCATTCGTTTTGGGACGACCGCGCGTTTGAAATACACCAACGGAAACTGGAACAGCGGGTTCGCAAGCGACGGCCGAGACCAATCGGTAGCCTATTCTCAGTTCGGCAAGATGGGTCGTATCTACTTTCCTGTGGAACAGCCTACGGCGCTTCGGTTGCGCATGCGCGTCAAGCCGATCGGAGCTACGCGCTTGATGGCCTTTCTCAATGGGAACGAGCTCGAAGGCGCGGCGGTGGCTCCTGGTGAAGGCGACGATGGCTTTCGGACGGTAGATATCGCGGCGCCTGAAGCGAGCATACGGAAGGGCGAAAACTATTTGCTGCTGCGCGGCGACGCGACCCGGAAAGTTGGCCGAGACGATGTTTCGTTCGCGATTTCTGCGATGCATATTGCGCCCGAAGGCGCATCGAAGAGCGACGAACTTGCCCCTGAACTCGTCTCCGAGGTGAAACAAGGGAGGGAGAACCGCCAAGGAATTCGTCTTCCCGAGGCGAGCCAGGCGAGCTTTCACTTTGAAGTGCCATCGAACGCGAAACTCACGTTCCGAGTATCGCCAGCGACCGAAACGAGCAACCAACTTACCGCGAAGGTTCGAGTCGATCCAAGTGTCGGTGCGGCGGCTGAGCTTTTTTCTCAGCTGGTGACCGATGGTGGTGGTCTGTCGCAAGTTTCGCTCGCGCCGTTTGCTGGGCGCGTCGTGCGACTCAGTCTAGTAGTAGAGCCGAGAAGTAAGATGGGCGCACGCCGCGACGCTGCAATCTGGAGCGACGTTCGCGTCGAAGTGCCCCCTCACAAAGCGCGCCCCCCGGAGGCGCCGGCCAAGAACGTCATCGTGCTGGTCATCGATACACTACGCGCCGACAAACTCAAACCGTATCGGCGCCAGACCCGCGTGCGCACCCCCGCGCTCAATGAAGTTGCGCGTGCCGGAGTAGTATTTGAAAACGCGCAATCTCCGGAGAACTGGACCAAACCTGCCTGCGCCAGCATGTTGACTTCTTTGCACCCGAGCACGCATCAGACTCAAGGCGATCGCTCGAAGCTGCCCGAAAGCGTGCTCACGTTGGGAGAGGTGTACCAAAAAGCTGGGTTTCAAACCGCGAGCTTCATCGCCAACGGCTACGTGTCCGATGCCTTTGGCTTCAAGCAAGGGTGGCACCACTACACGAACTATATTCGCGAACGAAAGAACACCAACGCGAGCAACGTATTCGGAGAAGCCGCGACGTGGATCGAGCAGCACAAAGACGAGCGTTTCTTTGCGTACATCCAGACGATCGATCCGCATGTGCCCTACGATCCGCCAGATAAGTTTCTCAAACTCTATGACGACCGAGACGACTATGACGGGCAGATCAAAAATCGGCGCACTCATCTTTTGCTCGAAGACGCGAAGCGAAATCCCCCCAAAGTAGTGTTTACGGAGAGTGACAAGAAGCGCCTCGAAGCGCTCTACGATGGCGAGATCAGCTATCACGACTCCGAGTTCAAAAAGTTTTTGGCGAAGCTCGAATCGCTTGGACTCGCAGACAACACCATCATCGTGGTGACCTCAGACCACGGTGAGGAATTGGAAGATCACGGCTCATGGGGCCACGGCCATTCGGTGTACCAAGAGCTTCTGCATGTGCCACTGATCGTTCGATGGCCCAAGGGTATTGCGGAAGGTCAGCGAGTTACCGACGTAGTGAGTACCATGCACATCGGGCCTACCGTTCTCGAGGCGACGGGTGTCGACGTGCCCGCGGAGTTTGAAGGGCGCAGCCTGATGGGCCACGTGACGGGGCAACCGCCTCGCGGACCGTTCGTCGCGTTCAGCGAGTTTCAAGACAACCGCCGCGTCATTCGCGCGGGTGACTACAAGCTCATTATTCGTGCCAATCTTACCTACACGATGTTCGATCTCGGCCAAGATCCCAAAGAACAGACCGAGCTCGATGGGCGAAAAAATTCCATCGCGATGCGTTACTTGCGGGTGCTTAGCGGTCAGTTTTTGGGCGCCACCGATCGCGGCCGATGGCTGCTCGGCGGCGGTACAAAGAAGAGCCACCAGGCCAAGGAAGAGATGGACTCGACGCTTTGTCGTCAGCTGGTGGCGCTTGGGTATATGGACTGTCTGGAACAGTTCCCTGATTCTGATTGAAGGTCTGGGCTGTTTAATTTGAAGGTCTGGCACCCAGACCCTCTGGCTGGGATACGATCCCAGCCATTCACCCAAACTCCCCCGCCAAGA
>JANQQS010000044.1 GCA_028284955.1 Myxococcota bacterium | reverse complement strand
GTGAACTCGGTCCACCAATCTTCACCCCTACCGTAAGAATCGCTTCGCTCAAGCGGATCGAGCTGCCGCTACTTTGCACAAAACCGTTCCTAGTGAGGCTCGGGAGGGGCGGGTCAACAGATACGCCGCTTGCCAGTGCTCAACGGAGGATGCAGGCTAGCGTGCCCTGCAAACTGGGCCGATTTTCCCATGAACGAAACGCAATTCACACGGTTACGGACGCGAGCACGCAAAGACTTGGCCAAAGTGGCGCGAAAGGTGTTGGCACCGGCCAATCTCGATGTGGTCGACAAAGCTCGAGACGAGCTGCGGTCATATCCCGAGTTCGCGAACATCTGGGAGGCTGCGAAGCCCTACACGATGACGAGTTTTGAACGGATGTTCGGGCTCTATCAGGCGGTCGATTACGTATCGCGGGCGGGCGTGCCTGGCGACTTCGTCGAATGCGGGGTGTGGCGCGGGGGGAGTTCAATGAACGCCGCGCTGACCCTAAAATCGCACGGCGACACATCGCGCAAACTCTATCTCTACGATACCTACGAAGGGTTGCCCGAGCCTTCTTCGCTCGACGTCGACTATCGCGGGGAAACCGCGGCCACGAAATGGAACGCGCTTCGCCGCGGCGCGGGGAGTGAGTGGTGCTATTCGGGGATCGACGAGGTCGAGCGCAACATGGCCTCGACGGGATATCCGAGCGAGCACGTGGTGTTCGTAGCCGGCAAAGTCGAAGACACGATTCCGGAGACGGTTCCCGAACGCATTGCGGTCTTGCGGCTCGACACCGACTGGTATGAATCCACGCGCCACGAGCTGATTCACCTCTACCCGAAGCTGGTGTCCGGCGGCGTGCTGATTCTCGACGACTACGGGCACTGGCAGGGCGCCCGTCGCGCGGTGGACGAATACTTTGCCGAGCACGGTATCTCGTTGCTGCTTAATCGGCTTGATCATACCGGCCGCGTCGCCATCAAACGCTAAGAGCAGTGGCCTTTTGGCCTGATCTTGGCTTACCTCCCCTGCTCGCCCGGACGAAGCACTATTCGTGCGTCATCCGGGCTGCGCTGCCGGGGCGCTCAAGCTCAGACTCAAAATTCCACTGCTCTATGGGATGCGACTTGAGCTGCAGTCAACCAATCTGATCACTGCTTGGCAGTGCAGTGGTCAGTGTGGTCGATCGAAATCACGCAGCGCAAAGACATCCGACGAACTCCCCGGCAACCATGTCACGTGCCTCCTGGCGGGGGAGCTTGGGTGAATCGTCGGGGTCGTACCCCGACGAGAGGGTCTGGGTGCCAGACCCTCAGGCAAACTGATCAGCGCTCTAGAGCAGTGCCTGCTTGCGTTGATCGAGGGTGTTGTTGCGATGGGCCAGCTCGAAGCTCTCAGGGTCGGGTTCGAAAGCATACACGTGGCCGGCCCCGCGCTTGAGAACCGCGTGCGCGAACGATCCGATATGAGCGCCGATATCGATGACGACATCGGTCGATCGGAAGGTCTTTGGCAGGCGATATTCGTTTTCGTGGTTGACTTGCTCAAAAATGGATTGGTCGAGCGTATTGGGGCGGAAGAAAAACACAAAGCGTCAGGTACGTGAAGCTTGGGCGTTAACTGTGGCGACAACTTTGCAGCAGATGCTAAGTTTGGCTTCTCCCACGGGAGGGTTCGTGAAGATGGCGAACGAGGGCCGCGGCGATGGCGTCGCAGAGTGCGCGGGCAGGGCCGTGGCGGCCTTTGGCTCCATTGATGAGGATGCTGAACGCGAGCGCGTCGTTCGGAGCGCGTCCGAGGGCGTATCCTGAGAGCGCGATGACGTCGTTTAGGGTGCCGGTCTTTGCGCGCACCGACCGCGGAGGAGCAAGGTCTTTGAATCGTCGCTTGAGCGTGCCATCGATTCCGCCGACGGACAGGTGGGACACGAACTCCGCGCGGTAGCCGGAATGGCGGTACATATAGCGGAGGAGTTTGGTCACTGTCGCCGGGGCGATTCGATTGCCTTCGAAGAGCCCGGAGCCGTTGACGAATGCGTTGGCGTTGGATGACGCGTCGGCGGTTTTGAGCAAAGCGCGGACGGTTTCGAGCCCGCCGCGCGATGAGCCAGGTTTTTTGCGTTCGGCGCCCATGATTTTTAGCGTCATCTCGGCGTAGTAGTTGTCGCTTCGTTTGCCGAGCTCGTAGAGCATTTGGGCGAGCCGCGGCGAACGTCGGGACGCAAGCAGTGGCAGATTGTTTGGGACCGCATGGTTTGCCGCGGAAGGGTTCACGACGCGGCGCGGTCCGCGGATACCAGCTCTCGAAAGCGCGGCTGTGAGCGCATGTGCGGCGTGCGCGAGCGGGTCTTCGACCCGGCGTCGATACGATACTGCCAGCGACCCCGGGGGAACCGACCCGCGTAGGCTCAGCGTCATGGTCCCGCGCGGTGTGGCGCGCTGAATCGCAATGACTTTTGGCGCGCCGGTCGCGGTATTGAGCTGGTTGTCCAACTCGAAGTATCCGGGGGCAGCGAGTCGGACAATCGCTTTGTGCCCCGCTTCGGCCCCAGGGAGCACGTGCAATAGATAGGAGCTACGGTCAACGCTGACGGCGGCGACGGCTGAACGAAACGGTGCAACTTCGTTCGGTTGCTGTTCGAATGCGGGAGGCAAGGTTTGGTCGTCGAAATAGCCCCCGTCTACGTAGACTTGCTCCACGGCGCGCACGCCGCGATCGGCGGCGGATTGAGCCAGCTCCACCAGTGCGCTGGTGGAGAGCGTGGGGTCGCCGAATCCCTTCAAGACCAAGGTCTGGACTTGGCCGCCTTCCACCCGACCGTAGAGTCCGGTACGCGCTCGGAATTCTGGTCCGAGGGCAACCAGCGCGGCGGCGGCAGTGAGCACTTTCATATTGGAGGCGGGATTGAACCCCTTTGAGGAATTGTGGGCGAACAAAGCCTGGCCGGTGGCGGTGTCGAGGACTGAAACTCCGATGCTGTTGTCGAACGAGGCGTTGCGAACGAGGCTCCGTATCTCGCCTGTGAGCTCGCGCAGGCGCTCTGATTGGGGCCCGTCGTGTTGTCGGTTGCCCGGTGACTGGGCGACGCCTGAAGTTCTGAGGAGGGTGACCGTGCAGAGCGCAACGGCGACCAGGTATGCGTGTTTGGGCACGGGGCAGACTGTACCGCGCGATACCGTGGGCGACGAGCGCGCGGGACCAATGTGGGATTGAGAAACTCACCCGCGGGTCTTGCTGCCCCCTAGCACCTCGCACTATAAACCGGCTGCACACGCCAATCAGTTCGCAGTGCACCCCCTGGGAAAGCACGTACCCAAAGGCAACGACACACGAAGGCAAGGAGCCGAATCATGGATTTTGAAGTCCCGTCGCTACCGTATAGCAAAGACGCCCTCGCTCCCGCGATGAGCGAGGAAACGCTCAACTTCCACTACGAAAAGCACCACCAGGGCTATATGAAGAAGCTCAAGGCGGCGGTGGAAGGCACCCCGGACGCGAGCAAGAGCCTCGAGGATTTCATTCGCTCCGCGAGTGGCGGCAACTTCAACAACGCCGCCCAAGTGTGGAACCACTCGTTCTTCTGGAAGAGCATCAAACCCGGGGGCGGCGGCGATCCATCCGGGGACGTGGCGAGCTTGCTGGAGCGTGATTTCGGAAGCGTGGATGCGTTTCGGGCGCAATGGCTCAAGGACGGCGCAGGGCAATTCGGGTCGGGATGGGTTTGGCTGGTCCTCGATCAGGGCAAGGCCAAAATCGTGAAAACTTCGAATGCCGAAACGCCGCTTACGAGCTCGGCCACTCCGTTGCTCACGACCGACGTTTGGGAGCACGCTTACTACATCGACTATCGCAATGACCGCGGCGCATTCCTCAAAGTGTTTCTTGAGAAACTCGTGAATTGGGACTTTGTGGCGGAGAATCTGAAGTCAGCCGGATGAGTTTGTGTTCGGTTCTTGAACGCGGGCTGTCGTGATTCTTCGGGACCCGGTTCACGGGCTGATGGCGTTTGACGGCGCCGACGACTCGCTCATATCGTCTTTGCTGCGCACGCGCGAGGTGCAACGACTTCGTCGCGTGCGTCAGCTTGGATTTACATCGTTTGCGTTTCCAGGCGCGGAGCATTCGCGTTTTGCGCACGCGGTCGGCGCGGCGTACGTGATGGTGCGGCTTCAGCAACGAATTCGCGCGAGAGAAACCGACCTTCCGCCCGACGCTCGGATGGACCATCAGGCGGCCCACGACGCTCTTAGCGCCGCGCTACTCCATGATCTTGGCCACGGGCCGTTCTCGCATCTATTCGAGGACGCGATGCCCGGCGCTCGCCATCACGAAACGTGGACCGCGGAGCTTATTTCCGACTCGGGTACGGAGGTGCACCAAGCGCTCGAACGGTCGTCGCGGGGTCGGGCAGAGCGGGTCGTTGACCTCCTGGCGGGGCGTGCGCCCCTCGGCTACTTGTCGCGTGCGGTGAGTGGCGTGCTGGATGTGGATCGCGCGGACTACTTGCTTCGCGATAGCCACATGACCGGAGTTCGCTACGGGCTCTACGATCTCGACTGGCTCCTCCAGGCGTTTAGTTTCGGCAACATCGACGGAGAATGGGTGCTTGCCGTCGAGGGGAGAAAAGGGCTGCCACCGGTCGAGGCGTTTTTTCTGGGGCGAAACTTCATGTACCAGCAGGTGTATCACCACAAGACGACCCGCGCGGCCGAAGTTCTGATTCGGGCACTATTTCGACGGGTCACGCATATGGTGAGAGATGGACGTCCGCCCGAGGCGACACCGCCCGCGATGCGTTTGGCGGCGCGGGGCGACACTGTGAGCGTGGGCGCCTATTTGGACTTGGACGACGCGGTGATGCTCAATGCGTTTGCCGCCTGGTCGCGCGCCGCCGATTCGGCGCTGAGCGAGTTGGCGAGGCGGGCCCAGAATCGTGGGCTGCCGAAAACGATCGCGCTTCCGCGCGATCAAAAGCACCTTTGGTCCAAAGCGCTTCACGCAGCCCAATCCGCGGTAGGTGTGGATTCGACGACTCTGTCGACCGATCCACCGCTCGGAGTTGAGCTCGATGTCGCGACCGATGTTCCGTTCGTCGAGCCTGAGGGGAGGTCCCCCGAGGGGCTTTGGGTGCTTCTGCGCGATCTGCCGGCGCGCCGGCTCGGAGGAGAATCGTTTCTTCTTGGCGAACTTCGGAACAAGGAAATCGCTCGCCCTCGTTTGATTTTTCCAGGTGAATGGAGGGAACCTGTAGCGCGCGCAGTGCGCCAGGTGTTCGCGTGAGCGATTTCTCAGACCGTGCGTCGGCGAAAACCACTGAGGTTGACGCGCCGCTCTTGGATTCGGGACTCAAACCGGCGATAATCATCCGTTCCGTGCGATGGGCGATAGCGGCGCGGCTTGTTCCATGGGATGGGCCCATCATTGCGGGCATCGGATGGTCGGTGGGCGATGGCTAAAATTCTTATAGCGGACGACCAACCCAACATGCGCACCACGTTGGCGATGATGCTTCGTGGCGGCGGTCACGACGTGGTTCAAGCACAGGACGGCGACGAAGCTTGCGAGCGAATTGAAGCCGACATGTACGACCTTGTGCTCACGGACCTGAAGATGGGCGCGACCGACGGCATCGCAGTGTTGCGGCACGTGCGCGAAAACGCGCCGCTGACGGAAGTGATCGTGATGACCGCGTACGGGACGATCGAGAGCGCGGTCGAGGCCATGCGCATCGGAGCCTACGACTACATTCAGAAGCCTTTCGCGGAAGAAGAGCTCCTCGTCAAAGTGCAGAAGGCGGTCGAAAAGCGGAAGCTGGCGGGCGAGGTGTCGGTCATGGCGGCCGAGTTTCGTGAGCGGTACCATTTCGAGAACATCATCGGCCGTTCCCAGGCGATTCGCGACGTGCTCAGTCGTACCGTTCGCTTTGCTCCAACCGACGCCACGGTGCTCATCACTGGGGAGAGTGGTACCGGAAAAGAGCTGGTGGCCAAGGCGATTCACGCCAACTCACCACGTTCAGATCGGCCGTTCGTTCCCGTGAATTGCGCGGCGATCACCGAAACGCTCCTCGAAAGCGAACTTTTTGGCCATGCCCGGGGGTCGTTTACCGGCGCCGTATCGTCGCGAAAGGGCCTCTTCGAGGAAGCCAATGGAGGCACGTTCTTCTTCGATGAGATTGCGGAAACGCCGCTGGTGTTCCAGGCAAAGCTGCTTCGCGCGATTCAAGAAGGAGAGATTCGTCGCATCGGCGACAACAAACCCATCCATGTGGACGTTCGCATCATTGCCGCGACCAACCGCGATCTCAAACAGATGATTGCGGAGAAGCAGTTTCGGGAGGACCTCTACTACCGTCTGAATGTCGCTCGATTTATTCTTCCGCCGCTGCGGGAGCGGCGCGAGGATATTCCACCTCTTGTGGAGCACTTTCTGCACAAATATGGCCACAAGATGCGACGCAAGGCGCGCCTTGGGGATGGCGTGCTCGAATATTTGGGGCGGTATGACTTCCCAGGGAACGTTCGAGAGCTAGAAAACTTGATCGAGCAGGGTGTTGCCCTCGCGATCGACGGGGTGATTCATTTGGATGACGTCGTGCCTCCGGAGATGCGCGGACCGGCGAGCGCCCCTGGAGCAGGGTCCGGCCGGTCGCTTCAGGATGTGGTGGACGGAGCCGAACGAGAGGCGATCGAACATGTGTTGCGGGAAGTGGACGGCAACAAAGAGCGCGCGGCTGAAGTCCTGGGCCTGAGCTCGACTACCTTGTGGCGAAAGATGAAGCGCCTCGAAGTTCGTTGGCCATAGTCCGTTTGATCACGGTTCGATGGGTCACTGTTCTCGTGTTGATTGGTTCCCAATAGACGAGCAGGCGGGTACCATGGAGACGTGGAGAATCGTCCGCGACTCGGCGATATGTTGGTGAAAGCAGGGCTGGTCACCGAGCAACAGGTCGAATCTGCGCTCGAAGCGCAAGGCAAATCCGGTCGCAAACTTGGTGAAGAGCTGGTTGCGACGGGAATCCTGGACGAGGTCCAGCTCACCCAAGTGCTGTCGAATCAGTTTTCCCTTCCCTGGGTGTCGCTCAATCGCATCGAGTTTTCTCGCGAGCTGTTGAATTTGATCCCAGCCGAGCTTGCGGATCAACACGGGGTGATTCCGGTGTACGTGCGTTCGGTACGTCGCGCAGGGAACACACTGTTCGTGGCGATGGTCGATCCGACGAGCGACGACGTGCTTGCTCAGCTTGAGGAGCTCACCGGAATGCCAGTTCGGCCTATGGTCGCGCCTCCCGCAGATATCCGGAACGCGGTGCGCGTGTACTACTTTGGCGCGAAACCCAAGTCGGCTCCGCCGCGACGTGCCCAAAGGACCGAGCCTCCACCCCCTGAGGCCAGTTTGGCGAAAGAACCGAGCGCTCCCCCGAGCGAGAAGCCAAGGATGATCACGCTTACCTTGCTCGATGGGACTCAAGTCCGGTTGCCTGCCCCCACCAAAGAAAATGAGGCGACGGAAGAGGACGAAGGCAATCAGTCGCTTACCGCGTCAGATTTGGTCGGCGCGTTGCTGGCGCGAGCCCAGGGAGCCGACGTTTCCGACATCTTGCCCGACGAACGTTGGGAGGCGCTCTTTGCCACACTGCTTACCCTGCTCATCCGAAAAGGCCTCATCGCGGATTGGGAATTCGTCGACGAATGGACTAAGCGGCAGTCGTAATGGAGGATTTCTCCCGTGAGCATGGCCGCTCTGGCGCCGAGGTTTGCGTTGTCGAATCGTACTTGCCAGTTCAGCGCGTGCGTACCTGCGTCGCACGCCTCAAGCCTTATCGAACGCTAGGCGTTTTCGGTGGAGGCATCCCAAGCCGACTTTACCGAGTTGAACGTGGCCACAGCGCTTGGGGAGAGCTCAAGCGCACCGGCCTGAACCAGTCGCTCATGGACTTTGCGAGGGTCCTTGTTCCAACCGCCGGGTAGCTCGAGGGTGATATTGATGGGTACTCCACCGAGCTGACCTTGCTCTTCGAGCGTCCAAATGGCCTCGGCGGCGAGAAATTGGCCCGCCACCTTGCGGACCGTCTCGTCGACTTGGGGTGCGATTGGGAACAAGTCGTAGAGGCCCACTGTTTCGGCGTCGAGCGATAGTGCTTTTCTGAGCGCATCGAACACAGCCGGTTGAATGGGCATTTCGACGAGGTCCAACCCTGCGACCGCTTGCGAGGCGGTGGCGTTGATGGCGCGCTCAAGCGCGTTCCCGTGGCTTCTGGTGACCGCGGCGGGTCGCGCTGCACCGTCGAGCAAGACGGTCACCAGAACGAACGGTTCGGGACTAGGAGAAGATTCGGCTGAGCTCACGGGGTGTCCCTAGCGCAATCTCTGGCGACTGGGTAGTGCGCGAATGGGCGGAATGAGCCATGCATGCGCGTGGACGTCGCTCGTATGCTAGGAGTCGCGCATGGATGTGATCCTTCTTCGAAAATCCGCGTACGAGCTCCCGTCGAAACGCCGGGTCGGCGCGATTGCGCATGACGGAGCTGCCGATATGCAGCTATGGCCCGGGCCCGGGGCCGATCGTGATTTGCGTCACGCGTACGGAGACGGGCTACAGGCCGCGCTCGACAAAGAGATTCGCCGAATCACGGGGGGAACGCTTCCGGTGCCAGGGGTTTGTCGCGTCCACCCGGGCCGGCTCCATTGTGACTTCCTGGCGTGGTGCGCCACGCGGCCGCCCGAGCCAGGAGAGAATCGACAGCCCGCGCCGAATCGTGAGCTATTGCGAGCGAGCGTATTCGGGTTGCTTTCGTTCGTCGCTCAGCGCTCGGTGGAGCGCGTGGCCATTCCTGCGCTTGGCGAGGGCCCAGAAGAGTTGGCGCGCGCGGAACGTTTGGTCGACATTGTCAGTGCGGCGCATGCGTACTCGGAGACGTGCTTTCGAGAAGGGCGTCCCTCGGTTGTGGAAGAAGTGCTGGTATGTGAACCGCAGGCGACGGTGTTTCGCGCCGCGAGAACGAAAGTGAGCCATTTGGCTCGGGTTGAAGAGTCGGCTCCCGTCGTTTCGAGCGCTTCCAAGCGCAAAGCCTCCACAAAAACAAAACGCGCGCGTGGTCGCTCGAAATTGGCGCTTCCTGCGGACGAGGTTGCTTCCGCGCGGGTGTCCGCGGAGCAATACAATATGCGCCATACCTATCAGGTTGGAGATTGGCTCGTGCACTCCAAATTTGGGGTGGGGCAGGTGAGAGAGGTGCATCTTCCGAACTCTGTGCTGGTGCTGTTCGAAGATGGCAGCCCGCGAAAAATGGTGCACGCACGAGGCGAGCGATAGCAAGCCATGCGGCTAGCGATTCATCCTACGCATCCTGAGCCGAGGAAGATCGCGCGTGCGGTGGACGTACTCGAGCGTGGTGGGGTGGTGGTGTATCCGACCGACACGGTTTACGGGGTGGGGTGCGACATTCGTCAAAAGCGAGCGATCGAAAAGGTATACCGCCTCAAAGGCATCAAATCGGATCATCCGGTTGGCTTCGTCTGTCCTGACCTCGGCGACATTGCGAAGTATGCGATCGTCAGCGATTCCGCGTATCGGGTCATGCGCCGCCTGCTGCCTGGGCCGTACACTTTCGTGCTTCCTGCCACACGCGAGGTGCCTCGGGTGCTCATGCGGAAGCGACGCACGGTGGGTATTCGCGTACCCCACCATGAGGTGGCGTTGAGTTTGGTGCGCGAGCTTGGGCGACCCATCGTTTCAACATCGGCGTCGTGGGAGGGTGAACCGATCAGCGACCCCGATGAACTCGCCAAACGCTATGCGCGCGCTGAGCTGTGTCTGGATGCGGGCGATGGGGGTCTCGAGCCATCGACGGTCATCGACCTGTGCGAAAATGAGGCCGTGGTGTTGCGAGAAGGCGCCGGCCCCATCGACTGGATCTAAGTTTTCGGAGGGGCTGGCCGCAGCCCCTCCCCCCGCGGAATACGATTCCGCGGGGCCCCCCACCCGCCGCCGGCCGCGTTTGCGGCCGTCCCCACCGCGTTGCGGCGGGGCCCCGGTCGCGTTGTGCTTCATCGTTTAGGACAAGACTGCGTGCAGGCGACGACAACAACTCGAACCATCTCCCGCAATTCTCCCTAACGAAACCAGGTCACGTGCCTCCTGGCGGGGGAGTTTGGGTGAATCGGCGGGGTCGTACCCCGACGAGAGGGTCTGGGTGCCAGACCCTAAGAAAAACAGACGGCCAAATCCTCACAATAGATTGTATGCCAGCACGAGCGCAGCGAGCCAGGTTCCGCCGCGCCAGATCGCGCGATGGAGGTGTGTTTTGTATGTCTTGTGATGGGGAAATGCGCCGGTGATTGCGGACGGGCTTTCGCGCACTACTTTGATGAGGTGAAGCGCGCTTACGCAACCGGCGACGGCACATGCCGCGAGTGGTGCTCGCTCTGAGCATATCCCGGCGAAGATCCAGGCCGCGATTCCTACGGCCGCGCTCAGTTCGCAGAGGCGGCGCGCTTGGGGGTTGCCCAGCGCGGTCACAAAAGTGCGTTTTCCGCCTTTTTTGTCCGAAACTTCGTCGCTTAGTCCACTTGCCACGGCGGATGAAAAGCTCAGCAACACAAAACCCGGCAGCACCGCCCAGGCGCGTGGCAGCCAGAGGATCGATTCCGCGCCGAGCCCGCCTTGGACGTATGCGTGGAACCACGGCAGGACAAATCCCACGCCGATCGCTTCGAGCAACTCTCCACCACCGCGATAGTTGAGCTTGATGGGAGGGAAGGTATAGGCCCAGAACAACGCGAGCCCAAGCACAGCTATTCCGGTGAGCGAGGGACGCCCGAGCCAATGTTCGAGTGTGTAGGCAGCCAGCAGGGTGCCGGCGGCTGCTGCGAGACCGACCCAAAGCACGCGAGCCGCGGGGAGAATCCCATCGTGAATCGTTTTTTTCGAGCCCGAGTGCGGAAACAGCACGCGCTTTTTCCGGTCGACAGCGCGGTCGCCCCAATCGTTGAGTAGTACGATGGCGAGGGTGGGCATCAGGGTGAAGGCGATACCAGCTAGCGCGGGAGCTATGTCGATGCGTCCGAGGTGGGCTGCGCCGAGGCATTGCCCGAGCGCGGTGGGGACAAAGAGCTTCGGCCAGCTACCCGTTTTGATGGCAAACGCCCATCGCGCGCGCATCGATTGCATGTGTTTGCTTATGCGATCATTCGGCCGCGTCGGCCAGGGGGCGCGGCGACTCGATGGGCGGCGGGCGTTCGGAATGAAGGCGTAGCGGCGCGGGCGCGCCCTGTAATCGTGCGGCGATGTACCGTCCGACCCAGCGAATGTCTTCAAGCATGAGATAGGTGGCGGGAACCAGGACCAAGAGAATCACCGTCCCGAAGATGACGCCAAACGCGAGCGAGATGGCCATGGGAATCAAGAAACGGGCTTGCACCGACGTCTCGACAATCATGGGGACCAAGCCAAAAAAAGTGGTGAGCGATGTGAGCAGAATCGGTCGAAAACGTCGCACTCCGCCCGCCATGACGGCTTCCCAAATCGGTTTCTTCTCCTCCCGATAGCGGTTGACTGCCACGATTAGGATCAGCGAATCGTTCACCACGACGCCGGAAAGCGCCACGATGCCCATCATGCTCATGATGCTCAAGTCGAAGTTCATGATGGCGTGCCCCCAAATCGCTCCCACGACTCCAAAAGGAATCGCGGTCATGACCAAGAGTGGCTGCACATAGCTGCGGAACGCCACCGCGAGCAAACCGCCCATCACCAACAAAGCGAGCGCAAATCCAACGGCAAGGCTGCCCAATGCGTCGGCTTGCTCGCGCTGCTCTCCGCCCATTTTGTAGCTCAGGCCCGAGACGTCACGGAGGAGCTTGGGGAGCTCGTTTTTGGTCAGTGAGGCCACCACTTGGTTGGCGTTTCCTTCTCCTTCCGCGATGTCTGCGGTGACGCTGATGGTGCGTCGGCCGTCGGTACGGCGGATGGTGGTGTAGGCTCGGCCCCGTTTGATCTTCGCCGCTTCAAACAAAGGCATCTCGCCGCCCGAGGGCGTGCGCACGACCATGGACTCCAAATCGTGGAGAGAGGCGCGCTCTGATTTGGGGCGCCGCACATAGACGCGGATTTCATCGCGACCCCGTTGCTGCCGTACCGCCTCCGATCCGTAGTATGCGGCCCGTACTTGTCGAGCAAGCTCGGCTTCGGTGAGGCCTCGTGCTTGGCCCTCGGGGGTGATGCTGAAGTCGAGCTGCTCTTTGCCGGGGCTCACTCCACTGTCGATGTCTTTGACCCCGCGAAAGCCCTCGAGGCCTTGAGCAAGACGCATCGCTGCGCCCTCTAGGGTAGCGGGGTTCGGGTGGCTGAGCTGGACGTCGATAGCGGAACCTGCGTTCGCGCCGGTGGCGTATCGAAACGTCAGTGCTTCCGCTCCAGGGATTTCTCCGATGCGGTTGCGCCAGTCGCGAGCAAACTTGGCGGCGGAGATATTGCGGCGGTCGCTTTCAACCAGATACACCATGATGGTGGTGAGGTGGCTGCCTGAGCTGGCCACCCCTACGGTGGGGCCCTGGTCGTAGGCGGTCAGTGCGCCGAGGTCTGAAAAAATCCCGCGGGAGATGCTGCCCTCAGGCGTTCGCTCCCTTTTGATGATGCGCTCTGCCTCGGCCACCATGCGTGACTGGATATGCAACGTGTCTTCGGCGGGGGTGCCTACCGGCAAGCGCAACTGCGCCACCACCACATCGCTCTCCACTTTGGGCATGAACGCAAACTCGATTCGTCCTCCCGCGACCAGGCCAAGCGTCGCTACGAGGGTGGCCACGCAGATCGCGAAGGTAAGGTAACGCCAGCGAAGCGCTTGCCGCAGCGTGGGTCGGTATACGCGCGCGATAAACCATTCGAGCGCTTGGCCGACTTTGTCGCTGCCGAGTAGCGACATGAACGCGAAAAAGGGCCAGAGCACAATGCGCATCCACGCGGGCATGCGGTGTGCGAGGTGCGCGGGCAGAATGACGAGCGATTCTACCAAGGAGATGAGCAACACAGCGATCACCACGATGGGAATCACGCGAAAAAATTTTCCCATCACCCCAGGCACGAAAAGCATCGGCGCAAAGGCAATGCAGGTCGTGAGAATGGAGAAGGTGACCGGATGCGCGACTTCGCGAACCCCCGCGATGGCGGCCTCGGTACGCGATTTACCATCGGCGCGCTGTTTGTAGATCGCCTCGCCCACCACGATGGCGTCGTCGACGACCATTCCCAGTGTGACGATAAACGCAAAGAGCGAAATCATGTTGATGGATACGTCGGCGCTCGGCAGGAAGAGCAACGATCCAGCAAACGAAATGGGAATGCCGAGGGTGACCCAGAAGGCGAGCTTGGGTTCGAGAAAGAGCCCCAGGATAATTAGCACCAGGGCGAGCCCAATGTAGGCATTCCGTTCGAGCAGGCGAATGCGCGCCTCGTACATTTCGGACTGGTCGCCCCACAGCTGCATGTCGATTCCGCTTGGAAGCTGCGGCTGTTTTTCTTTGACGTATTCGTGGACCGCCGCGGATACCGTGAGCGGCGTTTCGTCGCCTACGCGGAAGACCTGCACCATGGCCGCTGGCTTGCCGTTGAAATATGCAGCGCGATCGTCTTCGCGGAATCCATCGCGGACATCGGCGATGTCTTTGATGCGCAGCTGAGTCCCGTCGGGTCGGCTCAACAGCACGATATTTCCGAATTCTGTTCCTGCGTCGCGTCGCCCCGCCGTCCGCAGGAGGATCTCTCCGCCCCGCGTTTTGACTCCTCCGGCCGGTACCTCGAGCGACGAAGCCCGGATGGTGTCGGCAACTCCGGAAAGCGTGAGACCGTGACGACGGAGTTCTTGCTGGGGGATTTCGATGCTGATTTCGAGAGGGCGAACGCCGCTGAGATCGACGTAGGTGATGTCTTCGCTCTGAAGCAGATCGGTGCGCGCGTCGTCGGCGAGTTTGCGGAGGGTGGCTTCGCTCTCATCGCCGTAGATCACGAGCGAAACGACCTTGGTTCGATTTGTGGCGACGCTGATCACGGGGCGTTCGATGTCTTGGGGGAACGACGTGATTCGGTCGATGGCGCTCTTTACGTCGTTGAGTGCGCGGTCGACGTCGGCTCCGAGCAAAAGCTCGATGGCGACCACGCCGACGCCTTCATTGGCGGTAGAGCGAACTTCTTTGATGCCGTCGACGCCGCGGACAGCTTCTTCTGCGGCCAAAATTACACCTTGCTCGACCTCGGCGGGGCTTGCGCCGGGGTACGCGACGTTCACCACGATGGTGTCGAGTTCGACTTCCGGAAATACTTCCTGTTTGATCCCAGTGAACAGCATCGCCAAACCGCCGGCGATGAGCACGGCCATCAATACGTTTGAGGCGACACCGTTTTGCGCCATCCAGGCAAGCGGCCCTCGCGAAGAACTAAGCGTCGATCTCAAGCTGACTGGGCCAGAGCTCGAGCCTTTTGAATCGGACTCCGAGGGGGTCATCGCGTCTTCTCAGTAGATTTTTTGGTGCTCGAGGATCGTAGCTGCATTCCCGCGACGGGCGTGGCGATGCGGGTCGTTACGACGTGCTCGCCATCCGAAAGGCCGGTTCGAACCAGCACCGCGTCGGGGGTTCCCCACACGACTTCGACGTCGCGCACTTCGAGTTTGCGTTGGTCGTTCATGATGTGCACGCGGTTGCCTTCTTGCACTGCGGCGCGCGGAACCTCGATCACATCGTCGAGCGCCGGCGCGTCGATTTCGACATGCACAAACGTGTTGAGCAGCAACGGAGCGCGCGGCCCGTCAGCTTGTTTTTCTTTTGTGGTCTCTGGCGCAGGCGCCTTTCTGCCCAGCGGATCGTCGATTTCCACCACGACGCGCGCCATGCTGCCCACGGTGTCCAAATCGGGCAGCAACCGCACTACGCGCCCCTGTCGCTCGACGCGTCGACTGCCGATTTTGTGCCAGATGCGGGCGGCGGATCCTGAGTGTTCGTCGCTACGGGTCGACCCTACCTCGATCGATTGAAGCGCCTCGACCGGAATGGACACCTGAACCCAGTAGCGGTCGGTGCCGACCAGCGTGGCCAGCGTGGTCTGGGGGGTGACGAGTTGGCCTCGCTCTGCGCTTTCGCTGACCACCATCGCGTTGAAGGGCGCGGTAAGCGTGGTGCGTCCGAGGTTCAGGCTCGCTTGTTTGAGTGCGCTCTGCGCCGCCTTGAGCTGAACTTCGGCGGTGCGTAGTTGCGGCTCGCGAAGCGCCAGCGAACGGCCTTGCGCGGGGTCGCTGGTTTCGCTTCCAAACGCTTCCCATTCCCGCTTGGCGACGACCTGGCGGCCTCGTTCGAGCTCCAGTTCGAGCTCCGCGCGCTGTACCTCTGCGCGGCTCGATTCGAGTGCAAGCTCAAAATCGCGCGGGTCTACGCGTGCGAGACGCTGCCCTTTCTTGAACTCTCCACCCGGCACGAGCTCCTTGCTGAGCCACACCACCCGCCCCGACACTTCGGGCTGGACCACCACTTGTTCGGCGGGCACCACCGTCCCCTGAGCGCGGACCGCGACCGCATGTCGTTGTTTGCGCACCGTGAGCGTATCCACCAATACACCACGGCTCTTCACCTCAGTGCGCTGGGCCTCGGGACGGGTGGTCACGAGTGCGACGGTCACCGCGGCGCCCAGTACCACAGCAAACAATGGGAGCACGACCTTGAGGATCATCGCCCGACGAATCGAAGGGTGGGTCGATGTCTGGTGAGGGCCCGATGACCCATCCGTGATCGACGATTGATCGGAGACTGAGGTCTGCTCGAACGGCGGTGGGTTCGAGGATCGCGAGGCGTGGGTCATGGCGAGCGTTCTCCCAAATCATCGGGCTCGGAAAGTTTCGATGGCCAACGGCCGCCGAGCGCTCGGTAGAGTTGAATACGACTCGAAATGAGCTCCCGTTTCGCGGAGAGCAGCGCGACTTGGCTGCCTTGTTCGGTGCGCAGGGCGGTCAGCACGGGCAAGAAGTCGCTCAGGCCTGTGCGATAGCGTTCTCGAGACGCGGTCAATAGTTCAGACGCGATTTTCACTTGGTCGTGGAGATGGCGAATCTGGGTCCGTTGCTGACGCTCGAGCACGACCGCTCGCTCTACTTCGAGCAAAGCGTTCAACACTGCGTCGGCATACTGCTCGACCAGCTCGCTCACGACGGCTCGGTTTTGTTTGATCTGGGCAGGAATGCGGACGCCATCAAATAGCGGCGCGCTTAGGGTGGCGCCGGCGCTGAAGACAAACCCGTCTTGCGTTGAATCGCCCATCGACGTGTCGACGGAGAGCCGCTGATAGCCGGGGGTGAAGTTCAGCGAGAGCGAGGGGAGGTGCGCACCAATGGCGGCGTGAACCCGCCGATCGGCGGCTTTGAGACGTTGCTGAATCGCCTTGATGTCGGGGCGCTGAGCGAGCACAGAGGCGGGCGCGCCGAGTTGGGGCTCGCCGGCCAGTTTGGGCATGCCTTCGATGGCGGTGGCGAACTTGCGTCCCGGCTCTGAACCGATCAGCACCGCGAGCTGTTTTTCGAGCACGCCCGCTTGGCCTTCGACCAAAGCGAGATCGGCTTTCGACGCGGCGACTTGCTGTCGCTGCTGGTGTACATCGACGACCGAGGTGAGTCCTCGTTCGAAGCGAAGCCGGACAAGTTCGTAGAACGTTTGGTTGGTCTGGAGCTGCTCGGCGAGCAGTGCTTGTCGCGCGCGCGCATCGACGAGATCGAAAAAAGCTTCGCTGACTTCGGCGGCGAGCCCCAGCGAGAGCGTTTCGAGGTCGCTGCGGGTGGCATCGCGCTCGAGTCGAGTGGCGTTGTGTTCCCGTGCGAATCGTCCGTAGAGATTGAGTTCGTAGCTGACGGGCAACGACGCGTTGAGCACGGTGGTGTCTACGCTGCTGCCGAGCGCGACATTGATGCCGCGCGCCCGAGTGAGCGCGACCGACGCGCCCACCTGGGGCAATCGCGCGGCTCGCGCTTGGCGGGAGAAATGATGTGCTTGCTGCACGCGCGCCCACCGCGCACGCACGCTGCGGTTGTTGCGGAGCGCTTCTTCAACGAGCTCGTTGAGCTGAGGGTCACCAAACTCCGTCCACCATTGCGAATCTCCGTTGAGATTGCCGTCTTTACGGGTGCGGGCAGACCTGTCGCGAGTCGCCTCATCATCGTCGGCTCGGTCATTGGGCTTTTGATCTTTCGCGTCGGGTGGCTCTTCGCTTCCTGAGGCGAATGTCGAAGGAACGGTGAGCGGCGGAGGATCATCAGCCACTTGTTTGCCGCAGCCTACGGCGACGATCAGCCACGTCGCTGCCTGAAGATAGGCTGCTGCTTGGGGGTCGATTGAGCGTGGGCGGTTCACGATTCGGTATCCGGGGTGGCGATCGACGCGTTCGGCCCCGCGAGGGCGCGGAGCACGGTGTGGATGTGGGTGGAGAGCAGGCGGCTCATGTCGATGGGAAAGGGAATGCGTTGACGAAATACGTCGGGAGCGAAATGCGCAATGAGCACGCCGATCAAGCTGGACCAGATCTGCAGCGCTTGCACCATCGCGGGAACATCCTCTCGAATCGAGCCGTCGTGTTTGCCGCGCTCGATGCTCTCGAGAGCCAGCTGATAGGCCGCGCCCACGCGCGCGCGATACGCTTGAAAGCTGGGCGACGAATCGTCGAGGCGCTGCGAGGGAATGATCCAGCTAAGCAAAAAACGGAAGTTTTGGGGGTGCTGTTCGAAGAACTCGACGTAGTGGGTCATCATGCGGTGAATCTGGTCGAGGCCAGTTGAGCCCGCCCGGACAACGCGCTCCAAGCCCGGAATGAAACCGGCGAGCTTGCGCTCGGCCACTGCCGCACACAGGGCGTCTTTGTTTTGAAAGTAGAGGTAGAGGGTGCCTTTGCTCAGTTCGGCTGCGTCGGCCACGTCGTCCATCGTCATCGCGGCATAGCCGCGACTCGACACGACTGTTTCCGCCGCGCTCAAAATCAGGGCGCGTCGGGCTTCTCGTTCTCGCTCTCGTCGATCGGAAATCGGCATGACGGCCGTTCAAGCGGGCTCATTGGTGAAAGATACTGACTTTCGGTCACTGTCTGACTGCAGGTTAGCTTCACTGTGCAAAAGTGCAAATGACCAGAAGAAAAAGTCACGTTTTATGCGGCGCTACGTGGTTTCTAGGGGTACGCCGCCCACGTGTTCAGTCGCCGATAATGGACGTAACTGTTTGGAAACATGCATGAAACATGGACACGGAAAAAGAGAAGTTGATGTCGATCTGTGTTGAAGTGCAGGGGTGTGTGTGCTACCGCGGATGAACACACACATATTTTGTGGACATTCCAGGGGTTTTGTGGTGTAGAGCACGGTTTTCGACCGGCGAGGGATCGGAAACGATAGCGGGGGACGTGGCAACGAGCGCGAGAGCGCCAACATTCGACGAGGGATGAGATGGACTGGCTATCTATCGGAATTCATGGGTGTACGAACGAGCACGAAGCATACGCGCGTGCGCGGCGGTCATCTGCGCGGCGGTCCCCGTTGTGCTTGGCGGTTGCTACAGCACTCGCCGTAGGGGCGTTCGGTTGTGTCGCCAGTGTTGATGGGGGTGACGACCTGACCAGCAAGCTGCACGAAGGCGGGCCCAACGTGAATCGCGATCCCTTGCTCATTCCGAGCAGAAAACTCGGTTACTACGGGCTGAAGCTCCCTGGAGCCTCAGCCTGTCACGTGTCCGTCGGTACTCACTATTGTTACCTGAAGTTGATGGCGGCGACGAAGGAGTATCGAACTTGTACCAACGCGCGGTCCACGATCGGGGTCGACGACGTCACCGTATTTGGGACCGAGACAGTCTTCCGCGGCACGAGAAGATCTGCGCCTCGCACAATTAGGGGGCCCGGATGGAAAGACTTGCGCAACGCCTACGTGCAAGGCCAGCCGCCGAATGTGCCGGAAATGGTCATCGTAGTTACAAGCTTCGCCCAGGCGTCTTACTGCTACGTGGAAACGGAACTGAAGGGGTATTTGTCGGTCATCGTCGCGCAGTCGGGCGTGGGGGGTACAGCCTTCGCGGAAGAACCTACGCTTCCGCAACACTGCGTCGAGAGAGCGCCTGGAGAATCGCCGGACGATTTCTTGGACCGCGTGACGAAGGACAAACGCTGCGGAGAGGACCTACGTCCGATTAACCCGCAGTTGATCGTTAGTCAGCCGTACTCTCCGCAAGAGCAAATCCAGTAGAAACAGGCCCAGCGCGAGGAACAACATCTTGGGCCAAAGCTCTTCGTGAGCGCGGATGGTTTCGTCTCCAGCGTCGAGCAGCTTTTTGGTGGTCGGGTTGACCGTTCCGTTCGAGAGCGCGACGGCTTCGCGCAAGGGGCGAAGATCGGGCGCGACGGTGCTATATTCGGTTGGGTAGGGGTGTGCGAGCTGGGCGGTGCTTTCCGCGACGACTCGGCCGTCGCGGCGATGGGTGGCGCGAACTACGAACGAGCCGTAGCCCGGAAGCGGGAGGCGGGCTTCGTATCGACCGGGGGCTGTCTGATGCATGGGCGTCGGTTCGGTTTTGCGCTGTGCGCGGCGCGCGCGGGCTGACGTTGGTCCGACTTCATCGATGGTGACTTCGGAGTCGAGGCCGTTCATGAAGCGGTCGTTTGCGTCGATGGCGTTGACGGCGGCCTGGACCATGGGGCTTGGGCCTTCGCGCAGGGCGACGGTCATATCCAGCTGGGTGCGTCGTCGTCGCCGCATATGTTCACGGACGAGCTGCGCCCAAAAACGAGAAAAACCGCGCCAGCGTACCCATTCGACCGCCCACCGGTTTTTGACGTCGCTCGTCCATGCGAGCGACCAGCCAAGGCCCACGCGCCAGCGAGCGAGCAGCGGTTCGGATAGCTCGCTCTGCAGCACCACTTGCGCGGGCGCGGGCTTTTCACGGGTCGCGACGTAGCCGTGCAAGAACGGAGCGCTGCCGACGTCGACCGCTTTGAGAAAATCTGCGCGCCCCACGGGAACGGCGCGGACGTATTCTTCGACCGCGGCAGAGCGGGCTACGGCCGAGGTTTCTTTCATGAAGATGCGCGGCACGTTGTGGGGGTCGTTGGTGAAATAGGAGCGCCCGCCGCCGTCGCGGGCCACTGATTGCAAGAGCGCGCGATTGACGTCGGCGCCGAGGCCCACCGTCGACACGGTGATCGATTCGGCGCGCATGACTTGCACGAGCTCGGAGATGCCGCGCTCCGGGCTCTGGCCGTCGGTGAGCAAAATCACGTGTTTGATGCGCGCGCGGGTGACCGAAAGGTCTTCGTACGCCGCGTCGAGCGCGGGAAAGATGGCGGTTCCCCCTCGTGCCGCGAGGCGGCTGATATCGCGAGCAATGCGCAGGCGGTTGCTCGCGCTCTGCATGCGCACGATGCGTTCGGGCTGCGCGTCGAACCCCACCACTGAGATCGAGTCGTCGCTCGACAATAGCCCCGCGGTAGACTTCGCGGCTTCCTTGGCGAGCTCGATTTTTTGGCCATTCATTGAACCCGAGCGGTCGATCACCAGCGTGAGCGCGAGCGTGGGTTGATCGCGCCGTCGCTGGCCGTCCATCCGCACGGGCAAGAGCCGCTCCATGCGGGTGCCTTGCCAGCCGCCAAGCCCAAACCCGCTCTCGCCTCCCGCCATCAAGAATCCGCCGCCTACGTCGCGGACATAGCGTTCGATGGTGTCGATCTGCGATGGCGACACCTGGTCCGCGGGCACGTCGGAGAGAATCATGAAGTCGAAGCGTTCCATCTCCCGCAGGCTCGAAGGGATGGCACGACCCGAGCGCACGTCGACGTCGAGCTCGGCGGCGGCGAGCGCGCGCGCGAGATAGTTGGCGTGGCGCGAGCCTTCCACGTAGAGCACCGCGGGGCGGCCGGGGACGATGGTGCTTTGGGCGAACGAGTTGTTGTCGGCGAATCGATCTTCGCCGAGTGGTTTCAGCGCTGCGCGGTAGGTGACCGGGCCGGGAACGCGAACGATCGATCGAAACGCTACTTCCTGAGTTCCTTTCTTCAGATCGAGCTCGCGAATCGAGTCTAGCCCGTTGAGGGTTTCCCCTTGGTACAAGCGAATTCGGGCGCGCGCGTCGCGGCTGGCGAAAACCTGTGCGCGGACCATGAACGGTTGGCCGACTTTGACGTCGTTCGGAACGTCGAGCTCGGTCACCGCGATTTCTGGGGGGACGCCGGCGCGGCTGGGGCGCGCAAACAGTTGCACCCCGAGCGACGCGGCGCGCGTCGCTTCTCCGACAATATCACCGCTCGTCTGCTGCCCATCGGTGAGCAGCACCGCGCGGCGAAGATGGTTTGGCGGAAAGAGGCCGTACGCGAGCTGTACCGCTGCCTGGAGGTTGGTCGCGGCGCCTCGCTTGCCCAGCCGGCGTAGTCGCGGTGTGTCGGCCTGTGGTCCGCGGTCCGAATCGCGGCTTGCATGGCTTCCCGAGTCGGAACCTTCGGGGTCTGGTGGCTGGAGCCGCTCTGCGGTTCGGGCAAACGCGACTACGTGCAGGTCGTGGTCGCCGCGTCGCGCGTAGACTTGGTCGATCCATCGCTCGGCTTCAGCCAAGGCTTCGTCCGGCATGGAATCCGAAACGTCGACCAGCAAGGCCGCGCTGATGCGGTTGGTTTCGTCGGTGCGGGCCAGCCGGGCGAGTGCGAGCGCGAGCGCGACAACAAGGCATGTGCGCAGCGCGGCTCCAAGCAGGCGCTGGGCGTGCGGCAAATCGGCGAGCGACCAAGTGGTCATCCAAAAGAAAAATGGCGCGACGGTTATTGCATAGAGCCAATGCGGCGCGAGCACTTCGTACGACGCGCCGTACATCTCAAAAGCCAGCGCAGAACGCGAGATAAGCTCGCGCACCGCCCCGGCCAGCGCTCCGGCGCACGCGATGGCGATGATGCCGGTGATGATCCGTAACCGTTTCATACCGTGTGCCTACGGTGGTAGGTAAACCATTCGACGATGAGTATGCAGAGCGCGGCGAAAACCAGATATAGCCAGATTTCTTTTCGTAGCCCTGGGCGACCAGAGCTGACTGCGCCCGCGCGCATGCCATCGACGCGGAGCGTCTCGACGGGTCGAATGTCGCTTTCCGCGCTGTCGCCGAGGTTGGCTGCGAATACGGCGTGGTCCCGTTTGGTCCGCAAGGAGTAGATGCCCGTTTGCGTCCCCACGTGCACGGCGTGACCGCGCTGCACGGGAACGAAGCGAGAATCGCCGCGTGGCGGTACGAGCTTGGCGCGCGTCGCCTCCGCGCTTACAGGAATACGCCACGTTTCCCCGGTACGCAGGCTCGAACGGTCATCGGACGAATCTTCAACAAAGAAATCGATGGTATTGAGTAAGAGCAGAGGCCAGGCTACGCGCAACGGCAAGTCGCTTTGCCGAATATCAAACGTGAACGCCACCATGGGCTGGCTGTCTCGCTCACCCGACACAATAAGCGGTGTTCCTTGATCGCCGCCGATGACATCATCGCCGGGCTCCGGGACAACTTGATGCGCACGGGCAATGTTCACATCGCGGAGGGCGGTCCAGCGCAAAATCGGATGCTTCGACTTGAGCTTTGCGAAATATGGATCGACCGTTTCACCGCGGACGGAGAACAGCCGAAAGGCTGACGCGTCTGATTTACTGCTTGGGCTTGGGTTAAGATAGAGCGCAGGCCGCGAAGGAGCGGACCGCGGCACCCAGTTGTCGAAGAGCACGACGTCGAAGCGTTTGAGCCCATCTTGCTTTTCGAGGTTCGGATAGTCGGCGGGCGCGATCTCTTCGACGTCGAGATATTCGTCGAGCAACAGCGCGGCTTGTAGGTAGAGGTTTCCTTCGGTGACGGCGAGAACGCGCGCGCGTCGCCGCTGCGACAGCGTGGCATAGGCGCGGTTGTCCACCGCGAGGTGATCGTTTCCGCGATCGGCAGCTCTGAGGCGCGCTTCGAGCGTACGGTCGATGCCCGATAGGTCTCCAAAAAATCTTCGCAGTCGCTCGCCCGGGCGCACCTGGAGTGTTTGCACATCAATGGGCTTGCCATCGCCGAACAGCGTGATTTCCACGGAGCGCTCTTTGGCCGTGGGATTCCAGATTTCGATGAGTGCTTCCACTTGAGATTTGTCGAGCGGGTAACGACGCACGCCGAACGATGTGATGCCCAAGTTTTCGGATTTTGAACCGACCCGAATCCAGCTTACACGGACTTTGCTCCGCTTGATCCGTTCGCGGACGGAGTGCGCGTGTTGGAGTTGTCCATCCGATGCAATCACGATTTCGGGGCGTGATGTTTCGGAGAGCACATTGAGGGCGAGATGGACTCCGCCTGCGAGATTGGCCGGCACGTCCGAAGCGTTTAGGCCACGAAGCGCTCGTTCGAGCACCGCGACATCTCCGGTGAGAGGCGAGAGCGGTGTTGCCGCCGCGTCGAAGCGGGCGATCAGCATACGGTCGGCGGGGCCCAATCGGCGAATCAGACGCTGAACTTGTTTGATCGCCGCGTGCAGCCGAGAGGGAGCCACATCGGTGGCTTGCATCGAGGCGCTGGTATCCATCAGCACGACCATGGTGCGGCCGTCTTGATGCGCTCCTGCGAAGCGCGGATCGCCTAGCGCGAAGGAAAGCAGCGCGATGATGCAGAGCGCGACAAGCAAGGAGAGCCAGCGCTTGAGTTTTGAAAAGAGTCTCGTGGATTTCTGCTCTGAGAGCACGGTATCCCACAATCGAACGAAGGGAACGAACACCCGCCGCCGCCGGAGGCGCAACAGATAGAGCACCACCGCGATCGCGCTCGCGATTCCGAGCACGGTGAGCAACTGCGTAGCGCCGAGTCCCGTGAGCTCCATATCAGATCAAAAACGCTCCCCGGCGGAGAAGACTAAGGACCGCATCTTCCACCGGCACATGAATCGGCATGTCAAAGTAAGAAACCTGTTTCTCGGCACAGAATCGTCCTATCTCGTGGCGATACGCGACGTGCGCGCGTTCGTAGCGGTCGAGTAGCTGCGGCGTGACGGTGACCATGCGCTCCTCCCCGGTTTCGGTGTCGACAAGCATGGCGTCGCCGTGAAGATCGGGACGGGCAGCGTCGGCGTCGAACGTCTGAATGACACACGGCTCGAAGCGCGCGTATCGAAGCGTATTGATGCCTGCGTCGAAGCCCGCGGGATCATAGAGGTCGCTGATAAGAATCGCCACGCCCCGGCGTTTGTTCTGCGCCGCGAAGGTTTTGAGCGATGCGGCAAGGTCGGTTGGGCCGCTGGAATCGATCGGTCGAAGAAAATCGAACACCTTGAACACTCGGTTTTTTCCTCGGGTAGGGGGGAGGCGATGCTGCATACGATCGCTGAAGGTGAGAATGGAGACGCGATCGAGATGGGCGAGCGCTACGTAGGCGAGGGCGGCGGCGACGCGTTTCGCGTAGTTGAGTTTGCGCGCATTGTCCGAGCCCATGGATTGCGACGTATCGAGCAAGATGTACACCGAAAGGTCTTCTTCTTCCTCAAAAAGACGAACCAAGAGGCGGCCGGTGCGTCGGTATACGTTCCAGTCCAAGTAGCGAAAGTCATCGCCCGGCGTGTAGACGCGATGGTCGGCGAACTCGATGCCGCTACCTGATTTCTTCGAGCGGCGTTCGGCGCGAGCGCGGCCTCGGTAGGCACGGCGCGAGGCAATGACCAGAGATTCGAGGCGACGCTGAAAATTCTCGTCGAAAAGTTCGCCCGAGTCGTCCGCCAGGGCTTGTCGGTTTCGTGTTTTTCGAAGCCACGAAAGCATTCGGAGGGTTCCTCCAGAGTTGGGCTGTTTCGAAGGTTAGGATGCGGTTTCTGGAGTTTCGCGGAGAACTTCGTCAAGCACCTGGTCGGCATGAATGCCCTCTGCTTCGCCTTCGAAGTTCAAGATGATGCGGTGTCGAAGAGCAGGTTTGGCCATGCGCCGTACATCGTCGATCGATGCGCTGAATCGTCCCTCAAACAGGGCTCGCGCTTTCGCCGCGAGCAGCGTGGCTTGAACGCCTCGCGGGCTCGCTCCGAATCGAACAAACCTTCGGATCGAGGCAGGGGCGGCGGGCTGCTCGGGGTGCGTCGCGGTGAGCACGCGAATGGCGAAATCCTGCACGTGGCGAGACACTGCCACGTCGCGAACGACGCCGCGCATTTCTAAGATTCTGGTGCGGTCCAGAGCAGGGTGGGCATGCGGCATCGCGGCCCCGGTGGTGCGATCGACGATCTGATGCAGCTCTTCGTGGGTGGGAAACGGAACCTGAAGTTTGAGCAGGAATCGGTCGAGTTGCGCCTCGGGGAGCGGGTAGGTGCCCTCCATTTCCAGAGGGTTCTGGGTTGCCAAAACGAAATAGGGTTCGTCGAGGACGTGTGTCCGATTCGCCACCGTGACCGAATGCTCCTGCATGACTTCGAGCATCGCGCTTTGCGTTTTCGGCGTGGCTCGGTTGACTTCGTCCGCCAACACGATGTTCGCAAACACTGGGCCGGGGCGAAACTCGAAGCCGCGCCCTCCGGACTCGTCTTCGCTGAGCACCGTCGTCCCGAGAATGTCCGCTGGCATGAGGTCGGGCGTAAACTGAATCCGCGAAAACTCGAGCTGCAGAGTCTCGGCGAGCGTACGCACCAACATCGTCTTTCCTAGCCCGGGAACCCCTTCGAGCAGCGCATGTCCCGAAGAGAGCAGACAGATGAGCACCCCGTCGACGATTTCCGATTGGCCGACAATCACCTTCGAGATTTCGGCTCGAGCGCGCTCGATATCTCGTTCGAAGTGTTCCACGGCTTGCTCCGCCGCGTTGTGGCTTTTTCGATCGCTAGAGTCTGCGGAGGACTCGTTCATGTGTGCTCTCCTTGTCGATGACCTTCTGTCAGGGCGAAGGCTGGGTCGTGCGGGGGGCTTCGCGAGGCCGAATGAGTTGAAAATAGCGGCGGACATAAAAGCGATACCCCGGCGGGATATCGTCGCGTTCAAGCACCTCTTCCGCGTGATCGTCGTACGTAGCGTGCACTTTTCGATACGCTTTCGATGCAAAGCCGCGGTCTGCTGCGCCAAGAATGACTTCGCTGGTCGACGGACCCTCGGCTTCATCGCCTTCGACGCGGGTGTTGCGAGCTTGCGTCGGGAGGTTTGTCGGTTTGCCTAGCATGCTGGGGTCGTGCTCGGTTCCCGCGCCGCCTCCCGGCGCGAGAGATGATCCGCGTCCTCCGTTGTTTGCGGTTTGGCCGCCTGGCATTTGACCCCCAGGCAGTTCGAGCATCGCGTTCCCTCTCCCTTGGCCTCCAAGCTTGAGTACGCTGCCCGGTTCGCGTCCCCCTTGTTTGGTTCCTTGCCCGGGGCCCTGCGATTGCCCGGGGCGGCCTCCCTGGCCTTGATTGCCCTGGCCCTGATTGCCTTGGCGCTGATTCCCTTGGCCTTGGCCGGGCATCAACAAGCGGCTGCCGCGGCCCTTGGCGGAGAGCCGAAACCGTTTCATGCGCGCTGATCGGCCACCCTGCTTGCCTTGAGATTGTCCTTGGTTTCCGCGCTGGCGACGAATCATTTCGCGAAGCTGGCGCAGTTGTCGAGCCAGGTTTTGTCGCTGTTGCTCGCTCAACTGGTCCCGCGCCATACGGTTGAGATCTTCGGCTCCTCGTTCGAGTGCGTCGGCTGCGCCGCTTGGATTTTGCTGGTTCAGCGATGCTGCGGAGCGCTGGAGCTCACGGCGGAGTCGCTGAAGTTGCCGGCGTTGTTCGGCGCGTTGCTGTTCCGAGCGCTGGAGCCGCTCAAGTTCGCGCCGACGCTGTTTGAGCAAGCGTCGTTCCCGCGCCGCGAGTTTTTGCTTTTGTCGACGTTTGAGGAGTCGATTGACCCGTTCTCGCGCCCGGTCGAGCGACTTAGTTTGGGGGCGTGAAGTTTGTTTTGACGCTTTGCGGAGCGCCTTGCGCAAGCGATCGAGTTCGGCGCGAGAAGGAGGGTCTTGTTTGAGCTTTTTCGCGAGCTCCTCTAGTTTTCGCGCGGCCGCGGAAAGCTTGCTCTGCTGGAGCGCTTCGGAGGCTGGCTCGGTCAGCTTTGATCGCTCGAGGTTTCGTCCAAGGTCGCGAAGCGATTGTTCGAGCGCCTCGACATCCATCGTTCGACCTTCGGCGAGGCGACGATCCAGTGCCGCGACGCGCCGAATCGCTTCTGAACGGGTAAGGCGCTGCGCGGCCAGGTCTTCCAAAATCTTGTTGAACGCGCGGACCGCGGCGCGTACCTCTTCGGGGGTTTCCGGCGACATCTCGAGCTTCTGTACCTTTGCGGCAAAGGGCTCCAAGTCTTCGGCGTCCACGCGCAACGGGGTGAAGGTCGCGTGGGCGCGCTGCGGTTCAACCTGGGGGACCTCGAGCAACAACACCGCCACGAGCCCCATAAACCCTCCGACCGACGCACCCAAACCTCGAGGAATGGTGAGCGGCATGGCGCGCTGGGGATGGATATGAGGTGCGTGCCGGATCGCATCACGCAGGCTCGCGATCATGAACGGCGAGCGCTCCGATTCGGGGAGCGCCTGAAACTCAAGCGCGTTGGCTACCCGAGAGTGGAGATTGTGTGTGCGATCGATCAACGCTGCGGCGCGCAGTTTCGAAACGGGACGAAGGAGACCGATCAAACCACCCAGGAATGGCAGTGCCGCGGCGACTCCGAGCCAGATGTTCGATCCCTGCCGGGGCAGCTCGTGCCAGGGCGAGAGCTGAAGTTTGGCCGCCGCGACAACAAGCGCCGCAAGCGCAAACCCGGCGAGGCTCAGCAAGACGGTCGCATGGAGCGCTCGCACGAGCCGAATCCGGCGTGATACGCGGTCAACCTGACCATGCAGTTCCGACATGGAAGACGTCAATTCACTCCATCATACCTTGGCTTGCGGGATCCGCATCGGTCCATTCGCGAAGCACATCGCTCGGAACCACCGCAGGATCGGCGTAGAGCACGATTTCTTGGTCAACTTTCAGTTCGGTAGAGCGAGGGAATCGGTTGATTCGCGCAATGCTCCCGACCGACAGGCCAAAGCGCTTGGCAAGCGAAGAGAGGCTATCGCCCGATCGCACGCGATAGCGGAACCGAACGCGACCCTGGGCCCGTTCCCGGTGGTCGAGAAACTCTTCGCTTCCTACTTTGAGCACGCGCACTTGATCCGATTTCAGTACATGCGCCTGTTTGAGGTCTATGTCGCGCGGCGCGAAGAGTTGAAGGATCAAGCCTTGATGGAGCGCGGCGTGCGGATCGATGAGATTCCATCGCCCGACTTCCTCCTTCGTGACGCGGAAGAAATCCACAATATCGTCCATCCGTGTGCGCCCATCGCAACGGAAGAATACCTGGCGTCGATCCGCGTAGTGGAACGTTTCGTCGGGTACGCCCACCACTGGTTTCGAGGATAGCGGCTCGTCTTTGAGCGGAGAGACTTTGGGGACCAGGATGGTGGTCATTGCGGCGGGCTCACCGTCTGCCATATCGTTCAGTGTTCTGAGCGCCTCCGGCGTGGTTCGATAGCGTCGAGCAATCAGCTCGATGTTGTCTCCCAGGCGGACTTGGTAAGGTTGGGTGGCAGGTTTCTTCGGCCGCAGTCGCGTGGAGACTCGCTGAATCGCCGCCGCTTCGCTTGCGGGAACGCGAACGAGGTACGTTCCGCCGGGTGGGGTGCGCCCACGGCGAAGCGCAGGATTGAGAGTGCTGAGCGAATCAACGTCGACTTTCGCGACTCGCGCGATGCGCTTGAGTGAGAGACCGCCGCCTACCGGCACCGCGGTCGCCTGCACCGGCGCATCGAATGCGACACCATGAAACGCGAAGCGATCGAGATTGCGCAATACGATCGCACAAGCGAGGATTTTCGCTACGTACACCGTGGTCTCGAATGGGAGCCCCCCTTCCAACTGGCTGAGTACCCAGTAGTCGTTGGTATTGTATTTCCGCATCGAACGGAGCAGCGCACCGTATCCCATGTTGTACGCTGCGAGAGCCGGTTCCCATGCGCCGAAGCGTTGGTGCAGGTCGGCGAGGTAGCGCGCGGCAGCGGCGGTCGAGCGATAGGGATCGAGGCGCTCATCGGCCCAGTGGTCGATGCGCAGCGAGTATTCCTTCGCGGTCGGAGCGACAAACTGCCAAAGGCCTACCGCGCCCGCGGATGAACGAACGCTTGGGTCGAAACCGCTTTCGGCAAGCGCTACGCAACGAAGATCTTCGGGGAGACGGCGTTCGCGAAGCGCGGTCCGAATCACTTGGTCGTATCGGGTAGACCGCTGTACCCAGGCGCGCATCAGCGCGTGCCCGCGCGGGTCGTTTCGAAAATACTCAAGATACTTCACGACTTGCTCACGCCATCGCACGGGCAGGTCGGGGGACGCGATTCCTTGAAGCCATTCGAGTCGTGCAGGCACCTGAAGGCGCGGGCTCTCCGCAGCGACCGAGGTGAGCGCGGGAGGGGGCTCGAGATGCACCACAGCTTTTTTCGTGGTCGAACCCAAAGCCGGGAACATCCCAAGCTCGGCGCGGTGCAGTGACTCCAACTGGCGTCGGGTATCGAGCTCGCGGAGCCCTTCGAGTGCCTTAGACTCCGTTCCTACCGAAACCGCCGATGTACCTTCGGAGTCCGCGTACAGTGCCTGTGTGTCAAAAAGAATACCCACCAGCAGCGCGCTCGCGAACCAAGCACGTCCGGCCGATGCTGTTGCGAAACAATCCACCAAGCAATGTTAGGAGCTCAGAGGCGCGTGGGCCATAAAGCGTACGACTGTCTGTTGTTCGGAGGGGCTGGCCGTAGCCCCTCCCCCCACGGAATACGATTCCGCGGGTCCCCCCACCCGCCGCCGGCCGCGTTTTGCGGCCGTCCCCACCGCGGAGCGGCGGGGCCCCGGTTTCGTTGTGCTTCAGCGGTGGGTGAAGACAGCGGACGACGACAACACCTCGAATCCGCTACCGCGGTTCACCGTCAGGCAACCAGTTCACGTGCGTCGTGGCGGGGGAGCTTGGGTGAATCGTCGGGGATCGTATCCCGGACGAGAGGGTTTGGGTGCCAAACCCTCAAACAACACAGCCGCGGGGCCCCCCTCCCAACGCCGGCCGCGGCCGCGGCCGCCCCATCGCTGCGCGACGGGGCCCCGGGTTCGTTGGGCTTCAGCGTTGGGGCAAGACTGCACACGACAACAATACTTCGATCCCGACAACCATTTCGCCGCTACGTAACTGCGCGCGTGCATCCTGGCGGGGGAGCTGTGTTGTTCGGAGGGTTTGAGGCAAACCCTCCCCCGCGCGGGTACGACCCGCTCAGGTCCCCCTCCCGACTCCGGCCGCTTTGCGGCCGCCCCACCCCGGAGCGGCGGGGGCCCCATCAGATTTTCCCGACGCAACCGAGTCACGTGCCTCCTGGCGGGGGAGCTTGGGTGAATCGTTCGGGATCGTATCCCGAACGAGAGGGTCTGGGTGCCAGACCCTAATAAACAGCAGCTTGGGTGAATCGGCGGGCCGCGAAGACGGTTGATTGACAATAGATGCAATGTGCATCATTTTGCATCTATGGCAAAGAATCCGGCGATCACGTTGCGTCTCAGCGAAGAACTGAGAGCCGAGCTCGAGACTCGCGCCACGCGGCAACATCGTAGTCTGTCCGCGCAGATCGCGTACGATCTCGATCAGCTCTTGCAACGTGAAGCGGCCGGAAAACCGGGACGTTTTCTAGGCATCTTTGAAGATTTCGCATCGTCAACGACGCCGACGCCGACTGTGCCGACCGACGAAGATATTCAAGAAGTGCGAAAGCTACTTTGGGGCACATTGGGTAGGGGCACATTGGGTAGGCGTGCCTGACTACATCCTCGACACCCACGCTTGTCTCTACGCGCTGATCGCGCCCAAGAAGCTTGGCGCCCATGCGCGGAAAGCCCTGCGACGGGTCGAGCGTGGCGGCCCGCGCGCTTGGATCCCTGCGGCGGTCGTTGCCGAGATCGTCTTGCTCCATGAACTCGGTCGAACCGCCGTCGGTCTAGCGGAGCTGCGAGAAGTGTTTGCGGCTGCCTCGAATTTCTCCTTTCTACCGCTCGACCTTAGTCAGCTGGATCACTTTTCTGCACATGGGGTGATTCGTGACCCGTTTGATCGACTAATCGTGGCCGCGACGCGATCGCTCCATGGAAAGCTATTGACGAAGGATCAAGCCCTGGCCGACTTCAACATCGTGCCGACGGTCTGGTAGCGTCCGCTGCTGGGTTTGGTCGGTATTGAATCTGATCGGACAGACGACGAGCGAGGTACTAAAGCCTATGTCGCAAGTGGAATGACTTGGGGCGAGTCAGCTGCTCGTAGCCCAGGCGCGAGAGGGTACATCCGTGCCCCGAATCCTTCACGCCCACCCAGGCTAGGTCTGGGTCCAAGTAGTCACATCGGTTCATGAACACCGTGCCTGTCTCCAGCTGGTCCCCGAGGGCTTTCGCAGCGGCGAGATCTTCTGTCCAAATCGAAGCCGTCAATCCAAACCTGCTGTCATTCATTTTGGCGACCGCCTCATGGTCGTCAGCGACCGATTTGATGGCGACCACAGGACCAAAGGTCTCTTCACGCATGATGGGCATTCCATGGCTCACATTCAACAACACCTGGGGCGCAAGATAGGGAAACCCTTGCTCGATAGCTTGGTGGAAACGACCAGCGTCGACGAGCGGTCGCGCGCCCGCGGCGATGGCTTCCTCGACTTGACTCTGAATGCGCTTCGCGTTCGCCACGCGAACAACGGGCCCAAGCGTGGTCGATGGGTCGCGCGGGTCGCCAAGGACGAGCTTGTAGGTCTCGGCCACAAACGCATCCACGAACGAACGGTAGATGTCCCGATGCACATAAATACGCTCAACCGCGCAGCAGCTTTGGCCAGCATTGAAGAACGCACCGTCGGCGAGATTCTCCGCGGTTTGCGGCAAGCGAGCATCCGGCCGAACGTATGCCGGATCTTTTCCGCCGAGCTCCCATCCGACTCCGACAAATCGCTCGGCGGCGGCCTGGGCCACGGCGCGCCCTCCCTCCACCGACCCAGTAAACGCGACAAAGTCGACACGCGAATCCGAAATCACCTGCGCAGCCTGACGATGGCTCATATGCAGGAAAGCGAATACACCTGGCGGGAGGGTTTGCTCGGCCGCAGCTGCGAGCCGCTCCGCGACGAGCGGCGTTTGATCAGAGTGTTTGAGCAACACGGTGTTTCCGGACATGAGCGCGGGAACCAGCGTATTGACCGCGGTGAGCCACGGGTAGTTCCACGGGCTCAGCACCAGCACGGTGCCCACCGGTTCGCGACGAATGAACCGATGGAAGCCCGGCGGACCCGGCAAGGAGACATCTGCCAGCGTAGACTCCGCCATCTGAATCATCGCATGCGCGCGTTCAAGAAAACCTTCTCGCTCTCCGAGCGCCTGGGAAATGGGTCGGCCGATTTGATAGGTCAGCTCTTCGGCGAATGCTTTCTCGTCTTGTACCGCGTGCTCTACAAACGCGATCACGCGGGCGACGCGCTCTTGTATGGACACCGCCCGCCACGCCGAGCGACCTTGAACCAAAGCATCAAGCGTCGCGTCGATCTCCTTCGCAGAAGCAAGCATACGCTCGACGTACAAACGCCCATCGATCGGCGAAACTGTTTTGAGCGCATGCATCGCTTCTCGTCCCACGCGCTACGTCGAAAGAAGGTGCTCATGGGCGATTGTGGCCCATGATCCGGTTGGCTCGAGCAGAAGGTATGTTTCCCAGTGGGGACGCGCGTCGTCAAGACGACCAAGCGTTTCGTAGGCCATGGCGAGATTAAAGTGCGCATCGGCGAACGCTGGATCGCTTTCCAATGCGAGCTCAAAACGCGATGCTGCAAGCTCCGCTTGATTTCGTTCCAGATCGAGAAAACCCAGGTTGTAGAGGGCTTCCGGTTGCGCCGGATCCACCTCAAGTGCCTTTTGGTAGAGATTCTCTGCCCGCTCGGAGTTTCCTCGTCGGTACGCCAGGTTGCCAAGATTCGTAAATGCGTTGGCGAGCGAGGGGTCAAGGTTGAGCGCGCGCAGATATGCCGCCTCAGCCTGCGCATACGTCGACTCATCCTCGTCGAGCCGGCACCCTTCGAGGTATGCCTCATAGGCCGCGTTGCGATCGCGCGTCTCCGCATCAGCCGCCCGCAACACGCGAACGACGTCCTCGCGAAGCGTCTCCACCTGAAAGTCGAGCACTTGCTGGCCAGTTTGCGCGTTGAAGGTGCCCTGGTCGTCCCGCACCAACACAGAAGAGCCGTCCGCCACCACACGCAGCTCACTGAGCGGACGCGTGACGTCTGGCAACGTTCTTCGCAACGCAAGCACCGAGGCGCGGACATCCCGCAGCGGGATCCCTCGGTCAAGCAATCCTTTGGCAACGCGAATGCCGATCAAGTCTTGAAACGAATAGAGCTGTCTCTGACCTTTTTTTGCGGAAGGTTCCACCACTCCCGTGCGCTCCCAATTCCGGAGGCGGCTTTCCTTGAGACCAAACAGCCTCGCCGCCTCCCGCCGGGTGTACAGGTCCGATGTGGGATCGGCGGAAGGCGTGGCGGCCTTATTTGGCGGCGGAAGCGGAGTCGTTCGCTTCACTGGCGGCGCGCTTTTGCGCTGTCGGACGCCCCCGCCGGCCCCGAAGGTCACGTGAATCACGTTGTCCCGTTGTTGGTCTTCGGTCACTTCGCTCCACTCTATCTAGATTTCTATCCTAACTGAGTCCAGTTCCGCCTACTAATTTCGTGGTGTCTGGATGTTCCGGTGGTAGGGTCCGCGAATGCCCGCGAAAGACTCGCTCGCCGCGCGGCCCATGGCCTTCTTGTCGGACGTTCACGGGAATCTCCGTGCGCTCAACGCCGTGCTCGAAGATCTCGAGCGACGTGAAATTAGCGCGATCTTCGTGGCAGGAGACTTGCTTTTTGGTGGAGACGAGCCGCTCGAAGTATGGAAGCGCCTCCGCGAAGTAGACGCACGCTGCGTACGCGGGCTCAGCGACACCGCCCTCTTCATGGTCGACCCCAATACGCTCAGCCCCGGCAACGACGAGGAACGCTCAATGGCCGACCGGTTTATTTCAACCCGAAAGCTGCTGGGCGATTTGGTCGTCGAACGAATCCGCCGCATGCCGGAACGATTGCGGATCCCCATGGTCGACGGCAGCGAAATCGTGATGGTGCACGGGTCGCCCTCCGACCCCTCGCGCGAAATTACACACGACATGGAAGATCGCGAAATCGCAGCGCTCATCGACGACGACCCCGCGGATATCGTCGTCTGCGGAGGCAGCCACGTACCCTTTCGACGAGAGCTTGAAGGAGTCTTCGTGGTCAACGTGGGCTCCGTTGGAGCAGCTCCCGAGGGACGAACTGCCCACTACACCATCCTCACTCCCCACCTGGATAGAACCGACATCACCCAAGAATGGACCGAATACTAGCCTAATTGAGGGTCTGGCACCCAGACCCTCTCGCCGGGATACGATCCCGTCGATTCACCCGGCTGTTAATTTGAGGGTTTGGCACCCAAACCCTCTCGTCGGGGTACGACCCCGCCGATTCACCCGAACTCCCCCGCCAGGACGCACGTTACCAGGTTTCGTTGGGGTGAGCTGCCGGGGCCCCGCCGCGTAGCGGTGGGGCGGACGCGACAGCGGCCGGAGTCGGGAGGGGGGCCCCGCGGAATCGTATTCCGTGGGGGGAGGGTTTGCTTCAAACCCTCCCCCCAACACGGCTCCCCCGCCAGGAGGCACGTGACATGGTTCCCGAGGTGTTCGCGGAATGCGCCCTTACAGATCAGAAGGCCAAATAGATAGGCAAGGGCAGCCGCGATCAGGGCAAAAGCCACTGCTCGAATCTAAGTATTTGGCAGCCAGAGGAGTATGCCCGCGACCAGCGCGACGACGATGAGGATGAGAACTGCCAAGCCGCGTGAATCGCTGCGGTGCTCGTCATGAGGCTGAGAGCTCCGAGTTTTATGTCGGCGTGCGTCGCGGGCCACGTTCCCGAGAGCCGCGCCTTTCGATGAACGGGAAGCACCGAAAGAAGGAGGCCTACGCTCGACAATCGTCGGGTCCGCGACGGCCGCTTTCGGATCGGTGGCTGCTTCGAAAGCCACCATCGGCGCCTGTGCATTCGCCTCTTCCGTGTTCGTGGTCGGCCGGTCCGAAGCCGACGCGTCTGAAACGATGGCAATCGGCAGGTCGGTGTTCGGGAGCGGAGCCGGCGGGGGCACTTTGATGTCCGCGGCAGGTTGCGACCGCGCGCTACCCACATAGAAGACCGGAATCTTTGTCGATGGTGGTTCCGATGGAAACGGTGGTGGACCGACGCGGTAGGACGGGCGCATTTCGACGGAGTCTCTCGTGATCTCCGATTCATGGGCAGGACCGCGCTTGGGTCGCCGGCGCTCCTTCTCCTCCATGATCTCATCGCGAAGCACCTCCACAATGCGAAGCTCGGTGCCGGTGACGGTGTCCGGCAACACCCGTCGCGTGCGTTCCGGAGGGAGCGCCGAAGGGTCGGGGATTTTGAACTTTTCGGTGGGTGGTCCTTCCGGCTCCGGATCGTACACGGGCGCAGTGGTATGCGCCGCAACCCGAAACGCTCCTTCTTCCCACGCGAAGACCTCGTTCAAGTCGTCCAAGTATTCCAATCGAATACTGTGGATTTCTCCTCGGTCGTAGATCATCTCGGACTTGGCGGGGTATTGTTCGAAGGTCAGCGTGCCGGTAAGGCCCGCGTTTTCGCAGTAGTTCATGATGTCGGCCGGCGCATGCACCTCAAGAGAGCCCGTACGCTCATTCTCGTCGCCGCCGGTCACTGGAAGGGTCGGGAGGCATTGAAACACCTCGAAGTCCCCATGGGTGCAGGCAAGCAACGTTTCCACCGGATCCGCTCCGTCAGGCAATATCGTTTGGTCGAGGCCAATCTGCCCGCGAATTAAGTTGACCTGCCCCGCGCGCATGCCGTTGGTAAAACGCAGCACTCCAGTTGTCCGCTGGTGCTCGATCGTGCTGAGCAGCGGAATGATTCCCTCTTCGGGGATTTCTCCCGCGATCACCGGAACGGACATCTCGCCTAATTGCGCCGGCGTTGCAGTCCGCTGTCAACCTCATTTCGACGAAACACCGCGAACGGGATCGTTCTCCGAAAACTGAATTCGCCCTTGTGGGTCATCGTCCGATGACGTCGGGCATGCACCGTCGGTAGCCGCGCCATGCCACGCTCAGCGCACAACCCGCTGATGATTCATTCGGTCAGATGGCGTCGGCAACCGGGTGGGTCTTGCTGGGGGTCACTCGGCGAACGATCTCGACCTTGCGAACGTGCCTATCGTCCGCGTCGACCACAATCAAGTCGAAGTCTCCTGAGTGAATCACATCTCCGACGTGCGGCACCGCCCCCGATTTATCAATCAGCATTCCGCCTAGGGATTCGTAGTCGCCCCCCGACAAGCTCAACGGACTGCCCAACGTTTCTTCAAGGTCATAAACGGATATATCCGCATCGACGATATAGCGGCTCGGCCCAACGCTACGGACGCGTTCGCTTTCCTCATCATGTTCGTCCTCGATTTCGCCCACAATCTCTTCGAGAATATCTTCCAGCGTCACGATTCCACTGGTCCCGCCGAATTCGTCCACCACGACCGCCAAATGGGAACGTCGGCTCTGCATCTCTCGAAGCACCGCGCCAATTTTCTCGTGTTCCGAGGTAAGGAACACGGGCTGTCTCATGAGCTGCTGAAGGGTGGTGTTCTGTTGTCCCTTCTCGAATACCGCAACAAACAAATCTTTCGCGTACACCACGCCTTCAACCTGATCGATATGATCTCGAAACACCGGATACCGGCTGTGGGCCGAATCGAGGATTTGCGCGATGGCGTCGTCGATTTCTGTGTTGTGCTCGAAGGCCACCACTTGCGTCCGAGGCACCATCACTTCTCTGATGACCGTGTTCTTGAACTCGAGCACGCTCCTAAGCAGCTGAGCTTGGTCTTCGGCAATCGACCCCGTCTCCTCTCCTTCTTCGATCATGTGTTCCACCGCCAGCTCAACCACCCGTTCGGAGTTTTCGTCTTCGCTTTTCGGGGGCACCGCTTCGGCGGTGCGGGCGGCGACCCAAACCAGCGGTGCCGCCAACGGGGCCAGCAATAGCTCGAGCGGTCGCAGCCACAGCAGGGCTCGCAGCGTGCTTCGACTCGGCCTCGCGGCGGCCACACTGCGGCCCACCTCGCTCGCCGCGGCAAACAGAAATGTCACCACGCCCGCTGCGAGGAGCGCCACGATGATACCCCGATGACGAAGGCTCCATACCGTGAGCGCCAGGCAGATGCCGAGCGACAACGCCCGTCCCGCACGTAGCCGGGCGTTGACCGCGACGCTGTGCGTGAGAGCCCGCGCGGCAACGTTCGCGTAGGCGCCCCCGGCTTCTTTGAGCGCAACAAGACGCACGCGACCCAGGGATGTAAGCCCTGCGTCCACAACGGAGAATAACGCTCCGAGCAGAATTCCGCCGCCGATACCAGCGACGATCTCGATACTTGGATCGTCCAATCTCGCTAACCCGCGCGGACCGACTGCAGCCGCAACACCGACAGGTTAGCGATCACACCAGCTTTTCGCAACAACGCCCGTCTCCGGTTCTCGTTGATCCATGTTCGTGCGCAATCTGATAACCTGCGAAGTTACAGGGGCGTGAAAGTCTTTAGGCGTTGTCAACATGTGGAGCTCAAGTCGCTCCCCCTCGATCCGATGGAAGGGTTCGTGCTTTCTCGCATCCAAGGCGACACGACCATTACCGACGTGGCCGATCTCACGGGACTGGCCGCAGACGCGGTGCACAACGTCGTCACCAAACTCGTTGATCTCGGCGCTGTGGCTTGGGTCAGCACGCCCGATTCGGCTGCGCCCCATTCGACGGCAACGACCGCGAACGGGCCGGCCGCCGGAGGCGGAATACCAAACGCGTCTCGTTCAGAGAACGGTTTGTATGATCCGGCGGAGCTTGAGGAAGACGTGGAGCTGGGTATGGAGCGCCGGCGAACGGTTCTCGGAACGTACTATCGGCTCTCCGAGCTGAACCACTACCAACTGCTGGATGTTCCTTTAGACGCCGCGAAATCAGATATTCGGAGCGCGTATTTCGCTCTGTCAAAGATGTTTCATCCGGACACTTTGTACGGAAAGAACCTTGGTTCGTACAAGCGCAAGATGGAGGCGGTGTTCAAACAGCTCACCGAGGCCTACGAAGTGCTCGGGAAAAAGCGTAGGCGTGAAGAATACGACTCCTATATGGCTCTTCGCGCGCACACCGAGGCAGCGCAGAGCGGGCTCGCAGAGGTAGAGGAGGAGGCCCAGACCCTCGCTGCGGAGACCAACCGACCGCCCGCTCCGGAAAGCGCACCTCCCGCAAGCCCTTCCCTGCCACGAACACGACCATCGGTAGAGGAACGCCGCCGTCGCGCGCAACAGCTCTTCTCCAAGCGATTGGCCGGAGCCACAGGGCGCCGAAACAGCTCGGGAGCGATTCCTGCGCAGCCGGGCAGTACCCCTCCGGACGATGAGGCTCGCGGCCGACGCAACTCAGATCGCGCAGCCGTGCTCCGTGGCCTCGCCAGCTCCCTCAAGCGTGCGTCGGACGTGACCGGCCAATCAGACCATGTCGAACATTACCTGCAAGAGGCTCAAACAGCAGAAAAAGCAAACGATCTGCTGAGTGCAACCAAAGCCCTCCGCTTTGCATCCACGTTGGCCCCCGAACGCGAGGACATCAAGGAGGACTACCGGCGGGTTAAGGCGGCATTTGCGGCGAGTTTGGCGGAGACCTACGAAAAACAGGCCGTATACGAGGAACAACATCGCAAATGGGCCGAGGCTGCTCAATCTTGGCTTCGCGTGTGCGAGGGGCGTCCGGAAAAAATTGCTCCCTTGATGCGCGCCGCGAGCGCGTTGCTCAAGACAGGCGATTCCAGTCGGCACAAACAAGCGAAGGAACTCGCCGAAACGGCGGTGCGCATGAGGCCGGAGGACGTTCGCCCCAGAGTCACGTTGGCTGAGGTTTTTATTGCCGCCGGGATGAAGCTCAATGCCAAACGAGAGCTCGATATGGCCGCAAAGCTGGATTCGAAAGACGAGATGGTGAAAAATCTATTGCGCGAGGTGCGGAGGCTTTAGCGCGTTGCCACGCGGGCCTTGTGGGGAGCCTGAATGGAAAAAGTAATCGGAATCGACCTGGGAACGTTCAATTCGTGCGTCGCCGTCGTAGAAGCCGGGGCGCCGGTCGTGGTCGCCAACCGAGGTGGTTACAAAGTAACCCCCTCCATGGTTGCGCTTACCGAAGCCGGCAAGCGTCTGGTTGGCCATATTGCGAAGCGACAAGCGGTCACCAACGCGGAAAATACCGTGTTCGCCGCGAAGCGGCTGATCGGCCGAAAATGGGAAAGCCCGCAGGTCAAAAACTCCATGACGAGCTGCCCGTATCGCATTGTGGAAGGTCCGCACGGCGATTGCCGGATTCAGCTGCGCGACAAGGTGTATTCGGTTCCCGAAATCAGCGCGATGATCCTCCAGGAAATGAAGATGATCGCCGAAGACTATCTGGGACACGAGGTGTCGAAGGCGGTGGTCACGGTCCCTGCGTACTTCAACGACGGGCAGCGCCAAGCCACCAAAGACGCGGGAGCGATCAGTGGCTTAGAGGTGATTCGCATCATCAACGAACCCACCGCGGCTGCGCTCGCCTACGGGTTTGGAAAAAATATCGATCGCACGGTCGCGGTGTATGACCTCGGCGGCGGAACGTTCGATATTTCGATTCTGGAGATCTCAAGCTCGGGGGTATTCAAGGTCGTGAGCACCGCCGGCGACACATTCCTCGGCGGCGAAGACTACGACCAGCGGGTCATTCAATGGTTGGTCGATGGATTCATGGAGGAGCACGGAGTTGACCTGCGTCAGGACCGCATGGCCCTTCAGCGACTGAAGGACGCTTCGGAAAAGGCAAAATGTGAGCTCTCGTCAGTAACGGAAACAGAAGTGAACCTGCCGTTCATTATTTCCAGCGCGCACAACGAAGCCCTTCATTTGCAGCGCATGATTTCACGCACGCAGCTCGAAGAGCTCACCGCCGATCTCACAAAGCGAACCGTGCAGATTTGCGGCATGACGCTGGAGGAAGCCGGGCTGGAAAAGGACGAAATCGAAGAAGTCATTCTGGTGGGCGGCATGACCCGAATGCCCATGGTGCAACAATCGGTGAGCGAATTCTTCGGACGTGACGCCTGCAAAGGCGTTCATCCAGACGAAGTGGTGGGGCTTGGCGCTGCAATTCAAGGGGCCGCGCTGATCGAGGACACCCCCGAAATGGATATGGTGTTGCTCGATGTCACGCCTCACACCCTCGGCATCATGGTCGTCGGCGGATACTTCGAGGAGCTTATTCCGCAGAATACGACTGTGCCGACGTCGCGCTCCAAACCGTTTACCACCGTGCGCGACAACCAAACCGCGGTGAAAATCCTCGTACTCCAAGGGGAATCTCGTCGCGCGGAGGACAACGAGCTACTCGGAGAATTCATTCTCACCGGCCTTCGGCGCGCTCCCGCCGGCCAAGTCGAGGTCGACGTGACGTTCGAAATCAATGCCGATGGAATCGTCAGCGTGCACGCGAAAGATCTGGAGACCGGAAAAGAACAATCGATCACCGTCACCGCGACGAGCGGCCTAACCTCCGACGAAATCGAGCACATGATGCAAGATGCGAAGGAGTACGCAGTCGCGCGACGACAAGACGAAGAAACCGAGCGAGCGCGCCAGGAGGCAGAAACCCTGATTGCGGAAATCGAAACGCTCTTCCCGCAAGTGGAAGCGGTGGTGGAGGGAAGTGATTTCGGTCGCGACGCCATTGAAAAGGCGCGCACGGTGGTCGATCGAGCACGCTCCCTCATGGAACGAGGCGACGCTCCGGGAATCCGAGACCAAATCGAAGCGCTCTCTCGTACCCAGCGAATGTTCAAGGGGGTCGTAGGAAAATCTTCGTGAGGCATCGTGGTGACGGGTGAAGAAGGCGGCGACGGCAGCGACGCTCACGAAAGCGCACTCGACGAGCTTCGACCAAGCGGAGAGGTCCCTGAGGAGGAGGGGGACGCGCCGGTGTCGCGCCCGGCGGCGACCCAGTCTTCCTCGACGACATCTTCCGAGACTTCCAGCGAGGCTGCCGCGCGTGCGCCATCTTCTCGAACGACCCAAGCTGGCGCTGCGCTGCTGCTTGATGTGACCGAGCTGAGAGACCCAGAGCCTGGGAAGCTCGAAAACACCCCTCCAGAATCAGGCCCACGCTCGCTCTACCCTCTATCGCTCGACCTCTCCGGTTTTTCGGAGCCGGACGACGATCAACAAGATGCGTGGACCATGGATCGCGTCGAACGCAGCACACCCGTACCGGCCGTAGATTCCGAAGGCGTGGTGACCGCGACGCTGCCTCCGCTTCCAGGGCTCTCGGATGTCGACGTCGAGACTCCGCAGTCCGGCCTCGCTCGGGAGGCCTCCGAATCTGAGCGAGGCTCCTCGAGGATTGGTCGGGAACATTCTTCCGGCGCTGCCGATGATGCGCAGGCCGCACTCCAGCTTGTCGACCGATCGTCCCGCCCCCCTGCTCGAGCGCTCGATCTCGCGACCGAGATGGCGGAACGGTACGCGCTCGGCGATTTCACGGGTGCTCTCACCGCGGCCGAGTTGCTCCTCGGGCGAGAACCTGATCACGCTGGCGCGCGACAGTATGCAGCGAGCTCTCGAGAGCGACTCGAACAACTCTATACGTCCCGACTGGGCTCCCTGACCGGCGTGGCCCGCGTCATCGTTCCGGAAAACGACGTTCGGTGGCTCGGGCTCGACCATCGCGCGGGCTTTGTCCTCTCGCGAATCGACGGCCGGTACACCCTCGAGGAGCTTCTGGATGTCAGCGGAATGCCTCGGCTCGAAACGCTTAAAACATTGGCGGAATTGGTGAGTCTGCGGGCGATCGAAATCGTGTGAGCTTGGTGGCTGCGCGACGCAGGCGCAGAGATCCGCCCCGGAATGTGGGTTATCATGTACACAACGAATTTGCTTCGTTCGGTATGGCATCGAACTTGACTCACGACCCCATGGAGCCCGCTCCAGTTTCCGCGCCGTCCATCGGCACGGTGCTGGAGGGCCGCTATCGGCTCACCCGACCGCTCGGCGAGGGAGGTGTCGGGGTGGTGTTCGAAGCGGAACACCTCAAGCTCGGGCGCGCCGTCGCCGTCAAAGTGCTGCAAAGCAAGTTTGTCTCGCACGCGTTCATGCGTTCTCGGTTCGACCGCGAAGCCAAGGCACTCGCCGCACTAAGCCATCCCAACATCGTTTCGATCACCGACTACGGAATCGCGAATGAACTTCCTTATTTGGTCATGGAGCTGATTCGCGGACGCACATTGCGATCGGTGCTGGATGAAGAAGGAAGGCTGCAAGGAACGCGAGCCCTCCACATTACATCAGAACTCTTGCGTGGGCTGACGTACGCGCATCGACAGGGCGTGGTGCATCGCGATTTGAAGCCGGGCAATATCATGCTCCTTGAACCCCCCTCATCGGAAGAGTCATCGCTCGAGCAACTGAAGATTCTCGATTTCGGATTCGTAAAGTTTTTTTCTCCCGACGTTTCATTTAGCTCATCACTGACCCAATCCGGCGTGGTCTTCGGAACGATCGGCTATATGCCTCCGGAACAAATCTTTGGCGGCGAAACGGGCCCGCATTCGGATGTGTATTCGGTCGGCATCCTGCTCTACGAAATGCTCACAGGAATCAAACCCTTTCAAGGAGACCCGCCCGAGGTCGCGCGCCAACACCTCACGGAAGCGGCTCCGCCGATGCAGGAGGTGTGTCCCGCGATCAAACCGAGTTCCGAGCTGAACGCTCTCCTGATGCGAGCGCTGTCGAAAAAGCACTACGACCGATACGAAAACGCCGCCCAGTTCTTGGACGCCATTCAGCGCTTACCGGCAAAAGCAATCGTCGAAGAGCCAAACGTACGCCGAAAAGCGCCACATCGAGCGCATCCGGGCGCATCGTATGCTGCCGGATCCGGAGATCCGAACGCGACGGACTCATCCCTTGCCGATTCAGTGCCCTGGCCGCGGCCAAGCCGCGTGCGACGAAGAAAGCAAAGAGTTGTGATCTTTGCGCTGGTCGGGACGCTCGCGCTCGCCGCGATCGCAAGCGCCGCCCTCTGGTGGCCGAGAAGTACGAATTCTACGCGCACGACGCCACAAAACGTCGCGACAGAAGGCGCAAGCAGCCCTGCCACATCGCACAGCGGCGACGTACGCGCTGAAGAATCAAACGCAGAGGCTGCAGAACCCACGACATTTCTCGCTCCATCCCCTCCAGACACCACCGAGGCGCCGCCCGAAGTCATAGAACCCGAAACACCGATGCCCACCGAGGTGACGGCGAAAAACCCATGGCGGACTCGCCGACCTGCGCTACTCACACGCACCCGCCGCGCAGTCATTCATGATCGCGTGCTGGGCCGGGAGCAAATCCGCGCGCTCCGTTCGTACGCGCGCAAAGCACGGTCCGACGCCCGTCCCCACTTGGTATTGGCCCAATCGTACGCCAACGACGGCGCGCTGAGCGCGGCTCTCGAGCGATATGAATTAGCTCATCAGTTCGACCCCGAAAGCCGCGGAGATCCGCGCATGCTCCGTGACCTCCTGCGCTTCGCATCGGACAAACGGGTCGGCCTGCGAGCGGAAGAACTGCTCGTCCGCGCGTTTTCAACCGAAGCACTCGGGGCTTTGGAGCGGATGCTCGAACGCCCCGAAACCAGGCCCGCGGAGCGCGCACGACTGGAACACGTTCGTGATCGCATTCTGCTCGCCGCACAACGCAGCATCGACAGCGCCGAATCGGACTAATTTCGAGAATTCTAGGCGCCGATCCGGTGCTATAAGACTCGCTCGATGCAAGAGCTGATTGAAAAAGCAGAGGTGCTGCAGGAAGCGCTGCCCTACATCCGCACTTTTCACAAAGAGATCTTTGTCATCAAATATGGCGGGCACGCCATGGTCGATCCGCAGCTGCGCGATAGCTTCGCGCGAGATGTCGTTCTCCTGAAGTACGTTGGCATTCGCCCGGTGGTGGTTCACGGTGGAGGCCCGCAGATCGACGAAACGTTGGCATCGATGGGTGTGAAGTCGGCGCGCTTGCAAGGCCTGCGCGTGACCGACGATCGCACCATGGAAGTCGTCGAAATGGTGCTGGGGGGAAAAATCAACCAGCAAATCGTGTCGTTGATTGGCAACCACGGCGGCCGAGCCGTGGGCCTCACGGGACGGGACGATACATTCGTCCGCGCGAAACGCGTTCCTCTCATGAAGACTCGCGACGGAACGATGGTCGATCCGGGTCGAGTGGGCGCGGTCACGGACGTCAACCCCGATGTGATTCATCGCCTCGTGAAAGACGATTTTATCCCCGTCATCGCACCGATCGCAGTGGATGAAAAAGGCGCATCCCTCAACGTCAACGCGGACACCATCGCCGGAGCGCTCGCCGCAGCGTTGCCCGCGCGCAAGTTTGTGGTGATGACCGACATCGCTGGCGTGCAAGACGACACCGGTGCGGTTGCGAGCTCGCTTTCGGCGACCGAGATCGAGCGACTACGAAACGCAGGCGTGATTCAAGGAGGCATGATTCCCAAAGTCGAATGCGCGCTGAAGGCTCTATCGGCTGGAGTCCGCAAAGCGCACATCATCGATGGCCGCGTGCAGCACGCGGTCTTGCTCGAGATTTTCACCGACCAAGGGGTCGGCACAGAAATCGTCGCGGGCTGATTCTCTCGATCTTGTTCGGGACAGACCCAGCATCTTTGATGTGCTAGACCGAAACTCTATGGCCGATTCCCAACGCGAACAAGAGCTGCTCGAAACTGCCAAAGAGGTGCAGCTCGGCAACTACCGACCTGCCCCCTTCGTGCTTACGCGCGGCCAGGGCTGTCGCGTTGAGGACGTCGCAGGACGTTCGTACCTAGACCTCTCCGGAGGAATCGCGGTGTTGTCGGTGGGGCACGCTCATCCTCGGCTCACCCAAGCAATCGCCGACCAAGCCGCCCGATTGATGCACGTCTCCAATCTTTTTTACAACGACCGGGCAATCGAGCTGGCTCATGAACTGGTGCAACGGACATCACTTGGCAAAGTCTTCTTCGCCAACAGCGGAACCGAAGCGAACGAAGCGATGATCAAGCTTGCGCGCCGGGTTCACCACGACCGAGGCGATACGGAGCGCACGGAACTCGTCGCAACCTTGGGAAGTTTTCACGGCCGAACCATGGGCGCGCTAAGCGTCACCGGTCAAAAAAAATATCATGTCGGCATGAATCCGTTGATTCCAGGGGTGCATCATGTCCCGTACAACGATCTAGACGCCCTACGGAGCGCGGTCAGTGATCGAACTGCGGCGGTGATTCTCGAACCCGTCCAAGCCGAAGGAGGAATCATCGTCGGCGAAACGGCATACATGCAGGGAGTACGGAAGCTTTGCGACGAAACCGGTGCCTTGATGTTGCTCGACGAGGTGCAAACAGGATATGGCCGCACGGGCAGGTTTCTCGCCGCCGAATGGAGCGACGTGGTGCCCGACGCTTGCTCGCTTGCAAAGGGCATTGCGGGAGGTTTTCCGCTCGGAGCAATGGTGGTTTCCGACTCGTTCGCAAATGGTCTGCCACCAGGAAGCCACGCGAGCACATTTGGCGGAAACGCCCTCGCCTGCGCTGCTGGTTTAGCGGTCCTTCAGATATTCGACGACGAACATTTGATCCAACGCGCATCCGAAACGGGAGCCCATCTGGGCCGCCGCTTGGAGCAGCTTACAGACTGCGAGAGTGTCGTTGAAGCACGCGGGCTCGGGCTGCTGCGCGGAGTGGCGATGGCGCCCGACGTCGATCCAATCGGGGTACTCGCGGCCGTTCGCGAACGCGGTGTTCTCGCCACCTTGGCCGGCGGGACGGTGCTCCGCGTGGTGCCTCCGCTCATTGCGACAACTAGCGAAATCGATGAAGGGATCGACGTCGTGCAGGCTGTCCTCAAAAACCCTCCCAGGAAATAGGCGATGAAGCATTTTCGTACGCTGCTCGATCTGAGCGAGCACGAGATATTGACCGTGCTCGCTCGGGCCCACCAACTCAAACAACTTCGCGGCACCGCGTCCCACCCTACGCCGCTCGCGAGACGTTCAGTCGCCGTCGTATTCGAGAAAGCGTCTACTCGAACTAGGATTTCATTCGAACTCGGGATTCACGAGCTTGGAGCCACCCCCGTCATGCTCGACGCCGCGCGCACGCAGATGGGTCGTGGTGAACCGCTCGAAGACACCGCCCGACTACTGGGTCGATATGTTGACGCAGTGGTGTATCGAACGTTTGAACATACACGGATCGAAACGATGGCGTCAGAAGCGAACGTACCCGTCATCAACGGACTATCGGACGACTATCATCCGTGCCAAATCCTCGCAGACTTGATGACCGTACAGGAATCTGGTCGAGAACTCAGAGGCACAAAAGTCTGCTGGGTCGGAGACGGCAACAATGTGGCCCACTCATGGATTCTCGCAGCTGGCGCTATGGGGATGGATCTGCGCCTGGCGTGCCCCCCGGGCTACGAACCTGATGCCTCGATCGTGAAGCGAGGGCAGTCTCTGGACGCAGGGCGCATCATGGTTACACATGATGTGGCCGCGGCTGCAGAAGGGGCGGACGTCGTCACCACAGACGTCTGGGCGAGCATGGGTCAAGAAGAAGAAGCGCAGAAACGAAAAGCTGCGTTTGCTTCGTTCCAAGTCGACGATTCGTGCATGAGTCGTGCAGCGCAGGACGCAATCTTTTTGCATTGTCTACCCGCCCACCGGGGAGAAGAAGTCACCGCAGACGTCATCGATGGTGCACAGTCGCGCGTATGGGACGAAGCGGAAAACCGGCTACACGCCCAGAAGGCTTTACTCGAGCACTTGCTTCAACCTTCAAGCGCCGACGCCGCTGTAGAAAGCTCCCCTCCGGCGACGCAGCGAACCGCGCCATGAAGCTGTCGCCGGCGGTTCGGTCGCTTCGTGACTACATCGCGATACCCTCGGTGAATCCCGGCGACCGTACCGATCTACCGGCCGAGCAAACCGGGGAAAGCCGCTACGCAGAACACGTTCGCGAACAGCTGCGGCGCATGGGCGTGGACGCTGAGCTCTTGGGTCGAGAAGGGCGACAAAGCGTTGTCGCGGAGGTACGCGTACCAAAAGCACGGCAAACCATTCTCATCGCGTCTCACCTGGATACGGTCCCCGTGGACGGCATGGAGATCGACCCATTCGATCCTGTCGTCAAAGGCAACCGGCTCTACGGACGCGGCTCCTGCGATACGAAAGGCGGAATGGCTGCACTCTTGGCCGCGCTCTCCAAGGTTCTCCCTGGCGGCACACTGCGCTCGAACGTCGTAGTCGTGGGGGAATCAGACGAAGAAGCCCACAGCAGTCAGGGTGCCCGCGACGTGCTTGCGCGACTAGGAGGACAGCCTCCCGACTGGGTGCTCGCAACAGAGCCCACCGAGCTTCGCCTGATCACAAAACACAAGGGGATCGGAGCGGCCAAGCTTCGTGCGCGTGGGTGCTCTGTGCACAGCTCAGATCCAAAACGCGGCCGCAACGCGATCACAAGCCTATGCCGCGCCGCCCTGGCCATCGAGCAACTTTCCGATCGACTCGCCGAGCGCAGCGATCCTGATTTGGGAACTCCCTCGTTGAACGTCGGCATCATCGGCGGTGGACAAGCGGTGAACATCGTGCCTGACGACGCCTGGCTGATGACCGACCGCCGCGTGCTTCCCGGTGAAACCCCGCAAAGTATGCGACGAGAGCTCGAAGAGGCGCTTCGGCGGAACGATATCGACGACGTCACAGTGGAGGAGTTTGTGCTTGGCAAACCTGCGCTCGCCACGCCCTCCGATCACTCCGCGGTCGCGCGATGTCAACAATCACTGGCCGCGTGCGGACTCGCCATCGAGCCCGGCGCCGTGGCGTTTGCCACAGACGCTGGCGTCTTCGCCGAAGCCGGCTGGCCCGGCGTGGTCATGGGCCCCGGTTCGATCGCCCAAGCCCACACTTCCCGAGAGTTCGTCGAGGTCGATCAAGTCGACACCATGACAGACTTTTTCATCTCCCTGCTAACGTCCTAAGCCGCAGCGACTGTAGCCGGATGAATCCGGTGGCGTCGGCTTGGTTGTAAACGTCGTCGCGTTCGAACGTGGCGAGGCTTGGATCGTAGAGTGACTGGTCGCTGCGACGTCCCACGACCGAAGCCTGTCCCTTGTAGAGGCGGAGCCGCGCTTCACCGCTGACGTTCTTCTGCGACTCGTCGACGAGCGCCTGCAGCGCTTCGCGCTCAGGGGCGAACCAAAAGCCACGGTAGACGAGCGATGCGTATTCAGGAATCAGGCCGTCGCGAATGCGCAAAACTTCCCGATCCAAGGTAAGCGATTCGACCGCGCGGTGGGCCAGGTGAAGAATAGTACCCCCGGGCGTTTCATACACGCCTCGCGATTTCATCCCCACGAACCGATTTTCCACAATGTCAATGCGCCCCACCCCATGTTCGGCCCCCAACGCATTGACGCGCTCAAGCAGCTTGTGGGGCGCAAGCGCCTCCCCATCGACTGCGACAGGGTTGCCTTGCTCGTATTGAATCACGACATACGTAGGGCTGTCCGGCGCCTCCTCCGGGCTCTTCGTCCACCGGAACATCGCCGGATTCGGCTCAGCCCAAGGGTCTTCTAAAACCCCTCCTTCATAGGAAATGTGAAATGCATTTGCGTCCATCGAGTAGGGTTTTTCTGGGGTGACTTCGATGGGAATATTTCGCTCTTTCGCGTAGGCAACGCAATCCGCACGGGACCTGAGATCCCACATGCGCCAGGGAGCAATGATGTCGATCGACGGATCCAGCGCGGCGGCCGTTAACTCGAACCGAACCTGGTCGTTGCCCTTACCCGTCGCGCCATGTGCGATTGCATCTGCCCCGACGTCTTGGGCGAGCGTAACCATGGCCTTCGCGATCACCGGGCGTGCGATCGATGTGCCGAGCAGATAGTCGCCTTCGTACACGGCGTTCGCCCGCAACATGGGAAAACAGAAATCCCGGACAAATTCCTCGCGCAAATCCTGGACCACGCATCTCGATGCGCCAGTATCCGCGGCTTTCTTTTCAAGGCCGGCAAGCTCCCCCGCGCCTTGACCGACGTCGGCGCAGAACGCGACTATGTCCGCGTCGTATTGCTCCTTGAGCCAGGTCAAAATGACCGAAGTATCGAGGCCTCCGCTGTACGCTAGTACGATTTTTCGTTGCTCGCTGCTCATGACGGCATCCACAATAGGCGAGTCCTCGGGCCATGCAAGTATGCGGGCGCATGCTACGATCCGGACCATGCGCTCGAGGTGGATGCTGAAACCAAACTGGGCGCTCCCCTCGCCGAGAAGAGATCACGCTCTGGTCCAATGTGTTCGAGCGCTGTGGACGCTCCCCACCAACGTCGTCGGACATACCGCGGGGCTGCTCTGTACAGGGCGCCTGCCGCGCGCAGTGCGCGGTCCATCCGCGGTTGGATACGTGTATTGGGTTCCTGCACGACTTCGTGTAGCGGTCGCCCTCGGCCACGCGATTCTAATTAGTCGCGAACGATTTCGCCCTGAAGTTCTTCCTTACGTGCTCGCGCACGAACTCGCGCATACCCGACAGCACGACGTGCTCGGACCGCTCTATTTGCCTCTCCACATCACTGCTCAGTCGATCAGCTTCCTATTGTCTCTCATACTGCCGGGGCGAGTCCCCAGCCGCGTGCACGCCTACAATCCGCTCGAACAAACGTTCTTGTGCCTAGGCGCGTCGCTGGTGTGGCAACTCGACCGCGCAGGCGAAGTTTCCCTTGAACAACGCGACGAGCTCATGGTCACGCTGGGGCTCAATCCGTCTGCACTTCGGGAGTTGGGCTTGCTCTAGACGACACAAACCAGTGGAGCTAGGGTGCGCGCCGTGCGTGAAGCGCTACGCAGAAGGCTGTCCACGCTCGATGTCGTGGCATTGGGCATCAACGGGGTCATCGGGTCGGGAATTTTTCTCCTTCCCGGCGTGCTGGTGGATCGGCTCGGGCCAGCGTCCCTCGTCGCCATGGTCGCGGCAGGATTCCTCGGGCTGCTCGTCACGGTTTCGTTTGCCGATGCGGGACGCTTTTTTCGCGCCACAGGAGGTGCCTACCTGTACGCGCGCGAAGCCTTTGGCAGCTTTGTTGGCTTCGAGGTCGGATGGATGACCTGCGCGGCGCGCGTGCTTGGTTTCGGGGCAGCCGCCAACGCATTCGTGTTGGCCCTATCCTACTTCGTACCCTCCGTACGCGACGGGGCAACGCGTGCGCTCGCGTTGGTGGCGCTCATTGCCGGACTCGCGGTGGTCAACATCCGCGGAAGCAAAGAGGGCGCCAAGGTTTCGACGTGGTTCAGCGCAGCCAAGGTGATTACCTTGTTGATTTTCGTCGTCGTGGGCGCGCTCTACGTCGACTTTTCAAAGTTTGTGCCGTTCGCGCCGGTCGGCTGGTCTCGTTTCGGCGAAGCAGTTCTCGTCGCTTTTTATATGTTCGTGGGATTCGAAGTGCTCACCATTCCCGCTGGTGAAGTGCTCTCTCCGGAGCGAGCGATTCCGCGCGCATTGCTCGTGGTGATCGCGGTGGTCAGTCTGCTCTATCTGACCACCCACAGCGTCGCGGTAGGCGTGTGGGATGGGCTGGCGACCTCCAAGAATCCACTCGCGGACGCGGCGCAAGCCACGCTCGGCAACGCCGGCGGCGCGTTCGTCGCCGCGGGTGTCACGGTGTCGACATTTGGCTTCGCCGCTGGTCAAGCGGTCGTGGTTCCACGAGCGTTCTACGCGATGTCGGAACGAGGCGAGCTTCCTCGAGTGCTCAGCATCATCCACCCAACGTACAGCACCCCCGTTGCCTCGATCGCCCTGACCGCTGCGCTTACCATCGTGGTAGCCCTTAGTTCATCGTTCGAACAGCTCGCGATCATCAGCGTCGTCGCGCGCATTGCGCAATACCTGCCCGCATGCGCATCAGTCTGGGTGTTCCGGAACAATCCGCCTCTCGTTGTGTCGGCGCCCATCAAAGCGATGCCGCTGGCTCGAGTCGCTTCCTTACTTGCCATATGCTTCTGCATCCTCCTTTTGACCCAAGCCACGGCCGCCCAACTCATCGGCGGCGCGATCGCATTGGCCATCGGCGCGGTGCTGTACTTCTTCTTCGGCAGGTCTGTTAATTAAGGGTCTGGGCTCTGTTGTTTGAGGGTCTGGCACCCAGACCCTCTCGTCGGGGTACGACCCCGCCGATTCACCCAAGCTCCCCCGCCAGGACGCACGTGAC
>JANQQS010000032.1 GCA_028284955.1 Myxococcota bacterium | reverse complement strand
GGAGGGGCTGGCCGCAGCCCCTCCCCCCACGGAATACGATTCCGCGGGGGCCCCCCCCCGCCGCCGGCCGCTTCGCGGCCGCCCCATGGCTACGCGACGGGGCCCCGGCAGTTCAACCCCACGCAACCAAGTCACGTGTCTCCTGGCGGGGGAGTTTGGGTGAATCGTCCGGGATCGTATCCCGGGCGAGAGGGTTTGGGTGCCAAACCCTAAGAAAACAGCGATGGGGCCCTGGTTTCGTTGGGCTTCTCAGTACTCTACAAAGATGTCTTCGTTTTTCTCGATGCAAGTGAGGGGATCGAGGAATGTGCCTTTGCAGGGGCCGTCGATGCAGCGACCAGTGTCGGTTCGGTACACTGCACCGTGGGTTCGGCAGAGCAGGTGCTGTCGGTTTGCGTCGAAGAATTCGCGTGAACCGCTGTCGAGGGGAATCGGCAGATGTTTGCAGCGGTTGACGTACGCGCGCACTACGCCTTCTCCGTCTCGAAGGATGAGCGCCTCTCTTGGGCGCCCTTCTGGGTCCGGAGTCATCGAGACCACCCTGGTTTGCAAGGGAGCGAGTTCGCTGGCGCGGCAGACGTGAATACGGGTCATGCAGATTCTCGAACGGGACACCAATCGCGCTGCGCAGGCACCGAAATCAGACGGCGTGATGGAAGCGCACACGCGGTGAGCGCGCCACCATAGACGCAGCCGGTATCGAGACCGAGAGCGTGAGGGTATTGCTGGAGGCCACGGACAGCGTCGTGGCCAAAGATCACGAGCTCAGGCCCGGGCCATGCGCTGGCCCATGGAATGCCGTCTTCGATTCGTTTGGACGGAGACCCGTCGTCGCGAAGGCTGCGCATGGTCGACATGTGCTTCGGGTCTTGCTCGTCGAGGGGTATTCCGGGGACGAGCCCTGCGTGCACCACGATCGCGTGTTCCCGGGGAAGCGGGAGCACGAAGGGTCGGCGGCTGAGCCACTGCCAGTCTTCGTCGGTGAGTGAGTGGCAGGCGTGGGCGTGAGCCGGTTCGGGCTCCGCCTTGATGCCTCGCTGCTGATTCCGCCACCACTGGACGCATCGCACGTCGTGATTGCCCATTACTGCGTCGGCACCGAGATCGCGTGCGATTTGCACCACTTTGTCTGAAAAGGGGCCTTTGCCGACCAGATCGCCGACGAATACAACCCGGTCGCGATCGTCCACCCCGCATGCGCGCAACAAATCCGCGAGTTCGTTCGCGCAGCCATGCACGTCTCCGATTACCCACGTGCGCGATTCAGCCATGGCCCCCGGTGTTTCGAAGAACGGTCGTGTTCCGCGACATTACTGAGAAATCTAGCGACCGAGGCTCTTTGAATCAACCTTCGATGGGCTCTGCGGAGGCAGGCTGGCGTGTCGATTTCGTTGCTGCCAGATGTCGGAAATCAGTTTACAGTCCGGCCAGCGACGCCGTCGACCATGCGGCTCGCGTTCGAAAAGGAGCACTTAATGACCGATCGGAAATCTTTATTCTTAGAACACACATCGGCCAAGGGCCTGGCGGCGGTCGCCTCGCTGATGGCCGTGGGTCTTGTCGGATGCGGTGACGACGCGCTTCCGGGGACCGGGGGCAACTCGAACTGCTCTGCCGATATCAACGCGTCCGTGAGCGCGCTCACGGGGTCTACCGATGCGCTCGTGGCAGCAGCCGGCGAGCTCAAAGCGGAAATAGGCACCGCGTGCGCCCAAATCGTAACGGACTTGGGAGGCACCCCTCCCGAAATCGGAGACTCGCCGAGCGACGAAAACGTGACCATGGCATGCGACATGGCCACTGCAGCGATCAACGCTTCGATCGAAGCCGATGGAGCGGTGACCATCGCCATCGAAGGCGGTTCTTGTGAAGTCGCAGTCGACGCCCAGTTTTCGTGCGAAGCAGAATGCTCGGTCATGGGTGAGTGTGACCCCGGTTCGGTCGAAGTGCGCTGCGATCCCGGCGAACTCAGCGTGACCTGCGAGGGCGAATGTATGGCCGGAGCCACATGTCAGGGTACTGCCGAAGTTGCAGCGATGTGTCAGGGGTCGTGCGGCGGCACCTGCAACGGCACGTGCGACGGGACCTGCAGCGCGGAAGGTGCGAATGGCATGTGTGAAGGCACCTGCGAAGGCACCTGTACGGGCACCTGCACCGGCGATTGCGTTTTGGAAGCCAACGCCTCGGTGATGTGCGGTGCGGAAGCACGCTGCAAGGGCGGTTGCGACGGAACGGTAAGCGCGCCTCGCTGCGAGGGCGAAGTCATGCCGCCGTCGTGCGACATCGAAGCGGACTGTCAGGCGGGCTGCGACGCACAGGCCTCGGCCATGGCAACTTGTACACCGCCGATGGTTACTGTATCGGCAGACGGAAACGCTGATTTGGTGGCCACGTTGGAGGCAAACTTCCCCGCTGTCTTGAACGTAGGCACGCGCGCCAGGCTGATTGCAGACGCCACCGGTGAAGTGGTCACATCGTTCGGCACGGTGACGGCCGACATTGCGAGTGCGGGAGTGGCCTGCGGCGCGGCGATTAGCGCCTCATTCGCGGCCAGCGCGGAGGCTGCGGGTAGCGCGGTTGGATCGGTCAGCGTGTCCGCCAGCGCGAGCGTAAGCGTGAGCGGCAGCGCGATGGGAAGCACGAACTAGCGTTCGCCGTAGACCATTCTGCGTAAACAAGAAAACCCGGCGGGGATGTCCCTGCCGGGTTTTTTCTTTCTGAACGAACGCAGGTGATGGAGCCGGACTACGGATTTGCGAAGCGCAGGCAGCTTCCGCTGACCGGGCGGGATTCGTCGCTGGCGAGCCAAATCGCTGCTTTAGCGATGTCGGTGGGCGACGTCCACGCGGCGTGGTCGGCATCGGGCATCGCATCGCGGTTGGCGGGCGTGTCGATGGTCCCCGGGGCGAGCGTGTTGACGCGTAGACCGAGCGGTGCCGCTTCGGTGGCGCAGGCTTGGGCAAGATGTTCCACCGATGCTTTGGTGGCGCCGTAGAGGGCCAAGCCTGGTGCGGGGCACCCGGCGGCTTCGGACGAAACCGCCACGAGGCTTCCCGTTCCGCGCACGTTCGTGCTTCCGCTTCGGCTCATGAGCTCCAGGGCGGAACGCATGACAAGTGCCGTCGACGTCAGGTTTTGCTCGATCAGCGATGCGAGGCGGTCAGCAGAGAGGTCCTTGTGTGCTCCGCCAGCGAATCCGCCCACCGTGTGCACCACCGAATGTACCGGGCCCGCACGGCCGAGCGACTCGAATAGCGCGGAAACGCCAGCCGCGTCGGAAACGTCGCTCTCGGCGATCTCGAGCCGCGGGTGGTGGTTGTGTTCGGCCAATAAGTCGGCCAAGCGAGTGCGGCGGCGCGCCACGGCCACCACCCGCGCCCCGACCGCCAAGAACGCTTCCACCGTCTTGGTTCCGAGCCCTCCGGTCGCTCCCGTGATCACCACGCGGCGTTCATGCAGCGTCTGCATAGCCTCTCTCGTTGTCGCACGTGGGCGCAGCGCAAGCCCTCGTCAAACTTATTTGGTTGGCCGTCATTCGGGTTCGCCGGTTCGGTGATGGTGTTCAACCCGCTCGCTGTCGTGCCGAGACGAAGATGCATCGCTTCTTGGGCGAGCGGGAGATTCGCTCGGGCTACGGGCGGGCTCGCTCTCGCTGCGGGGAGGCTCGCTGGTTCGCTTTTGACGACGCGGTCGAACCCGCGAGCGAACGCTAGGTTTGGGCACGCCAGCGTCATTGGGGGTGAAGCGAATCTCCGTTTTGATTTCGAAGGACAAACTAGTAAGCGCACGCCGGAGCTCGGTGGCGAGATCGGTGGCATCCAAAAAGTCGCGAATTTCGTGGGCGACGCCTCGTACCAACGCGTTTTTTGTATCGTCTACCTGCGAAAACAGATAGCCGACGATTTCTCGAGGCAGTTTCACTTCGTCGACCACTCCGCGAATCGCGCTGTCGGCCCGGCTGATGGTGCCGGCGCCTTTCTGTACGCCTTTTTCGATTGCACGCCGAAGCGTGTCGCGAATGAACCCTTCCAGGCTGCGCAGCCGTTCCGATCGTTCCTCGGCGTCGTCGTCGCGCGTGGGAGGTTCCATGCCTTCGTCCATGCGTTTGGGTATCGCTCCTCGGCGTCGAGGTCAATATCAACCAGCGGTATGGTTGCCTGCGGGGAGTGGTCACCGTACACGAAGGCCGTGCGCGAAGTCCTTATGGTCAGCAAACCCGTCGAGCCGCCGTGGAACGACAGCAGCAAGAATCTGGTTCGTGATCTATCCTCATCTTTGCTCAACCAGGGCGCCTACCGGCCCGTGGTGATGATTCGCGCAGGATCGACCCCGCTCTATCACGGGACCAGTCGGGCGGTCTATCGGTCCGGATCCAAGAATGCGCCGGGCGGCGCGTTCGCGCTGGCGATTCGAGAACAGGCGAGCGTGGCGCGTGCGCTGCTGATGGAGCGCCGCACGGACCTGTGGCATTTTTTCTTCGCGCCGAATCCTCGCTCGTCGGTCGTGGCGCTGTCGCTGGCCCGAACGCGGCGCATGCCCACCGTGCATACCGTGTGCAGTGTTCCAAGGCCGGCTCGCACTGCGCGCGCCTTGAGGCGCCTTGTCTTCGCGGACCTCACGGTCGTGCTCTCGCAACGAACCTTCGATCACCTTGCGGAGAGCGGCGTGTCTGAGTCGCGCTTGATTCGAATTCCTCCCGCAGTGACTCTGCTGCCGTCCCCCGAGGAGGCGACTCGTCGCAGCGCCGCGGCAGCGTTTCGTTTGGATTCGTCGGCGCCCGTTGTCGTATTTCCGGGAGATCTGGAATTCGGTGACGCGGCAACACGGATGATCGAAGCGTTGCCCCACATAACGACGCCTGGCGTACAGCTGGTCATGGCTTGCCGAAAGAAAACTCCGCGAGCGAGCGACGTAGAGCGACGACTGCGAGCGCGAACGCAAGAGCTTTCAGTTGCGCAACGAGTCTCTTGGGTCGGGGAAACAGCAGCAATTCACTCACTGCTCGGCGCGGCCGACGTCGTGGCGCTTCCCGCGACCACGACGTATGCGAAGATGGATTATCCGCTCGTGTTACTCGAAGCCATGTCACTGGAGCGAGCCGTGGTGGTTGGCGCACACACCGCTGCAGAGGAGCTCGCGGCGCTGGGCGGAGCCGTTCGCACCGAGACTTCGGCGCAGGCCATCGCCGACACGATTTCGCGGTTGCTGGACGATGACGATCGCCGAGCGCGCCAAGGACAGAGAGCGCGCGCGATAGCCGCAGAGGAGTTTTCGTTGACGACCATGGCGGAGCGATATGTCGCAGCGTACAACGCGCTGTACTAGACACGAGTCGATGACGATTTCATCCGACCACAAACTCGGGGCGCTCGAGCGGGCGCGCTCTTACTACGACGATTTCGCGGAGACCTACGAACGGCATCGCGGCGATGGGTACCACGCATTGATCGACGAGCTACAGTTTGAATGGGTCCGGCCCTTTGCCCGCGACGCGACGGTGCTCGAAGTGGGCTGTGGTACAGGGCTGATCCTCGGCCGCCTCGCTGACGTCACCGACCACGCGATGGGAATTGATGTGTCCCCCCAGATGATTCACCGTGCCGCTGCGCGCGGTCATCAAGTCGCGCTGGCTACAGCGACGCAGCTTCCGTTCGCCGACGACACCTTCGATGTCGTGTGCAGTTTCAAAGTTCTCGCGCACGTTCCTGAAATTGAACGTGCGCTCGCGGAGGCGACGCGTGTATTGCGACCGGGAGGCCATCTCGTAGTCGACTTCTACAATCCGTGGAGTCTGCGGTATCTAGCAAAAAAAGCCGCTGGGCCTGGGTCCGTGGGGCGCCAGCATAACGAGCGCGACTTGTTCACGCGCTGGGATTCGCCTCGACAAGCGCGAAAGCTTTTTCCTCGCTCGCTCGATATCGTGTCCTGCCGCGGTGTGCGGGTGCTGACTCCGTTTGCGTCCGCGCACAACATTCCTTGGGTATCGGAAGCGCTCCGTAGGCTGGAACACAAAGCCGCCGATTCCCCGCTCAAATGCTTTGGTGGATTTTTGGTGTTTCTATTACGAAAGCGATCGGACGAGCGCTAGTTTCGATCAGATCGTTGGGATGACTTCGGAGTCGATGCGCGCTATACGAACACACGATGACTGAGTCTACCGACTCCGCGCTCACGAGGCTGCGGCACAAAATCGAGATGGCGCTCGATCGGTCGTCGAAGGTGACTGAGCTTGAACTGCTCCTCGATCGGATGATCGGCCTTGCCGCCCCAGGAAGCCCTCACGCGCTTTATGCGCATCGCCATATGGCGGAGCTTCGGCTTCGGAACAACCCTTGGCGCGCTGCGCTCCATCTCAAACAAGTGCTTGAGGCGCGACCGAACGATGATGTGTTGCACGCGATGATGGGCCTGTGTCAGGCGCTGCTCGGCAACTATCGCGCGGCTGTAAACTCATATCGACGAGCTCTACGCACCGCACCCGATATCCCCTGGTACCACCACAACCTTGGCCACCTTCTGGACGTCGCGCTTGGTGATTCAAGCACGGCGGAGAAACACCTCCGGCAGGCCCACGAGCTCGAGCCGGAGCATGACGAAATCTCAGCTTCGCTCGCCCACTGTCTCGCTCAGCTCGGACATCTCGATGAAGCCGCGGGCCTCGCCGATGGGGCGATAGAACAAGCCCCGCGCAACCCGGGGCATCAGAAGCTCAAAGCTTGGATCGACGAGTTGCATGCGCTGAAGGACGAACCTTCCGCAGCTTCTCGCGGCGATAGATTGTTTCGCAACGACGACGATGTCATTCAACACAACCCGGCGACTGAAACTGTTTGGAAGGTTGCCGAGCAGGGCATGCGGCGTTCCGGGTTTACCGGATCGGAACGAGAACGCGCCCGCACGCTGTGGAACGATTTTTTGTCAGCCGCGCCGGTGCGCGTGTTGAAGCCGGAGGTTTATGCCGCGGCGGTTGAGTACGCGATTTGTGTTGTCCATGCTCGAGACGATGTGACCCAAGCCGAAATCGCGAAGAAGTACGGCGTCGCGCGGGGCACACTGTGCAATCGCTACCTTCGGATACGAAGAGCGCTCGACCTGGAAACCTTCGACGAACGATACCGCTAGAGCAAAGCCTGCTTGCGTTGATCACTCGCAGTGGGAACGGGGTGAGGATCGGGATCGGGAGGGGTATTCCGCGAACTACCCGGAAACCAGGTTACGTGCCTCCTGGAGGGGGAGTTTGGGTGAATCGGCGGGGTCGTACGTACCCCGACGAGAGGGTCTGGGTGCCAGACCCTCAGGTAAACTGATCACTGCTCTACGGGATGCGACTCACGCTGCAATCCACCAACTTTCGATCATTGGTCTAAAGGGCGGAACGGTAATGGTCGGGCCCTCCGGAAACTTGAGCTCGGCGCGAAACTTGTTGTATTCGGCGTGAGTGGGGTCGTTTCCGTTTGCGTCGTCGTTATTTCATTCGCTGATTACGCTGTCGCACAGCGGCGCGACAGGGATGCTCGAGGTTCGGTCGGGGTCGCTTCGTGGCGTGGACCGGGCGAAAATTTGGATGGTGCAGGGTGCGCTGACGAACATCGTCGTGCGCCATTCCGGCGAGGAAACGAATGAGCAAGGAGCGCCGTTGACTGATGTGACCTGCGCGCACGTTCTTTCCCAGGTTGCCCGGTGGGACGGTGGAACGTGTCGGTTTGAGTCTCATTTGCAAAAATGGGGTGCCGGCGCTGACGCCGGGCCGGAATACACGAACCTCGCCGAGCGCGTGGTGTGGCGGGCTGTGCATTCGCTGATTCGCGAGATACCGATTCAAACTGTTGTTTCTACATTGGGGCGAGCGTCATTTCGAATTACTTCGAGAGGGGATCGAATCTTGTCGCGCGCAGAGCTTTCGTGGGAAGAACAAAGGATGCGTCCATTGCTTGACGCGGGCGCGAGCGTGGAGTCTTTAGTCGTCGCTGCGGGTGGGCACCCAAACGCGTATCGCTCACTCTTGGCGCTTCGATGGCTCCGAGGGATCTCTCCACCGAGCCCTCCCAGACACGTCTGCGCTCTGCTCGTACGAAAGCGACAAGAGTTGCATCGTCGTGCAACACCCCATCAACTTCTTGAGCTTCCTTCGCATGCAAGCGCAGGAGACGCACGACGTGCACTCAGAAGGCTGGCCCGAGACATTCATCCCGATCGTATGGCAGCGGCCGGTGTGCCCTCAGCGCTTCGCGAAGCATCAAACGACGTCCTGCGTGCACTGGTCCAAGCGGCAGCTGTTTTCTGAGGGTTTGGCGCTGTGTTGTTTGAGGGTTTGGCACGACTCAGCCGGCTTGGATGAGCACGAATGACGCATCGAAGCGTGCTGCCCGCAGACATGCGAGAGAGTATGTCACGCCCGCGTGCCGCACGGGCCGCACGCTTCCCACATCTACTTCGACGACGCCTGAGCCCGTAGTGCACGCGAGGGCGGACCGGCCTCGCCGGTATACGAGATGGAGATGAAGCCCATCGACTGCGGTGGCGGGTTTCGGAAAAGCGCCGTCTCGACCCCAGACGAGCAGTTCGCCAGCGGCGCTTCGGATTCGACCGTCTACCGCGGCTTCTTCGCCTCGAAACAGGTGTTCCACTCGAACCATGATGTGCTGGTCTACGAGCGGAGACAAATCTACTCGGCGAGGGAGGATGTGTTTGATCTGAATACGTGCATCGTCTTCGACCACATCAAGCTGCTTGAGGGTACTTCGGACAACTCTTCCGGAAACGACGTGTACGAGTTGAACCCCACCGGCTGCGAGAAGCACGCGGCCGCATCCTGGAGGCCCTCCCGTCATTGCGAAACATGTTCGGTCGTCTTCGACCGCAAGCGGAAGGTCAGGGTCAAAGCGGGGCAACCGGGCTTCACGCGCGGCGCCTACGACCTCAGGATAGCTGATCACATGCAAGTTTTCTGCAATCAATGTGCCATCTCACGAGAGCATGAGGTTGGCTCAAAAACTTAGACATCTTGCGGTCAAGTCCCCAAAAAGGGAGCATGTGCGGGTATGCAAAGTTTTCTGCATGCGCATATTGCGTACACAACTCTGCGGTGCTTTGTTCCCGACGGCTCGATTTCGGCTGGTGTGAGGGATACGTTGACACGTCTTGGCGCAGTTGGTAGTGCGGCGGACGCCGCGGGCCGGATTCGTCGCGCTTGATTCGCTTCGCGGCATCAGCGAGGTTCCGGTAGCAGTCGATTTCCAAGGCAGACTCTGATGACGACCTTCACCCAAACGGCAAGAGAGGACGCGTTTCATGTCTCGTTGCCAGACGTTTCATTCGAAGGTCCGCTCGATCTGTTGCTGCATCTAATTCGCCAGCACGAACTGGACATTCTTGACCTGCCGATCGCGTTCGTCACAGAGCGCTACGTTGAATATCTCGAAGTCATGCGGCAGCTCGATCTCGATGTGGCGAGCGAGTACCTTTTGATGGCCGCCACGTTGGCCCATATCAAGAGCAAGACACTGCTCCCGCGCCCCCCCGCCGACCAAGACGATGAGCTGGTGGAGGAAGTCGATCCGCGCGCCGAACTGATTCGACGGTTGCTCGAGTACCAGAAGTATCGCCGCGCCGCAGAACAACTCGCGGGCGGTGAAATGGCGGGGCGCGACGTTTTCCCACGGGGCTCCCCCGCGCCCCAGGCCGCAGGGCCAGCGCCGTTGGCCGCGTTCGGCGTGTTCAAGTTGATCGATGCGTTCCAAAAAATCGTTGCTCGCAGCGAGGCCAAGATTTCTTTGGAGGTGAGCGCAGAGCGGATCACCATTCAACAACGCATCACCGAGATCACGGATCGACTTCGGAGTCGCCGCCGGTCGAGGTTCGATGAGCTGTTTGCGGGGGTTACCGCGAACTACGACATTGTGGTGACGTTTCTGGCGCTGCTTGAGATGGCCAAGAGCCAGATGATTGCGTTGTACCAGTCGGCGCCCGACGCACCGCTGCATCTCGAGCTGCGCCTGCTCGATGCGACAGCTGAAGACGTGGATGCAGACGCTGCAGTTTTGACCACCGATTCACCTAGTTCCGAAGATCGCGAGGAGTCCGCCCATGACGACGCAGATTGAGAGCGTGGAGACCTCTGACGCCGCCCTGCCGGCGCCGCCGCCCGCGGAGAGCGAGCCACCCGAAGAGGACGAGAGTTCCGTTGGGGATCGGCCGGGGCCGCACAAGGCACCACCCGTATCGATCTCTCGCGACCATCTCCGCCGAATTCTCGAAAGCTTGATTTTCGTCTCGGACAGACCGATTACGGAACGCCAACTCGCACGCGTTGCGCGCGCCAAGCTGGCCGAAGTGCAATCTCTGCTTCCCGAGATGGTGGAAGAATGGCGGGGGCGTGGCGTAGCTCTGGTGGAAGTCGCAGGGGGCTATCAGTTCCGTTCGGCGGCCGCGAACGCGCCATTTGTTCGGGCGTTTGTTGCGAAAAAGCCCGTACGCATGAGTCGCGCGCAGCTTGAGGCACTTTCGATCGTGGCGTACCGACAACCGGTCACACGGCCGGAAGTGGACGAGATTCGCGGCGTGGATTCCGGCGCTGCCCTGAAAATGCTTGCTGAGCGTGGGCTGGTTCGGGTGCTGGGTCGAAAAGACGAACCTGGCCGCCCGTTACTCTACGGCACCACGGAAGATTTTCTGGAGTTTTTTGGGCTGAACAGCCTTGAAGACCTGCCCACGCTCAAAGAATTCACTGAGCTGTCTGAGGAGAATCGCGCGTTGTTCGAGCGAACGACGGGGGAGCCGCTCGATCTGCACAAAGCACAACAAGAAGCCGAAGCCGCCGAAGCGGAAGCGCAAAGCGAAGAGTTCGAAGCAGAGGAAGAATCGGAATCTGACGAAGAAGAGTCGGGCCCCCGCGCCGAAGCAGACGAAAGCGCAGGAGCGGCCGACGCAGACTATGAGGAGGACGACGACGACGAGTCCGCAGACGATGAGGACGACGACGAGTCCGCAGACGATGAGGACGACGACGAGTCCGCAGACGACGAGGACGACGACGATGAGGACGAGGACGACGACGACGACGATGAGGACGAATGAATTTTCAAGCGCTCATCCTCAAGCTTCAGGAGTTTTGGGCTCAAAAAGGCTGCTTGCTGGCGCAGCCGTATGGGTCCGAAGTGGGCGCTGGAACGTTCAACCCACATACGTTTCTTCGAGCGATTGGTCCGGAACCGTGGAACGCCGCGTACGTGGAGCCGTCCCGCCGCCCTACCGATGGCCGCTATGGGGAAAACCCGAACCGTCTACAGCACTTTCACCAGTTTCAGGTAGTCCTCAAACCGTCACCACTCGAGATTCAAGACCTGTATCTGGAGTCGCTTGAAGCCATCGGAACCAACCCGCGCGAACACGATATTCGTTTTATCGAGGATGACTGGGAGTCCCCCACGCTGGGCGCGTGGGGCCTCGGGTGGCAAGTGTGGCTGGATGGGCTTGAGATCAGCCAGTTCACGTATTTTCAGCAGTGCGGCGGGTACGACTGCAAACCAATTAGCGGAGAGCTCACCTACGGTTTGGAGCGCATCGCGATGTACTTGCAGGACATCGACAATGTCTATGATCTGCACTGGACCGATGGGGTTCGCTACGGCGACGTGTACCAACGTGCGGAATGGGAATGGAGCACGTACAACTTCGAGCGGGCTCCTGTGGAACGTGAGCTATCCGAACCCGGTGGTCGCTCGGAGGCGCGCGGTCACGGAGGTCAGAAAGAGCTTTTTGATCACTACGAAGCGCTTTGCAACACGTTGCTCGGCGTGCGCAGCGACAAACCCGCGAAGGGTGGTACGGTTTCATTTCACGATGCCGATGCTTGTTCGCGTCTCGTGCTTCCCGCATACGACGCGGTCATCAAGTGCAGCCATTATTTCAACGTGCTCGATGCCCGCGGCGCCATTAGTGTGACTGAACGACAGCGCTACATTGGCCGCGTGCGGCGTATTGCGCGGGCGTGCGCACAGGCCTGGTACGAGCAAAGAGAACAACTCGGGTTTCCTCTGCTGAAAGCCAGCGACAATGCCGCCTGACGCCGGACTCCTCGGCGCGGTGGAGGGAGGTGGCACGCAGTTCGTTTGTGGGGTGTCACGCAGTGTCGGTTCGCGCGACAAGCCAAGTTCAAACAGCCTGGAACGCGATCTCCCCGCAAGCCCCGTGATCATTCCAACGACCACACCAGATGAAACCTGCGCGCGGATTCTTGAGTTCTTCCGCGGCTACTCCATCGAAAGCCTCGGCATCGCGATGTTTGGGCCGCTAGAGCTTTCGCCACAAAGCTCGAACTTCGGGTCGCTGTTGCGAACGCCCAAACCAGGATGGAGTGGGGTGCCGGTGCTTACGATGCTGCGCGATGGGCTCCAGGTTCCCGCCGCGATCGACACCGACGTCAACGCCGCGGCGCTCGCGGAACATGTGTCAGGAGCCGCGGTGGGTTGCGATCCCACAGTCTACATTACGGTCGGCACAGGCGTGGGCGTAGGCGTGTTCATTCGCGGAGGCACGCTTCACGGACTGCTGCATCCTGAACTCGGTCATTTGCCCGTCCCTCGGTGGCGCGACGCGCACGGCAACCCTGACACGTTCGAGGGCACATGCCCCTTTCATGGGCGTTGCGTCGAAGGCTTGGTGTCGGGCACCGCACTGTGGTCGCGCTTTGGTCGAGACCCCGCTTCGGTGCGCGACGACGACCCCGCTTGGGATGCGATCGCGGCATACCTGGGCGACCTCTTGGTGGCGGTGGTGCTTGCGCTCTCGCCACAGCGCATCGTGATGGGGGGAGGAGTGATGGAGCGAGCCACACTTTTTCCTAAAGTACGCGCATCGCTGCGCGCGAGGCTCAACGGGTACGTGCCGCGCGCGGAGCTCGACGACGGTTTGGAACAGTACGTAGTGCCTCGAAATCACGCCCACGCAGGGCTCGAAGGAGCCTTTTTGCTCGCCAAGCGCGCCTTGCGCGACGCTTCATCGGAGCCGGCCCATGCCTGACCTGCTGCTCGAAATCGGTACCGAAGAGCTTCCCGTATCGTTTCTCCACCGCGCGCTTCGTTCCTTACACAACGCCGCGAATACGCTTCTTGTCGACGCGCGCGTTCCGCCGTCAGGTGCGCTCGAGGCGCTCGGTACGCCGCGACGCATTGCACTTCGCGTGCGCGACCTTCCCGCTGGACAGCCCAATCGCGACGAAGAAGTCGTGGGACCACCATGGGATGTCGCATTCAAGAACGGTGAACCAACGCGCGCCGCAGAAGGCTTTGCGCGACGACACGGCGTGGCGCTGGAGGTGCTTCGCAAGAAGGATACGCCCCGCGGATCTTATGTAAGCGCTCAGATTCACGAAGCAGGCCGAACCACGCGCGATGTGCTCGCGGAACTGCTTCCGAAGATTTGTCTAGCCATTCAGTTTCCCAAAACCATGCGATGGGGCGCAGGTGATTTCGCATTCGGCCGGCCAGTGCACTGGGTGGTGGCGCTTCTCGACGATTCCGTGGTTCCGATGGAGTTTGTAGGCGTTGCGAGCGGGCGCACCACGTTTGGTCATCGTTTTCTTTCGCCGTCGGCTTTCGAGCTGCCCGACGTGGACCGTTACGAGTCATCGCTTGCCGATCGTCACGTGATGGTGTCGCCATCGACGCGGCGCGCACATATGAGCCACGCGTTGACCGAAGCTGCGCAGACGCTGGGCGGCCGCCTGGTCGAGGATGAGTTCCTCATGGAGGAATGCGCATCCCTGGTAGAGCATCCGTTCGTGGTCCCGGGGAGCTTCGATTCGGCGTTTCTCGAGTTGCCCGACGCCGTGGTGGTATCGGTGATGCGGGATCATCAACGCTACTTTGCGGTACGCGATGCGCAAACAGGCGCTCTGCTTCCAAGATACTTGAACGTCGTCAACACCGCTGAGAACCCCGCCGAAATTGCCAAGGGGAACGACCGCGTGCTTCGGGCTCGGCTCGCAGACGCACAGTTCTTCGTTCAGGAGGATTTGAAGACCGACCCGAAGAAGCTGCGCGCGAAACTGGATTCGGTCGTGTTTCAGTCCAAGCTCGGCACCATCGGAGAGAAAGTCGAGCGCATCAAACGCCTGGCCGACTGGGCGGTGAGCCGCTCGCATGAAGAACGCGTGAAGTTCGACCAGAGCTTGCGTACAAAGGTTCAGGCGGCGGTGGAACACGCCAAGCTCGACCTGGAGACGTTGGTGGTGTTCGAGTTTCCCGAACTTCAGGGCGCGATGGGGCGCTTCTATGCGGAGCGTGCATGGGGTCTCGATGCGGAAATTGCCGAGGCAGTGGAGGAGCACTACAAGCCGATCAGCGCAGAAGATACGCTGCCTTCGAGCTCGCTATCCCGCTTGGTGGGCCAGGCCGACCGATTTGATACGCTGGTCGGGTGTTTCGGCATCGGGCTGGTGCCCACCGGGTCCGCCGACCCTCTTGCTCTGCGTCGCGCAGCCATCAGCATCATCCGTATTTCCGCGGGCCACGACGGCGCGGAAACTGACGCGGCGCTGGATCCCGATATCCCGTTTAGCGAGTGGGTTCGTCAGGCATATGTTGGCCACGCGACGCTGAAACGGTCCGCTGACGACGTCGTGGCGTCGATGTCGGAGTTTTTTCGAACTCGCCTCCGGGTGCATTACAAAGAACGGTTTGCCGCGTCGGTCGTCGACGCCGCGCTCGAGACTTGGGCCGGCGGGTCGCTGCGGGACGTTCACGCCCGGATCCGTGCGCTGAGCGATTACCCCCGCGATTCGCTCGTGGCGTGGGTCAAACGTGTACGCAACATCACCAAAGACGCTTCGCGGGGCGATGTCGATTCTCGTCTGTTTGAGTGCGACGCAGAGAAATCGCTGTGGGCCGCGTTTGAGACGTTGCGGCCGGAAGTGGACCGGTTGTGCGCGCGTGCTCAGTATCGCCCTGCGCTTGACCGCCTCACGGAACTCGGTCCGTCGGTTGACGCGTTTTTCGAGGCCGTGATGGTCCACGCGGAGGACGAGGCGATCCGCGAAAACCGTCTGAGCATGCTGGTCCAGATTCTCGAAACGGTGCACCAAATCGCCCATGTTCATAAACTGACCACGTAGCCCCTTGAACTGGGTTACGGTTCGAATCGATGGCGCGATACGTATACCGATTCGGAGAACCATTGGAGGATGGCGCGGCTGGCGCGGGCAGAGCGCGCGCGCTGCTCGGAGGGAAAGGCGCCGGGCTCGCAGAAATGACTCGTCTCGGGGTTCCGGTGCCCCCCGGGTTTACGCTTTCCTCCGAACTTTGCTCGCGATTTTTGCCGAGAGAGAGCCGGGACGCAGCGTCCGAAGCGCGCAATGACTCCAAGCTTGGCTTTGATGCAGACCTTCGCGACGAGGTCGAGCACGCGCTGAGCGACGTGGAGCAGCAACTCGACCGACGGTTTGGAGGGTCTTCCCGGCCCTTGCTCGTGTCGGTACGTTCCGGCGCGATGGTGTCGATGCCGGGCATGATGGACACCGTGCTCAATCTCGGTCTCAACGACGAGACGGCAGCCGCGCTGGCTGAGGAAACCGGCGATGCGCGGTTCGCTTCAGATACCTATCGTCGGTTTATTCAAATGTACGGAAACGTGGTGCTCGACATCGGACACCACCATTTCGAAGCGACCCTCGGTCGCGTGAAAGCCGCGCAGGGCAATGCGCAGTTGCGCGACACAGAGCTTACCGAATCGTCGCTTCGCGATCTCATCAAGCGCTACAAAGCATTGATTGAAGATCAGTCTGGGGCGTCGTTCCCAACCGACGTACGCGAACAGCTGTGGACCACCATCACCGCGGTGTTTCGTTCGTGGAACAACGCGCGCGCGGTCCGTTACCGCAAGATGCAAGGAATCGATGCGTCGATAGGGACCGCCTGCACGGTGCAAGCGATGGTGTTTGGCAATCTTGGTGACGACAGCGGAACCGGGGTCGCGTTTTCGCGCAACCCGTCGACCGGCGAGGCGACAATTTTTGGCGAGTTCTTGCCCCATGCGCAAGGCGAAGATCTGGTTGCCGGGTTGCGTACGCCGCTTCCTCTGACCGCATCTTCGGCCGTGCCGGGCAGCGAGGCAAATAGCTTCGAAGCGCTCCTTCCCAAGGCATTCGAAAGCGTGGTGGAACACTGTCGCGCCCTCGAAACGCATTTCGGCGATATGCAAGACGTGGAGTTCACCGTTGAAGCAGGCAAACCCTTCATCCTGCAAACTAGGGCCGGGAAGCGGACGGCGCGGGCCGCTGTGCGCATTGCGGTGGACATGGAGCGCGAGGGCGTGATCAATCAAGATCAGGCGGTGCTCAGCGTGGACGCTTCGTCGCTCCAACAGCTACTCCATGCGAAGCTTCCTCCGCCCACCGCATTGGCCGAGAACGGTGTTCATCCGATCGCACGAGGGCTCCCTGCGAGCCCCGGCGCGGCGTCTGGAGCGATCGTGTTTGATGCCGACGAAGCCGTCGAGCGAGCCGCTCAAGGACAAGACGTGGTGCTCGTACGCCGTGAAACCAGTCCCGAAGACATTCACGGCATGAAGGCTGCGCGAGGGATCTTGACTGCTTCAGGAGGGATGACTTCGCATGCCGCGGTAGTTGCCCGGGGCTTGGGAAAGTGTTGCGTGACCGGATGCGGCGCGCTGCAGGTGGACTACGCCACCGGCACGATACGTATTCCGAAGTCGGAACACGTTTCCGAACCGATCGTGCTGAGTCGCGGCGACGAAATCAGCGTGGACGGATCGCACGGACGCGTATACCTCGGCGTACTGGATGTCGAAGCTGCCGCGACGGTTCCCGAGTTTGACGTATTGATGGGCTGGGCTGATAAGAGACGAAGAATGCGCGTGCGCGCCAATGTAGATACGCCGCAGGGTGCGCGTACGGCGCGAAGCTTCGGCGCGCAGGGAATCGGCCTGTGTCGAACCGAGCATATGTTTTTTGCTCCTGATCGATTGCTTGCGGTTCGTTGCGCGGTGCTCGCGACGGACGACGCGACGCGCGAACAATGGCTCGAACGCCTAGAGGCTGCGCAGCGAGAGGACTTCGAAGGCATGTTTCGAATCATGCAAGGGCTGCCGATTACGATAAGGCTGCTGGATTGGCCCTTGCATGAGTTTTTGCCGGTCGAGAACGCCGATTTTGAATCAGTCGCCGAGGCGCTGGGCATCGCGGTCAAACAGGTGCGTCAATCGGCCCATGCGATGAAGGAAATCAACCCGATGCTCGGGTTCCGAGGGGTTCGCGTAGGGCTCACGATGCCGCAGCTGTATTCGATGCAGGTTCGGGCGATCGCGCGCGCGGCCGTACGGTGTGCACAAGACGGCGCCGAGGTTGAGCCAGAGATTATGGTTCCCATGGTGTCGCTCGCTGGCGAACTCTCCGCGGTACGTTCGCTCGTCGATACGACGATGCGTGCAGAGCTCGAGCGTTGCGAGGCGAAGCTTCCGTACCGCGTGGGCACGATGATCGAATTGCCGCGGGCGTGTCTGGTCGCCGACGAGCTTGCTCAATACGCGGATTTCTTCTCGTTTGGCACCAATGACTTAACGCAAACCACGTTTGGGATCAGCCGTGACGACGCCGCGCATTTTCTTCCCCGCTACCTCGATGAGCTCGGAATCATGGATGTCAATCCCTTTGTTCGGCTCGACCGAGGTGGTCCGGGAGCGCTCATGCAGATCGCTGCAGAACGTGGTCGGTCGGCCCGGTCGGACCTAAGCTTGGGGGTATGCGGCGAGCACGGCGGAGATCCGTCGTCGGTGCAGCTGTGCGAGGAGCTAGGTCTCGACTACGTCTCGTGTTCTCCTCCGCGGTTGCCCATCGCTCGCCTCGCGGCGGCTCAGGCGGCGCTGCGAAGGTCGAGTGAAAAATCGTAATCTAGAACACTCGGTTAGAGTGGCGTACGAAACCGTCATTTGGTAACATTTCAGTGTGGCAGCACGTGGTGTGCTCTGGTAGGATTTGTGGGCGTCCAGGGACGATCACGGCCCGAGGGGGATGACACGGATGCGGCATACGGCTTTTGTCACTGTAGAGAACAGTTTGGCACGTGCTTATTGGGGTTGGGTTGGGGTGAGATATGAACAGCTCAGCGGAGCATTTGAGGGTGATTGACGGGGCACCGATAGACGAGGGGGATCAAGACCCTCTTGTGGGTACGACCATCGACGGTCGCTATGAAGTCGAAGCCGTACTCGGCGAAGGCGGCATGGGCATCGTGTACCGGGCCAAGCACATCGTGCTCGGCAAGTCCTTGGCGGTAAAGGTTTTGCGCGGTGATGTGTCTCGAGACACTCAGATCATCGCTCGGTTTCGGCAAGAAGCGCAGAGCGCATCGTCGATCGGAAATCAACACATCATCGACATCAGCGATTTCGGAACGCTGCCGGACGGCGCCACATACTTCGTGATGGAGCACCTCGAGGGACGAGACCTCACCGCGGCCATCGAAGAACGACGCGTTTCACCTGAACGGACAGTGCACATCGCCAAGCAGTTGTGTCAGGCGCTGGGCGCAGCGCACGGAAGCGGAATCGTTCACCGCGATCTCAAACCAGACAACGTATATCTGATTCGGCGCGGAAGCGACGATGACTTCGTCAAGGTGTTGGATTTCGGAATCGCGAAAGTGGGCGGTAGCTCCAGCAAGCTTACGCGGGCGGGTCAAGTGTTTGGAACGCCGCACTACATGTCGCCCGAACAATGCGCCGGCAACGGGGTCGACCATCGAACCGACGTCTACGCGCTCGGGGTCATTCTCTATGAGATGGTGACCGGCGACGTGCCGTTCGATGCCGACAATCTCATGGGCATCCTGAGCAAGCATCTCTACGAAGCGCCGGCCTCACCGCGCGACACAGTGAGCGATCTTCCCCGCGAGCTCGAGACCGTCATCCTCAAGTGCATGGCGAAAACCGCCGACGAGCGCTATCAAACCATGGCAGAGCTCCAAGTCGATCTCGAGCGCATCGAGCAGGGCATGACCCCGCTAGGACGAGAGCCCACGTCGACCCGGCTTGCGCTCGACCACTCCGGAGCGACGCCCAAACAATCCAAAAAAGGACTGCTCGTTGGGGTCCTGGCGGCGGTGTTGGTGCTCGGCGGCGGCGCTGCCGCATACTCGATGATGGGCAACAAAGCCGCGGAGCCGCCGCCTGAAAACATTGAGAAGACTCCCGCGCCTCCGGTCGCGGAAACGCCTCCTGAGCCTGTCGCCACGAAAAAAGAACCGGAACCCGCCAAGTCGCCGCGCGCCACCATTCGCATCGTTTCCGAGCCAGCCGGCGCGGAGGTCTGGAGGGGTGACGAATATATCGGCAAGACGCCGGTGGACATTCCCAAGCCCGACACGGGCTCGCGTCTGCAACTCGAGCTACGTCGCGACGGCTTCGATACTCGGGCCTTTGCGGTGTCCTCGCTCACCCAAGCCCGGGAGCTCAATTTCACGTTGAAAGCCGAGCGCAGTTCACGCAGTTCAAGTCGACGTTCGCGACGGACCCGTAGCTCAGAGAAGAAGCCTGAGAAGCCGCAGCAGGCCACTCCTCCGGCGCCGATGCGACGAGTTCCTCAATCGGAGGTGCTCGATCCGTGGGCCGAGTGACGGTCGGCGACGACGCTCATCTGAGCTTTCCCTAGTCGAGTTTGACCCGGGTCTCGCGGAAGCGCGTACCGCCGGCCTCGGGAGACAGTTCGCCGTTCAGTTGCTCGGGTAGTGGGTTGTCGCTACCTTCCGCCTCCATGCGCGTCTGCCAGGCAGCAACTGGCCGGGAATACGGCGACTACCCGGCGCGTCCAGTTCGTCATCTCCGTTGCGTGCTCGCGATTGCCCTCGCAGTTGGATGTTCCAACGAGGGAGCGGAACCGACCGAGCGCCAACTCAATTTTCCCATCGCCCTGGCGCTCTCCGCTGACGATCCCCCGAGCTCTCTATTCGTCGTCAACGCGAATTTTGACCTTCGCTTCAACTCGGGCACCGTCCAATCGTACGATTTGGACGCACTTTCGGAAGCTCTCGCCCAGAACTGCGCAAGCGATCCGGAGGACTGCTTTTTGGACCCCAGCGGGGAGGGCGAAGGCATTCCCGCGCCGGAGGTGCTCCGAAACGAAGTGCTTGTCGGATCTTTCGCGGACGGGGTCGCGGTCTCCCCTGATGGGACGCGTCTGTACCTTCCGGTCCGCAGCGACGACAATCTCACCGCCATCGAAGTCGGGCCCGACGGGACTCTCGCATGCGGGGGAGATTTCGGGTCGCGCCATCGCTGCGTCGATTCGTTTCGAGAAGCCCGCGTGGAGCAGGTTCAGGTCGAACGCATCGAATTTCCCGCGGATCCAGTCGACCTATACGTTGGTGACCTGGAGTCCGATTTTGGCAATGGCAACCTCCAGGGAAACTACGTGGTGATGGTCCACCGGCCGGGTGACGCGAGTCTTATCGTGGACACGACCGAGGGATCCCCCCAGCCGCAGCTCATCGACACCATAGATGGGTTGCCGAACGAGCTCGTGACGGTGACGCAAGCGCCCGACCAGACTGCATGGGTTGTCAGCGCGCGCGCGCCTACCTTGGAGAGGGTTCAGGTGGCCATCGACAATGTGACAACCTCTGCGCTCGATGCGAGACTGTTCCGAAGTTCGCCGCTTGTCGTGCAAGGGCTCAACTCAGGCCAAAATGAAGACCTTCGAGAAGTCGTTTTTGATCCGAGAGCGGACAGTCGCCGCGCGTATGCGCTATGGCGCCGTATTGATCGCTCCGCCCTGACCACCCGAGGTGCGTTGCTGTTCGTGAACACAGCGTCGCTCGATGTCGATCTCTCGGTGGCGGATGTCGTGCCGGTGGGGTTTGGCCCATCGAGGGTTCGAGTTGAAACGCTTGTCCAAGACGGCAGAGAGTTTGTGCTCGCGTTTGTGAGCTGCTTCGATAGCCGAGATCTCTATGTGGTGGACGTGGACCAACGAAGGACCATTGCGATCGCAAGAGGTCTAAGCGGCCCATTCGAGTTTGTGGTCGATTCCAGCCGAAACCGTCTTTACGTGGGGGATTTTCGTTCGTCGGTAGTCCGATCTCTCGATTTGCAACCAACGTTGGACTGCTTGGCCGCCGACCCTTCGTCGATCACCGACACCCTCGAAGAATGTTCGCCAGGTCTTTTGGGCCTGATGGGTCGTCCCGAAGCAGTGGTGGAGTTGCGGTAATGCGCGGTTGCCGGACTTCTAGAAGCTGCCGTCGAACGAGAAAGAACCGCTCGCGGACCGTTGCGCTCTTCGCTTTCCTCGTGGCGGCCGGGCTGGCGGCGTGCGGAAGCGATGCCGTGCTTGTCTCTCCCGCGAGCTTCGAGTTGCCCACGGATATCGCGTTTACTTGTTATGACCGCGCGGCGCGCGTGTTTGTGCCCCTCGGGCGCTGCGACGGATTCGACCGGGACGCCAATAGCAACCTTGTGCTCACCGCATTGCTCACGCAATCGGCGCGCGGCGAAATCGCTGCGGTTGATCTGAGAAACCCTCGCGAGGCGGGCAACGAGGACGTGGGCGTGCTCGACACGGATTTGCGCGTACCCGGGTTTACGTTCGTACGGGTCGGGCAAGTGCCGATGGCTTTGGTGGTTCCCGCGGACAATCCGACCATTACCTACATCGCGAGTTTTGCGTCGAACGTGGTTCAATGGTTCGGCACGGATACCTTCCATCCCGACGCTGCGCCGCAGGGTGTGCCGAATGGGATGGTGCCGTTGCCGAGTGGTCCGACGGACCTCATCGAATCGCCGGATGGTCAGTTTCTTTACGCTGCGTTGCCGGCATCGGGACAGCTGGCGGAAATGCCGATTCTCGAGGATGGATCGCTCGGCGAACCACGTCTCTTGCCCTTATCTACCGCGGTGCCGGAGCCCGTTTCGCCACCTGCGGTGCGCGATGACGCGGGCGATCCGATTCCGGAATACGAGCGAGTCTGCAACGGTTCGACCCGCGCGCCCGATCCCGCCACACCGCGAGCCGCTGCAGGGACTCTGAACGCTGATCCTCGACCGGTGCGTTTGCGCGTGGACGGCGAGACTCTCCTCGTCGCCGACGAGGCGCTGCCCGTCGTGCACCGATTTTTCCTTCTTCCGACGGGCGCCGCGCCCATCAACTCCATCAACGTGGGCGTTCCTACCCTGGATATTGCGGTGACTCCACAGGTTCCGCGAATCGACATCGCGGCCGCAGCGGCCGACGACCCGGCCCGCTTTTTGTACGCCATCGACGCGCTCGATCGCTCGGTGATGGTCGTCGACTACGAGCCGAGCTCGTCGACGTTTGGAGCAGTGCTTCCGGTTTCCACGGGAGAACACGATCCAGACCGGATTCCGTTTTTCGGTCGGGCACGCTCCCTCGCCGTGATGACGCCGGGGTTTCGAGATGGCGCAGGAGCGCTTTGTGACGTCCGCGACGCCACCACCGCGGCGGACGCCATTCCTGCAAGGATGCGCGGGGTTGTGTTGGCGATTGGCGTCGACGACGGAAGCGTCCGTTTCATCGATGTGCACGATCTCGATGCACCGTGTCGAGGGGGTGAGGGTTGCGCCAACCCGGCCAACGCAGGAGACCAGATCGTCTACATTCGGCGGCATCGGCCTCGGGTGGGAGGGCCACAAAACGGGGACTTCGTGCAGCAGGAATTCGAAGTGGTGGGGCAGCCATCACTTTCGTTCCAAGGCGCGCCCGGCACGCTGTCAAACGACGGAGCGCCTACGGCAAGCGATGGACCGGGCCTCGTGTCCACGACGTGCGGCGCTGGGCAACGGGCGGTGTTTCCCGACGGCGCGACCGAGCGCGGAATCCTTTGCGCGGTCGCAGACCCTTGGGCGACCTCGTCGCAACAATGGGACGCCATCTGGGAAGGACCTATTCCCAACACCGGGTCGGCACGCGGACGACTGGAGTTTTCAGAGGAGACATTGATTCTGCGCGATGCAGGGGCGGCGTTTTGCGGGCGTGGTGCGCTCGGCTCTTCAAACGTAGAAGAACTTGGCGAAGTGGCACGCGAAGGAGATTATCTGGGGGACCGGGTCGAAATCGTCGGAGATTTGCCACTGTCGACGCGCGAAAACGACGCGTGCGCGCAGTTTCTCGAGCCCGAAGACGGCTCGACGCGTACCCGTATCGAGCTCAACGTGGTGGATGCTCGAACCGATGCACTGGTGTTGGAAGATGATGCGACGATTCGGGAGTGCTTCCCGGAGCTCATCGAATATCGCTTGCGCACACGAAATGCGTACACCGTGGTGGGATCGAATTCGGGGTTTTACCACCGGGTCATCGCCGATGCCGATGGCCGCTGCGCGGTCGATCTCGAAACGAATCCGAACCAAATAGGGCGTGCGGTATTGGGCCCTCCGCGAAACGATGATGGCACTCTGGATACGACGGAGGAACGCCCGTCGCCGGTATGCGCGTACCGCAATCCAGAGGTTTCTTTCGTCATCGAATCCACCGGTTGCGAGATTCCATCAGGAACGAGCTCTCAGTTGAGTTTCTCGATTGGTGGCGTCCCGACTCAGCTCGCTATCGGAGGAGGTATTCTACCGGACCGGATAGAATTCAGTCCCGCAGATGAGCAACTCTACGTCGTCGACGCCTTGCGATCCGGACTGCGCATCATCGATAGCGATCCGCTTGATGTGGCGGTGACCTTCCAATAACCCATATCAGCGGACACATTTCGCAGCGGAAGGACGTTGATGGCACGGAAGAGCAAAACGCACACGCCGGTCATGCAGCAATACTTGCGCGCGAAAGGTCAGCACCCCGACGCGATCGTGTTTTTTCGGCTCGGGGATTTTTATGAGATGTTTTTTGAAGACGCGGTTCGGGCGGCAGAGCTGCTCGACATCACGCTGACGTCGCGCGGCAAGGGCCCCGACGGAGAAGATATTCCGATGGCCGGCGTCCCGCACCACGCTGCAGCTGGCTATCTCACACGATTGATCGAAGAGGGGCAGATGGTCGCGGTATGCGAGCAAATGGCCGACCCGTCGACCGTGAAGGGCGTGGTTCCGCGCGAGGTGGTTCGCGTGGTTACGCCCGGGCTCTGCATTGAACCGAACGCATTGGACGAGCGCGCAAATAACTATCTCGCTTCGGTTTGGGGTCCAGACCAAAACGGAGGCTTTGGCCTCGCGGCCCTCGAACTTTCCGCTGGCCATCTTGCAGCATGTGGCTTGCCTGACCTGACGGCGGTGATCGCTCAACTGGTGCGCCTAGAGCCTCGCGAACTGCTTCTTCCGCCGGATGCGGAAGACTTGTCGAAAAGCGTTTCGGCGATACTACCGACGACTGCGTTGCGGCGGCGAGAAAGGTCACCGGGAGATGTTTCGCCTACCGACAAGCTCCGTTCGGTATTCGGAGATGCTTGGCAAAGCCGTTTTGGATCTGCGCTCCCCGAGATTGCGCGCATCGCAGCGGCTGAATCGCTTCGCTATGCCGAGAAACATCAACCAGACGTAACGCAGGCGGTTCATCACTTTGTTCGATATGACCCGGGCAGCCATCTGCTGCTGGATGATGTGGCGGTGCGCAATCTCGAGATTGTCCGAACCCTTGATGGACAACGCAAAGGCTCGCTGCTGCACATTCTCGATGGGACTCGTACATCTATGGGAGCCCGGCTTTTGCGACAACGATTGCTTTCTCCGCTCACCGACATTGGCGATATTCGCCGTCGGCACGATGCGGTGGAAGCGCTCGTCGCCGACGCAGAATGTCGCGAAGACATCCGGAAGCAGCTTGGCCATGTTGGGGATTTTGAACGGGCGGTGACTCGTGCGGCGCTCGGCGTGGCGACCCCTAAGGACCTCGGCGTGGTCCGCGATGCCCTGGGAGCCTGTGGCGCGTTGGCAGAACTATTGGCCGAGCGATCGGTATCGTGGGAACTGGACGTTCCCCGAGAGGGTCCGCTGACACCGCCAGAAGATTTGTGCGCAATGGTAGAGACGCAGCTTCGAGAGCGTTTGACGGAAGCGCCGCCTGCCGTGCCCCACCAAGGGGGAATTATTCGAGATGATGTGGAACCCGAACTCGACCAACTCCGCACGCTTTCCACCCACAGCAAGGAGACGATACTGGCCATCGAGCGGCGCGAGCGAGAGCGCACGGGCATCGGTTCGCTAAAGGTCAAGTTCAATCGGGTGTTCGGTTACTACATTGAAGTGACGCGTACCCACTTAAAGTCTGTGCCGGGCGACTATCGCCGCAAACAAACCATTGCGAACGGCGAACGTTTCGTGACCGACGAACTCGTGGAAACACAAGAAAAAATTACACACGCCGACGACCGCGCGCGCGCGCTGGAGACAGATCTTTTTGTCGAACTGCGCCGCCTCGTCGCGGAGCGAGCTACCGCGCTTCAGCGATTGTCTTCGTGGGTCGCGGATGTGGATGTGCACGCGGCGCTCGCTGACGTCGCGCACCGCCGGGCCTACGTCCGACCGGATATCGATTCGAGCACACGCCTCGAGTTGCAGAACGCGCGCCACCCGGTCGTAGAAGCGATGATCCCGCCGGGTGGTTTCGTCCCAAACGATATATTGATAGATGCGCAGAGCGATCGCCTGGTGTTGATCACCGGGCCGAACATGGCCGGCAAATCCACAGTGATGCGACAAACCGCGCTTTGCGTGGTGATGGCTCAAGCGGGTAGCTTTGTGCCCGCATCGAGAGCGAGCATCGGCCTCGTGGATCGCATCCACACCCGCGTGGGAGCCAGTGATAACTTAGGACAAGGGCAGAGCACGTTCATGGTGGAGATGCGCGAGACCGCCACCATGCTCTCTCAAGCTACCGATCGCTCGCTGGTGATTCTAGACGAAATCGGTCGCGGAACGAGCACCTACGATGGCCTTGCGATCGCCTGGGCGGTGGCTGAGTATCTACACGACGAAGTTCGTTGCCGGTCGTTGTTTGCGACCCACTATCACGAGCTTTGTGCTCTCGCGGGGCAGCGATCTGGAATTCGGAACGTCAACGTAGCTGCGCGGGAGCATGAGGGGCGCATACTCTTCATGCATCAAATTCTTAAAGGCCCTGCCAACCGTAGCTACGGCGTGCACGTCGCGCGCCTGGCGGGTGTTCCCGACCCGGTCGTAGAACGCGCTCGAACGATTCTTGCGGAGCTGGAACGAGAAAAAAGCGACACGCAACAGCTCGATCTGTTTGCCGCCCGTCCGGCGGGGGCACTCCACAACGAATCGGCCCCCTCGGAATCCCCGCCGAAAGGGGAGCGTGAGGCCATCCGAGCACTGCGAGATCTCGACGCCGATCGTCTGACTCCGCTGGATGCGCTTGTCGAGCTGGCGCGAATCCGAGCGTTGGTTGATGGCGAGCCCGAGTAATCTGCGGATTTGCTTCAGAACCCGGATTTGCTTCAGAACCACCAGGGGTCGACTTGTCCGTGAATCGGTGGCGATTGGCTGTTAGGCTTGCAGCACGCGCCCCGGGGGTCACGGCACAAAAGGTGGATGAATATGCAGGCCAGCGAAGAGTTTGCACGGATCCAGCAAGCGCTTGAGGCAGCAGATACGTCTCTGACCGAGGCGCTGGATGCTCGAGCGAAAGCAGTGCAGCAATTGGCTCAGCTGCGCGCGCGTCACCCGGATTCGTTCTACCGGCTTCCGCGCGACGAGTTCGTGATCGGGCGCGCCCGAGAGCAGACAAAAGTCTTTCCCGAAGCCTCGGTTGAGCCTGTATTTCGCGAGCTGTTGTCCGCTTGCGAGCGAATGATCGCACCCCGAACCGTGTCCTACGTCGGCGCACCGGGCAGCTTCGCACATCTCGCAGCGCGTCGACACTTCGGAAGCGCGTCGACCCTGCAGTCGGCAGAATCCGTGGAGCAAACGCTCGACGAAGTAGCGCGGGGCCGGGCATGTTACGGCGTAGTGCCGCTCGAAACCACGACTGACGGCGCGATCACGGAGACGTTGCACCAGCTGGTGCGCGCTGACCCCAAGATTTGCGCCGAAATTTCCGTCAACAACAACTACCACTTGATCAGCTCCACGGGAAACGCGACCGATGTGGAAAAAATCTATGGGACACCAGCCGCGATTGCGGCGTGCGAACAGTTTCTCCGGAGCCGATTTCCCAAGGCGACGGTACTCGACGTCCCGAACGACGATGTAGCGGCGGAGTTTGCTCGTGGCGATCATGGCGCCGCTGCGGTGGGCACCGACCTGCTCAAGCACGACCGTGAGCTAAGGGTGGTCAAAGAGCGAATCGAAGACGTGGTCGATGTCGAAACACGGTTCGCCATTGTAGGCAATGAGCTGCCTTCCCGTACCGGACAGGACCGCACCGTGCTTGCCGTCGCTGTGCACGACAAGCCGGGCGCGCTCTACGATGCCTTGCAACCACTCGCGAAACGGGATGTCAATCTAACCCGCCTCGAGTCGAGACCAGCCCACGGCGCGGCGTGGCGCTATCTCTTCTTCATGGAAATGGAAGGACATATGACCGACCGACCGCTCCTCACGGCGCTCGAAGAGCTGCGCGCCCTTAGCCGCTACGTGAAGGTTCTAGGAAGCTATCCTCGCCCCGCAACTCCATGACACTGGTCCCGCCGCACATCGCACGGCTTGTTCCGTATCGCCCTGGAATGCCGGTCAGCGAGTTCGAACGACAATCGAACATAAAGCACGCCATCAAGCTCGCTTCCAACGAAAGCCCGCGTGGCCCCTCTCCCAAAGTTATCGAAGCGATCCGTTCCGAAGCCGCGCAGCTCAATCGATACCCGGACGGGTCGACATATCTCTTGCGTCAAGACCTCGCGAAGCACCACGAAATTCAGCCGACAGAGATCGCCGTGGGCAACGGCTCAAACGAACTTATCGATTTGCTGTGTCGTACGTTCTGTGCGCCCGACGAGGATCACGTCGTATTCGGCACGCCATCGTTCCTTTGTTACGAGCTTTCGTGCCGATCGAGCAACCTTCCGTTTACGGCCGTGCCGTTGCGTGATTTTCTGTCGTGGGACGTTGGCGCGCTCATGGCGGCGGTCACTCCGCAAACGAAGTTGTTGTTTGTGGCCAATCCGAACAATCCCACCGGTGCGTATGTGGCGCGAGCCGACCTCGAGACCATGCTTCGCGAGACCCCGTCGCACGTGATGATCGTGGTCGACGAAGCGTACGTTGAGTTTCCCTCCGCCGAAGATTATGCGAGTGCTTTGACGCTGCGCGATCTCCGCGAACGGTTGATCGTCTTGCGCACCTTCTCGAAAGCCTATGGGCTTGCCGGGCTTCGCGTCGGATACGCTGTCGGGCCGTCGTCGATCATTGCTTTTCTCGATCGAACGCGCGCTCCGTTTAATGTCAACACGCTCGCGCAGGTCGCGGCGCGCGCGGCGCTCACGGACCAGGAGCACGTACAAGAATACGTGGCGATGAATTGTGTCGAACGCGCCCGGCTTCGCGACGCCTTGACAGCGCTCGGAGCCCGCATCGCGCCAAGCCAAGCCAACTTCTTGTTGGTCCGTCTCGACCAACGCGGACCTGAAGCGTACCAACGATTGCTGAGCCAGGGCGTGATCACTCGACAGATGCCCCCGCCCATCGACGATTGGCTTCGGGTGAGCGTGGGTTTGCCAGAAGAAAACAGCCGCTTTTTGCGCGCAGTGGAAATGCTCCAACAAGAAGGTGAACGATGAAACAAACGCGGATCGTTTTGGCGTTCGGGTTCCTATGCATCGTCGCTTGCGGCGGACCTGCGAATCATGCCGAACGCGTCAAGTCTCCACAGTCTCCACTCGCTCTTCCCCCAGCGGATCGGGTCGCGCCTCCGAACGCAGTTGCGCTAGTTCGACTGAATGGCGACGAGCTTCGAACCTCGCGATACTTTGACCTCATCCAAGAACTACTGACCGCGTCGAAGCTTCTGGGCGATGAAACGGGAGATGCGGTCGGGGCGCTCTCCCGTTTCACCACCGTCACAGCATCGATGGTGGAAAGCGAAGGCGACGGACTTCGGTTCGGCCACGCGTCGTTACTCGGCGACCTCGACACGGCCGCGGTGGAAGCGACGGTGGCGCAGTCCGCAGGGGTCGCTACGGCAGACATTCGAGATGGTGCTACCGCGAGAGGCAACCCTCTTCGATTGATCGGGGAGTATCAGCTCAGCGAAGTCGCCGCTGAAACACGCGTCGTGGCTCGCGACGCGCCGGTCGACACCCTCTTCGACCCAAAGCAGGGTATGGCCTTCTGGAACTCCGAGGCGGTCGGGGCGGCGCGAGAACAACTCAACGTGGGCAATCACAACTCGGATGGCGCGGTGGTTGTCCTTGCGAAAGGTGCACCGGCGACGCAGCAAATCCTGCGTCGGGCTGGCATCTTGCCGGATGCGACTAGCGATATCGTTTGGGGGGCCGCGCGGCTCGATTTGGCACAAGGCGTCGACCTTTTTGTGATGCTCCGCACAAGCGACTCCGCCGCCGCAACGCGCATTGCCGACCATATCAGCAGCCGGGTCCGAGAAGCCTCGCGCTCCATGGCCGCGCGGATCGCGGGACTATCGTCGCTCGGCGATACGATACGCGCTGAGGCCCGCGAAGCTGGCGTCGAGGTTCGCGTTCGTGTCGACGCGCAGAAAGTCGATTCGCTATTGGCTCGCCTCAAACCGCTGCTGCTGCTATCGCTCCGCAGCAGCACTTAGTCGCTGCGGTGGACAGTCAGTCAGGTCGAGACCACGCCGCATGAAAAGTTATCGTATAAAGCCCAGTCGGTCGCTTCGCGGCGAACTCGAAGTTCCGGGCGACAAGTCGATCAGTCACCGCAGCATCATCTTCGCGGCGCTCGCAGAAGGCCAATCCCGCGTGACCGGTTTGTCCCGCGGTTTGGACAACGTAGCCACCGTGAACGCGTTCCGGGCCATGGGCGTGCCTATCGAGGTCGCGGGCTCTCGCGCGATGATCGATGGGGTAGGGCTGCACGGGCTGCGTATGCCGCCAGGCGACATCGATTGCGGCAATTCGGGCACTGGCATGCGGCTCATCGCGGGTGTACTTGCCGCGCAGCAATTTGGCTGTCGCCTGGTTGGCGACGCATCGCTCAGCGGCCGCCCGATGAGCCGGATTATCGATCCGCTTCGCGCTCGAGGTGCGCATATCGGCGGCGTTTCGAGAGAAGGTTCGGACAAGCTGTATCCCCCCCTCTCAGTGGCGCCGCTCGTCGAAGGGGAGCGGCTTGCGGGCCTCGAGTACGAGATGAGCGTGGCCAGCGCTCAAATCAAGAGCTGCTTGCTGTTGAGTGGCCTCTACGCTTCCGGCCCCACGGTGCTCAAAGAACCCGTGGTATCGCGTGATCATACCGAGCGCATGATGGTTTCGCTCGGCATTCCGATTGAAACCGTCGGGTCGATGGTGGCGCTCGACCCTCAGCGCGACGGCTGGGCGCGGCGTTGGAACGGTTTTGATTGGAGCGTGCCGGGAGACCCGTCGAGCGCCGCATTCTTGATTGCAGCGGCGCTTGTCGCGCCAGACAGCGAGATTACGGTCGACCGCGTGGGTATCAATCCGACACGCACAGGTTTTTTCGACGCGCTTCGCCTGATGGGCGCCAACGTCGAGGTCGCGCCCTCCGGGAGCGGCGCGGGCGACGAACCCATGGCTCGCGTGGAGACGCGCCACGGCCCTGTTCGAGGCACCTGCGTTGGCGGGGAGATGCTCGTACGCATGATCGATGAGGTGCCCATTCTCTGCGCCGTGGCGGCGGTATCTCAGGGCACCACCGAGATTCGGGACGCCGAAGAGTTGCGGGTAAAGGAGAGCGACCGTATCGCCGCGATGGGGAAGGTGCTCGCCGCGTTTGGCGTCCCACACGAAGAGCTGCCCGATGGCTTGCGCATTCAGGGTGGCGCAAACCTCCGCGGAGCGGACGTGCATAGTTTGGGGGATCACCGCATCGCCATGTCGGCGGCGATCCTGGCTCTGGCCGCAGACGAATCATCAGTGATTCGCGATGTCGAATGTGTAGAGACAAGCTTTCCTGGGTTCGCGCGAACACTGCGGACTCTGGGTGCACATATTGAAGAAAGCAGCTGATGGTCGCGCGCGGGCCGATCGTCGCGATCGATGGCCCCGCGGGAGCGGGCAAAAGCACCGTTGCGGAGTTGCTAGCCAAAGAGCTCGGCTACATCAGGATTGATACGGGCGCTCTTTACCGTGCGGTGGCGTGGAGCGCGCGGCGCGCGGGTATCGGTTGGGACGCCAGCGCGCGCCTGGGAGCGTTCACAAAGGAGCTAAATCTGACGTTTGTCGCGGGCGAAGGTCCAGCTCATCTTCATATTGACGGGAAAGACAGAAGTGCGGAGATTCGCGAGCCGGAAATCTCCGAAGGAGCGAGCCTGGTCAGCCGACACGCTCCGGTTCGCAAGGCTCTGCTCGAGATGCAGCGACAGCTGGGCGCCCAAGGATCTGTGGTCATGGAAGGCCGTGACATTGGCACAGTGGTATTTCCGAACGCAGATATCAAAATATTCCTCACTGCGAGCCCGGAAGTGCGCGCCCGGCGGCGGGTGGAAGAGCTAAAATCCAGGGGAAAGGACGCCAGTTTCGAAACGACCCTCGACCAAATCCAGCGTCGTGATCGTCAAGACACGCAGCGGCCTGAGGCGCCACTTCGCGCTGCGCCCGACGCGGCAGTTGTGGACACGACTTCGATGGAGTTGCGAGACGTGGTGGCCCGTCTCGCGGAAATGGTTCGAACGTGTCTTGCGAACCGTATTTCACCTTGATTTTCGATGAGTTTGGGGCGTTTGACAGGCATTAAGCAGCCTGCTAGGGTGCCGCGCCCGACGGCGGAAAGCGTATTGTGTTCCGCAAAACGCGCAGGTTCATCGCCTGCGAAGCAATTTCAACCTTCCACCCTTCCACCCCCAGGCGTTTTGGGGCAGCCCCCTGAGCCGCTACATTGTCCTTTCAATGACCGATACCCAAACTGAGCCTACTGAACAACCGAAGTCCACTGGTGCCGCAGAACCTCCACCCGCCGCGGAAGAGACCTTCGCAGCCCTCTTCGAAGCGTCGGCGACCCGCGCGGACCAACTAAGGGAAGGAGACATCGTCTCCGGCTCGGTCATCAAAGTTGGTAAAGACTCCGTGGTCGTGGACATCGGATACAAATCCGAAGGGGTGATCTCGATCTCCGAGTTCATCGACGCTACCGGCTCTGTGTCGGTCAACCCGGGCGACCGAGTCGATGTTCTCGTCGAAGCAAAAGAAAACGAATACGGTTTGGTTCTCCTTTCGAAGGAGAAGGCCGACAAGCTCAAAGTATGGGACGAAATCAGCGCGGCGTGCGAACGAGACGAGCTGATCGAAGGAACCATCACGCAACGAGTCAAGGGCGGGCTGTCGGTTACCGTTCGCGGCGGGGTCAAAGCATTTCTGCCGGGCTCGCAAGTGGACCTCCGGCCCGTGCGCAATCTGGACAAGCTGCTCGGGCAGACCTTCAACTTCAAGGTCATCAAGTTCAATAAGAAGCGCGGCAATATCGTTCTATCGCGTCGCGTGCTGCTTGAGCGGGAACGAGATCAACTCAAGCAGGCCACGCTGCAGAATCTCGAAGAAGGCCAGGTGGTCACCGGTACCATCAAGAACATCACTGAATACGGAGCGTTCGTCGACCTCGGCGGCATCGACGGGCTCTTGCACATCACCGATATGAGTTGGGGCCGAGTGAATCATCCCTCGGAAATCTTCAACGTAGGCGACAAGGTGACCGTCAAGGTCCTGAAGTACAACTCCGATACCGAACGCGTCTCCCTCGGCATCAAACAGACGATGGAAGACCCGTGGAACACCGCTTCGGAGGCGTACAAGAGCGGCAAACGAGTCAGCGGCAAAGTGGTTTCGCTGACCGACTACGGCGCATTTGTCGAGCTTGAACAAGGCGTAGAGGGGCTCATTCACGTCAGCGAAATGACATGGACCAAGCCGAAGCACCCGGCGAAAGTTCTCGAAATGGGCCAGGATGTGGAGTGCGTCGTTCTCGACATTGACGCGCAAAACAAACGCATCTCGCTGGGACTCAAGCAGCTGGAGCCGGACCCCTGGTCAGTGTTCACGCAAAGCTACAGCCCTGGCGACATCATCCGCGGCAAGGTGCGGTCCATCACCGACTACGGCGTATTCGTAGGCATTGAGGAAGGTGTGGACGGCATGGTCCACAAATCGGACCTCAGCTGGACGCAGCGCATTTTGAATCCTGCGGAGCTCTACCGTAAAGGCGACGAAGTCGAAGCCATCATCCTTTCGGTCAATCACGACGAAAAGAAGGTTAGCCTCGGCGTCAAACAACTCTACGAAGACCCGTGGTCATTCATTCCTGAGCGCTACCCCGAGGGGACGGTGCTCGAAGTTCGCGTGATCCAGGTGACCGACTACGACGCGCAGGTGGAGCTGGAACGTGGCGTCGAAGGCACCATTCCGCGCGCCGAAATCAGCCACGATCTCGACGTAGAACCCAAATCGGTGGTGTCCGAGGGCGACATTCTCAAGGCGCAGGTCGTGCGTCTCGACGTGGAGGACCGCAAGATCACGCTATCGCTCAAAGAAGCGGACAATCAGGAGCTGGACGAGAAAATGCGGTACGTCGCGGACCAGTCGCCCCGCACGCCAGGAGCGTCCGGGCCCGCGACCCCGAGCCGGTCCAAAGCCACACTCGGGGATCTGCTCAAAGACAAGCTGGGAGATATCTCCGGGAAAGACTCCGCTGCGGAAACCGAGTCTCCATCAGATTCCGAGGATTCGTAGCCCACCAATGTGGATTCGTCTGGCTTAGAGCAAAAGGATAGCTCGCGGCGAAGACGCACCGTGTTCTTCGTGGTCTGGGGCGTCGTCCTTGTCGGCATCGTCCTACTCTTCCGAGACGTTCTGCTGCCTTTCTTCTTGGCAGTGGTGGTCGCGTACGTGCTGGATCCGCTGGTCCAGAAGCTTGAGCGCGCCCGATTTCGCCAACGCTTTTTGCCTCGCTGGGCCGCGGTGTTGATTCTGTATGTCGCGCTGCTGGGGACGATGAGCGGTTTCGCGATCGTGAGCGTGCCTCGTCTTGCCGCAGAAACTGAGGCGCTGGCTCGTGAAGCCCCCCATTTCGTCAAACGCGTTCGGGATGATTGGTTGCCGTCGTTAGAAAAACGATTTCGCGCGGCGATGGCTCCTTACTCGCGAGCGTCGTCGATTCCGGCGGACACCGAAAAAGACGTACATCGAGCGGCGATGCAACCACGGGCGATCCGAGTGCGTACGGTTTCCTCCGATCACGGCGCCGAATATGAAATCACCCTTCCGCAACGCGGCTTGCTCGTGCAGCGGCGCGGCTCGACCTATCGCGTTTCGCTCGAGGCTTCGCGGGACCGCACCGGCTCGGATCTGAGCACATCGATCTCCGAGACATTGCGCCGCATGACAGAAAATACTCAAGAGCATGCGGTCACGGTGCTCAAAACCGCGCGCTCGATCATTGAAACGGTGATTCGTGGCGTCTTCATGCTGTTCATCATGCTGATGCTTTCGGCGTATCTTTTGATCACAAAGGATCGAATCCTTGCGTTTTTGCGCTCTCTGGTTGCCTCGCAGCGCCGAGAGAGTTTCGACCAGTTGCTCGTGCGCATCGACCAAGGTTTGTCCGGCGTGGTGCGAGGACAGTTGCTCATCTGTCTCGTGAACGGGTTACTCAGCGGTATCGGCTTTTACATTCTTGAATTGCGATACTGGCCAATTCTCACCCTGATCGCCGGAGTGCTCAGCATCATTCCCATTTTTGGTTCCATTTTGAGCTCGATTCCTGCTGTGCTCATTGGCCTACAAGATGGTTTCGGAACGGCCGCCCTGGTGTTGGTGTGGATCCTCGTCATCCACCAAATCGAAGGAAACCTGCTCAACCCCAAAATCATGGGGGATGCGGCCAAAGTGCACCCGGTGTTGGTGGTTTTTGCCCTCCTTGCGGGCGAACATCTGTTCGGGATTGCGGGCGCGCTACTCGCAGTGCCCGTGCTCAGCATCACCCAGAGCCTTTTTCTCCACTACCGCGAGTACGCGCTCGGCGTTCCTGCTACGGCAGCAGCTCCACAACCACTGCCGTGATATTGTCGCGGCCTCCGCGATCGTTGGCGATTTCTACGAATCGGCGCACGGCGAGTTCGGGGCCCAGTTCGGCCACTGGCGGAATCTCGTTGTCGGTGAGATAGCCGTGCAGCCCGTCGGAACACACCAGGAAGCGATCTCCCGGCCGGACTTCGAAATACCGAGTGTCCACCTGCACATACTCTCGACTCCCCACCGCTCGGGTGATCACGTTTCGATGCGGAGAGATCAGCGCTTCTTCTTCGGTGATGATGCCTTGCTTCACTTGCCACGCGACGAGCGTGTGATCTTCCGTGAGCGCGGCCGCTTGCCCGTCGCGAACCATGTACACGCGTGAATCGCCGACTTGCGCGGTGATTCCATACTCGCCGCAGATCGCGAGTGCCGACAGTGTCGTGCCCATGCCCTTTTGGTCCGGCTCATGCTCAGCGATGCTGTACACCATGTACGTGGCCGCCTGCACCGCGCTTTCGAGCAAGCGGATCGCGGCCCGCAGCGAACTTGCGTCGGGGTCGCCCGCCGCGACCTTGCGCAGCACGTCTTGTCCGCGACGTACCATTCCATGCACGGTGTCCACGGCTTCTTGGCTCGCGACTTCGCCCGCGGCGTGGCCACCCATACCATCGGCCACCACGTACAAACCCAGATCGTTGTCCAAGTAGAACGCGTCCTCGTTGGCGGTGCGCCTTCGTCCTACATCTGTGTAGCCGGATCCGGAGGTGTTCACGTGTCTTCCACCAGCACTGCTGTTGCGTCTTACAGGGTACGCGTGAACGCAGTATGACTTCAAGTATCCAGGCGCGAAACGAATCGAACTCGCAAAGACGCGGGTTTTCCTCCCATTTGGCATGATCCATCGTCTCGCTTCGCCTATGGTTCCGCGGTGACCGCGCAGAATGGGTATCGCGCCATCGATCGAATGCTCGCGGCAGGCGACCTCAGTCAAGCATGGACGGCATGGAATCGAGCGAATCTCGACCCCAAGACCGATCGGCAGGCGGCGCGCCAATGGCTCGAGCTCGCCCGCCGCACGGGCGGCAGCACGGTGTACGAGGTGGTTCAAGAAGTTTGGTCGGCATGGCCGGCTGATTGGGAGTTGTCGATTGTTGGGTGCTCCGCGCTGATCGCTTTGGCGGGATCTCCCATCGACATGCCCTACCTTCGCGAACCGATTGCCGCTCGCGCAGCGGCCGATCGCGCAGCAGCTGCTCTCGATGAATTGTCTTCAGCGCAAGCTCGAAACCCCGACATCGGCGGTCTGCTGTGGATGCAGCGCGCGAACGCGTTATCTCTTTGCGGCCCCGATCACGACGCACCGAGTCGTGCGGCGTTTGATCGCGCGATGCAGTGCGACCGCAGTCGGGGGGATTGGTGGTTCGACTACGGCCTCTTCCACAAACGCCGACTTCGTTTTGCGGAGGCGCTCAAATGCACGCGAGAGGCTTTGCGCCATGAGGGGCCCACGCGCCGGGTACTCTGGAATGTCGGGATTTGCGCCACGGGCGCGGGAGACGGAGAGGAAGCCCTGAGTGCCTGGAAAACGCTTGGCTTTGATGTTTCGCCGAGCGAAAGCGGGCTGCCCGGTATGAATGGCATGCCTCCGATTCGCACGAGGATACCCACGCGAGGAACGGGACACGCCGTCGACGCGTATTGCGAAGGAGCGGACCTAGACCGGGCCGTGACCTTCGAGCTGCTGTGGGTGGCTCCTGTCAGTCCATGTCATGGCGTGGTGCAAACGCCGTCGTTCCGAGATGCTCCGGTCGACTATGGCGACCTGGTGCTTTGGGATGGCACGCCGGTGCGTGCAGAGCAGGGTTCGCATGCACCGTGCTTTCCATGTCTGGGAGTTCTTCGGAAAGGCACTGAGCGACGGATGCACATGCTCAGCTATCTGCCTCCGGGACATTCCACATCCGATCTCGAACACGTGTTTCCTCACAACGTCCAGGTGTTTTTCGCAACGTCACGGCCATCAGATTCCACTCCGCCGGCGCCGAGCGAGGGGCGACTCGTGCGGGCAAAGTTGATCGCGCCGGAGCGCGTGGATCTTGCCGCGGTGCGCACGCACGTTGAACAGTGCAAAACCATCCCCATCGCGGTTCCCCGACTATACGAACTGCTCGGTGATTCTCGCCGAGCCGGACAGGAGCATCAAGCATGGCGCGCGCTCGAACGCCGATGGCTGCCCGCAGCGACACCGCCCCCCGTGGGCCGTCCGCCGCAGCGCACATGAGTCCACCTTCCATGACTCAATCCACTACGACCGAGTTGTCCGTAGCCCGGTCGGACAACGTTCTGCCCAGCGAACAACACGCGTACGACGGGTACGCCCCGCTGGATGCGCACACGCTTCACCAGCGACGCGAGAGTGTGTTTTTGGCACTGTCCGGATTGTTTCTCGGTTCGCTTGCAATGCTCAATATTTTGGGGGTGAGCCGATTCCTTGATCTGAGCTTTTCGGTAGGCGGTCTGACCATTCCGATGCCGCTTGCAGTAGGTGTCTTGCCGTATCCCGTGACGTTCTTGTGCACGGACTTCATTTCCGAGCTCTACGGCAAAGAACGAGCGAACCGGGTGGTATGGATGGGGCTCACCATCAATCTCTGGGTGGTGCTGATTCTATGGCTGGGAGGCAGTCTCCCGGGGTACGGAGACGATGGTACGGGAGCATTCTTTGAAATTCGCCGACTTGCGTTCGGGGCAGTTTCAGCATCGATGGTCGCGTACCTACTGGCTCAGTTTGTCGACGTACACCTTTTTCACTGGTGGAAAAAAATGACGAACGGGCGCCATCTCTGGTTGCGCAACAACGGGTCGACCCTCGTAAGCCAATTCATCGATATGGTCGCGGTAATTTTGATCACCCATTTCTACGCCCATGGCCTGCCCATTGTCGAAACCGAGCCGCTGTGGCCTCAGTTGATGACATTCATCGGCTCCGGATACGTATTCAAGTTGACTGCCGCGTTGGTCGATACCGTGCCGTTCTACTACGGCGTCAAGCACCTCCGTCGATACCTGCGGGTTGCGTGAAGGGCTTGGACCAAACCTCATCATCTCCCCGGTCGCGACTGGGCAGCTTTGTGCGACCATACCGCGGGCGGCTTGCGTTTGGCGTCGTTCTCCTGCTCGCGACAAACGCGCTCGACAAATCGATTCCGTGGTTGCTCTTGCACGCCGTCGATTCGCTACGGACCTCGCGATTTCACGAAGTGCGCACCTATGCGATCGCGGTGATGGTGATTGCGGCGATGATGTGGGGCGTGCGCACGTGGTCTCGTATTCAGGTATTCAACGTGGGCCGCGATATCGAGTTTGATCTCCGCAACGAGCTGCTCAAACGAATTCATAGACTCGGGTCGGCATTTTTTCAGCACATGGCCACGGGAGAGATTATGAGCCGGGCAACCAACGACCTCGGCCAAGTTCGTCTCCTTGTCGGGTTCGGCGCGCTCAATGTCGTCAATTCCGCCTTCGCCTACGTGGGCGCGATTTCGCTGATGAGCCTGATTTCGTGGAAGCTTACGCTGATCGCCCTGACGCCCTATCCGGCGTTGATTTTGATCGCGCAGGCGTTCGGGAAATCCCTCTACCGACGTAGCCGGGATGCGCAAGCGGCGCTTTCATTGCTCGCAGAGCGAAGCCAAGAAAGCCTCGTGGGCGTCCGTGTTGTGAGGAGTTTTGCGGTAGAGCAATCGCAAAAAGAACGATTCGAAGCCGCCAACCAGAACGCGATACGGAGCAATATGCGGCTCGTCGTGCTGAGAGGTCTCATGTGGCCCGTGCTCATGTTCTTGGGTTCCGTCGGAACGCTGATTGTTGTCTGGCAGGGCGGACAGATGGTGCTTGCGGGAGAGCTTTCGGTCGGCCAGTTCGCTGCGTTCCACGCCTACCTCGCACAACTCGTGTGGCCAACCCTCGCGCTTGGCTACTTATTGACCGTCGTTCAACGCGGTCGCGCTTCGTTTGAGCGGGTGGCTGAGATCTTGGATGCAGAGCCCGACGTCAAGCCACCCGAACATCCCGTCGTGCCGCAGGGACCAGGCGAGGTTCGGGTCGAGCATTTATGCTTCGATTACGGAACCCGTCCTGTTCTGCGCGATGTTTCGTTCGATGCCGCGGCGGGACAGTTTTTGGCGGTGGTGGGGCCTATCGGTTCGGGAAAGAGCACGCTCGCGGCGCTCCTTCCCCGTCTTCTGCCGACCGAGGATGGTCGCGTATTTTTGGACAACGTGGACATCACTCGAATCGATTTGGCGGAACTTCGCAATGCCGTGGGTTTGGCGCCTCAAGAACCTTTTCTCTTTTCGACCACCATTGAACGGAACATAGCGTTCGGCCTGCGCGGAGCGCTTGGGGCCGGTCTGAATGAAGACGCGGGGCCTTCGATTCGGCGCGTGTGTGAACAAGCGAGCGTCTTGTCGGAAATCGAGCAGCTTCCCGATGGATTCAATACGCTCGTCGGAGAGCGCGGAGTTCAGCTTTCTGGGGGGCAGAAGCAACGCATTGCGCTTGCCCGCGCGCTTCTTCGAAACCCTCAAGTGCTGGTGCTTGACGATCCTCTCAGCGCGGTGGACGTCGAAACGGAACGACTCATTCTGGACGCGCTCGATCGCGTGAGCCAAGGGCGTACGCTCATCCTCATCACCCACCGGATTGCCGCGGCTTCGCGCGCGGATCGAATCGTGGTGGTGGAACACGGTCGAGTGACGGCAGAGGGCACGCACGGGGAGCTGATCACGCAAGATGGGCTCTACGCTCGACTTGCCGCGCAACAGAGCATCGAAGCGGAGCTCAAGGCGTCATGAGTGCAAGCACATCATCGTCTTCGAACACCGAGTTTCTGCTGAGCTCCGACCAGGACGAGGCTCGCGTGATTCGGTACGACACCGCGCTGCTTCGTCGTCTGGCGCCGTATCTGAAGCCGCACTTGATACCTTTAGGAGGCGCATTGCTCTTGATGCCCGCCGCGTCCGGGGCCGCGCTATTTCAGCCATTGCTCATCAAGAAAGCCATCGACTCGGTCTTGATTGCGAAGAGCGCATCCGCCTTGATGACCGTCGTCTGGCTCTTCGTCGCCGCGATCGCAGCCGAGTTTGTCGCTCGATTCTTGCAAACATACCTGATGCAGCTCGCAGGCCAGCGAGTCACCGCCGATTTGAGACGAGACGTCTTTGCGCACACCCAGACGCTGCCGGTTCGCTATTTTGACCGAACACCGGTCGGCCGCGTAGTCACCCGCGTCACCAATGACATTGATGCGCTGACTGAGCTCTTCTCCTCGGGTGCGGTCACTGCGATTGCCGACCTGATTACCCTCGTCGGCATCGTGGGCTTCATGCTCTACCTGGACGTTGAATTGAGTTTGGTTACGTTTGTTGCCTTACCATTCCTCGCGCTGGTGGTGAACGTGCTGCGGCGACGAGCTCGCGAAGCGTTCCGGGCGATTCGCTTTCGGGTCTCCCAGCTCAATACGTACCTGGCAGAACAGGTTTCCGGCATCGCGGTCGTCCAAGCGTTTGGAAGAGAACCCGAATGTGCGCGAGAGTACTCCGGCATCAACGCTGCCTATCGCGACGCCAACCATCGCGCGATCCGTTACGACGCGCTCCTGTATTCTGTCGTCCAATCGATTTCCGTGGCATCGGTCGCGCTGGTGCTGTGGTACGCGGGGGTGCATGCAGGGGTCGTTTCGGGTGACCAATCATCGGCTGCCTACGTCGGTACGGTGGTCGCGTTCTACGACTATATCGAACGGTTCTTCGCCCCGGTTCGAGACCTAGCGACCAAATACACCATCGTGCAGTCGTCGCTGGCGGCTGCTGAGCGTATCTTCGATCTACTCGACATCGACGAGACGGACGCTCCGGCGAGGTCGGTTTCGGCTGCTCCCCAGGTGCCACACGAAGCTGCGGTTGCGTTTCGCGACGTCACGTTTGCGTATCGACCGGGTCACCCCGTGATCCGCGATGTGACGTTCGACCTTCGTCGGGGCGAGCGAGTCGCGATTGTCGGGGCGACGGGATCGGGAAAGACGACGATCACATCGTTGCTTCTTCGTTTGTACGAATTCGATGAGGGCCACGTACTGGTCAACGGCGACGATATTCGAACGCTCGATCGAACATCGCTGAGGCGTCGATTTGCCGTCGTTCCACAAGACGTCTTTCTTTTTTCGGGGACGATCGAAAGCAACATTGCGCTCGGCGACGATGAGATCGATCGGCCGCGTGTTCGCCAGGCGCTCGAGCAGGTGGGCATCTGGCCGGCGATCGAACCTCGCGGAGGGCTGCGCGCCGAAGTCGCTGAGCGCGGTCAGAACTTCAGCGCGGGGGAGCGCCAACTATTCGCGTTTGCCCGCGCGCTATACCGCAAAGCGGAGGTTGTGATTCTCGACGAAGCCACGGCGAACGTGGACAGCGAAACGGAATCCAAGCTTCAGGCGGCGGTGGAAACGCTCCTGCATGGCAAGACATCGCTCGTTATCGCCCATCGTCTCGCGACGATCGAACGCGCCGACCGGATCCTGGTGTTTCATCATGGGCAAATCGTCGAGCAGGGGACGCACCATGAGTTGCTCGCTCAAGACGGCGTGTACGCGAAGCTTCAGAATGCACACGCGCACGAGTGATGACGGTGAGCGCGATTTTTTCAAATATTTCATGATTTTTTCTAGAATTTAGACAAAAAGACTTATACAAGCATCGGTGTTCCCGCGGGCACTGGCGCCAAAGCACGTGAAGTGGTAGTCCAAACTCGCCGGAGATCCGTGCCGAGGGCGAACCCGACGTGGCGAAAACGACAACAATTCCGGGCGTTCGCAGCCCACGCGCGAGTGCGAGTGTGAATGTGGGAACCCATCGTCCCCGCGTCTATGGCAAGTATCAGCTTCTCGAACGGCTCGCTCGTGGCGGCATGGCGGAAGTCTTCAAAGCCAAGTCGCACGGAGTCGAGGGTTTCGAAAAAATTCTCGTGATCAAGCGAATCCTCGATGAGCTTGGAGAAAACCCGCGATTCGTTGACATGTTTATCAACGAAGCGAAAATCGCCGTCACTCTGTCGCACGCAAACATTGTTCAAGTATTCGATTTAGGCCGGGCGAACGGTAGCTTCTTCATTGCAATGGAATACGTGGCCGGTTTCGATCTCGCCACGATTCTCAAAACGGTTCGCGACACCGACGCGACGCTCCCTCCGGAGCTCGCCGTGTTCATCGTGAGTGAAGTCGCCAAAGGGCTTGATTATGCCCATCGGCGCCGCGATGCTTCATCCAAACCGTTGCACATTGTGCACCGCGACGTCTCACCCCAGAACGTGCTCTTGAGCTTCGAAGGGGAGGTCAAGCTCACCGACTTTGGAATCGCAAAGGCGCGAACCACTGTCGACGAACGGACCGAGGCCGGCATTCTCAAGGGCAAACACGCGTACATGGCTCCCGAGCAAGCCAACGGAGATGAGGTCGATGCCCGAACCGACCTCTTTTCTCTCGGCACCGTGCTCTACGAAGCGCTCTCCGGTCGCAATCCTTTTCTCGAGCGGTCCGTGTACGACACGTTGTCGCGAGTTCGCGAGGTCGATATCGTTCCGCTTCGCGAGCTCGCGTCGCACGTTCCGGAAGAGCTCTGCAACATCGTCACCACAGCGATGAGTCGCGACCCCGGCGAGCGTCATCCAGACGCAGGGCGCTTGTACGAGGCATTGATTCAGTTTCTCTACTCGAGCGGTCGGCGCGTGGGCGCGCGCGATCTTGCGGACTACCTCGAAGGGCTCAAGGAGTCGATCGAGAGCCAGCCACCGGCGGATGATGCAACCGACTTGCGCGCCGCGTTCGATTTGGACCCTCGCTCCTACGACTCGCCGGCGCCGACACCAGTGGCGCGGATTCGCCGGGAGCGCACCGCGGTGGTCTCGCCGGACGACGCAACGCCTCGGAGCCAGCGCGAGCGCGTCGTCACCAACGTGGCGCGACCTCAGGCTGAGCAACGAGATGTGGCCACGCTTGCCATCCACCTCGATGCGAGAAGCCCATTTCCGCAGACCAAACTTGAGGCTCATTTGCAGCGCGCCGGCGCATTGATCACCGAGTACTCGTCCGAGCCCGAAGGGCGTCACTGGACGGCCGTGTTTGGCGTGCTCGACCCGGATGGACGGGAGACGGAGTCTGCCGTCCGATGCGCGCTTGCCCTCGCGCGGGCGTCGCGGCTGCGTGCAGAGCAAAGCGGTTTCAACACCTTACAAATCGCTGTGCATTCGGGACGGCTACTGGTCGATATTTCGGGGGAGCTCCTGCGCGATGATCGCTATCGTCAGCTTACTCAGGATACACATGCCGTAGCGACGACCGCGCCGTACGGAAAACCGCTCGCCACGCCAGTCGTGGAAGCGACGGTGCGCTCAATATTCGAACTGGCCCCTGAAGGCGAAGAACACCAGGTGACCGCGGGACGGTTTCGCATCGTCGCCGAACGCAATCTAACCGAGCATCAGGGGAAGTTTATCGGCCGGCGAGACGAACTTCGTCGCATCGGTGAATCGCTGGCGCAGGCCAACCAGGGGCACCGCCGAATAGTGGGGATCGTCGGCGATGCTGGCGCAGGCAAAACGCGACTGCTTCTCGAAACCACGCGGCGCTTGCGGCTCGGGGGACACGACGTAGGCATGTACGTCGCGCGCATCTCGAAGCGGAGCCGTAACGTTCCGCTCGCGGCGTGTCAGGAGATGCTCCGGGTGGTGCTCGGCATTGATGAGTTCGAAGCGGAAGCAGACGTTCGAGAAAAGATCGGTCGCCTTCGAGAACTTGGTTTGCCCGGAGTAGAGATACAGGCCGTTCGGGTGACTCTCGGCGTCGCCCAGGACCGGTTGCCCGAAACCACGGTCGCGCAACCGTTGCTTTCCGCGCTGGCGCGTATCGCGAGTAAACTGGCGGAAGACCGCCTTACGGTATTCGCTCTAGACGGCGTGGAATCGATCGACGACGAGAGTTTGGCCTTGCTTTACAGCCTGCTTCGCGACGACCGGTCCGCGCGCGTTGTGCTGATGCTCTCTTTTCGTCCCGGGATGGTCCACGCTTGGAGCAACCTTCCCGATTACCACGAGATCCGTCTGCAGCCGTTGTCGGAAGACGAAATCACGTTCTTGATCTCCGCGAGATTGAGAGCCAACGAAGTGCCGGCTGACCTTTTGAGGGAGGTGTCGGTGAAGAGCGGCGGCAATCCTCTCTATGTGGAGGAGTATCTCAAAGCTCTGCGCGACGCTGAGGCCGTTGTTGTCGAATCCGACCGACGGTTGATATTCAAACCCGAAGTCGCCGTGGAAGTGCCCAAGACACTCCGCGGTATCGTCGCCGCCCGCCTTGCACGAATTGGTCCCACCGAGCGCCATCTTCTGCAGATCGCAGCCATCACCAGCGCTCGCTTTCCCACCAACTTGCTTGCGGCGGTGGCGGCGGAGCCAGTCGAGACGGTCGAGCAATCGCTCACCGTGCTCGAGCAGCGAGGAATCGTAGTACGGGCCGGACACGAGGAATACGCCTTTTCTCACGAACTGATTGGCGACGTGCTCCGAGAAGGCCTCACCATCGACGCGCAACGAGAGCTTCATGGCGCGGTCGCCGGCGCCTTGGAGCAGCTTTACCCCGAGCACGTACACGAAATGGCGGAACGCTTGGTCGACCATCACCGTCGTGCGGGGAATCGGTCAAAGGCAATCGACTATTTGATTCGTTCTGCGGATCGGCTGGAGAGCGAGTATGCGTTGACGAGCGCGGCGGCGAGCCTTGGTGAGGCCATCGACATGCTCGGCCAAACCCCAAACCCAGACCACGACCGAATCCTCTCGCTCTATCGCCGGCTCGGTGATCTGAGCTTTCGCAGCGGCGCGCCCAAAAAAGGAATCGAGCGCATGGAAGCGGGTTTGGCGCTGGCCGAAAGTTTGGGACGAGAAGACTGCGTTTCGCGATTCTCAATGCTGCGCGGCCGTCTGCTTTACCATTCCAATCGTTTTGCGGAAGAGGCACGACAATGGTTTGACCGGGCTCGAGACATCGCGCGCAAGCTCGGCGACCCGCAGCTGCTCCTTGACGTGACCGTTGCTACGGCTGACGCGAGCACTCGGAATGGGCACTATTCTCATGCCATCGGCCTGCTTCAGGAAGCGCTCAATATCGCGAAAGAAGCATCCGATCGATTGGCCCAAGTCCGCTGTCTGATTCCGCTCTCCCTTGCCTACGCCGGGACGGGGGATCGGGAAGGGGCCATTCAAGCCATCGCCGACGCGCGCCAGCTCTCGACCGATGATCGGTACACCGAATGCGAGCTGCTAAAAGCAGAAAGTTTGGTCAACGCCTATGTTGGCGACCAACAGCGCGCGATTGAGACGGCAGGCCGCGCCATGGAGTTCGCCAAAGAATACGGTTTTCCGTTCGAAGCAGCAGTAAACGCGCACAACATGGGCGAGTGTTATCTCCGGTCGAGCGATTACAAACGTGCGTTTGCGCTTTCGCGCTACAGCTACGAGATCGCCCGCGACCAAGGACTGGTCCGGCTTCAGTATACCAACATGCGGGTGCTTGGATTCATCGACGCGATCAAGTTTGGCTCCTCCGAAGGACGCGATCGAATGCTCGAAGCGCTCGAATACGCGACCGAACACGGGTACCTTTGGGACGTTATCCAATGCAAATACATGCTGGCGGTCGCCGACCATCGTACGGGAAATACTGATAGCGGCGAAGACCTGCTGCGCGAAGTGCTTCGCTTAGCCACCGAATACGGTCACCGCTACTACGAACAAGCCGCCGAAGAAGCCCTCGCCGCAGTCGCCGCCGGCAAACCGGTCCCACTCCCGCACTAGAGCAATGGTCAGTTTACCGGAGGGTCTGGCACCCAGACCCTGTCGTCGGGGTACGGCCCCGCCGATTCACCCCAGCTCCCCGCCAGGAGGCACGTGACCTGGTTTCGTGAGGTTGAACTGCTGGGGCCCCGCCGCTTCGCGGTGGGGCGGCAGCGAAGCGGCCGGAGTCGGGAGGGGGTCCCGCGCGGGTTGTACCCGCGGGGGGGAGGGTTTGCATCAAACCCTCCGAGAAACACAGAATCACTCAGAAGGCGTTGAGCTTAGGGACTCTTCCTCCGAGGATTCTTCTTTGGCCGGGGTGGTCGATGGCTCGCTTGATGTCGCAGCTGCGGGAGTCGCCTCTTGCTTTTTCTTCTCCGTCGAAGCGCCTTCTTTTTTGTCTGCGACGATCGTTTTGGCCGCTTTTTGTTCTTTCGCGGCGCGCTCGAGCGCGTTTTCGCTTCCTGACGAAAGGTACGCGAGCGCGGCGGATATGATCATGAACAGCGCGGCTGAGATAGCGGTCATCCGGGTGAGCAGGTTGCCCGCGCCGGCGCCGCCGAAGACCTGCTGGCCGGCGCCGCCCATGCCGCCAAACGCCGCGCCCATACCTCCTCCTTTGCCGGACTGCAGGAGAACGACCATGATCAAAAAGAGGCAGACGAGTACGTACACGACAGTGAGAAAAGTGGCCATGAGGTCCTCTGGAATCAGAACACTAGAACGCTGCCTGGACGATAGGCAAAAACGACTCGCTTTTCAAACTGGCCCCACCGACCAGCGCGCCGTCGATGTCGGGCTCTGCGAGTAGCTCCTTGGCGTTGTTGGGCTTCACGCTTCCGCCGTAAAGAATGCGGGTCGATTCGGCCACCGATGCGCCGAAGTCTTTGCTCAAGAAGCCTCGAATGGCCGCGTGCACGTCTTGCGCGTCCTGAGGACTGGCTGTTCGTCCGGTGCCGATGGCCCACACGGGTTCGTAGGCGATGACTACGTCCGCGAGCTGGTCATCCGATAGCCCTTTGAGCGCAGCCTCGGTCTGTCCGAGCACAACCGAAACGGTCGTGCCCTCGTCGCGCTGGGCAAGCGTTTCGCCAACGCACACAATCGGAATCAGTTGATGCTCAAGCAGCGAAACAACCTTCTGATGCACCGCCGCGTCGGTCTCTGAAAAGAGTTGCCGGCGCTCCGAGTGGCCCACGATACAGTGGGAACACCCCACGTCGCGAATCAATGCGGGGCTATTTTCTCCCGTAAACGCCCCCGATTTTTCGTGGTACACGTTCTGTGCCGCCACCGCGACGGCCGATCCTAAGGCCGTGTCTACCACCGTCTTGAGCGCGGTTGCGGGTGGAGCCACAACAACTTCGCATTGAGATCGGTCTGGCGCTTCTGCGGCCAGCGTCGAAACCAGTTGCTTGGCGTCCGCCAGCGTGTGGTTCAGTTTCCAGTTGCCGGCGACCATAGGCACTCTTGTTGTCATGACCGAAGCGCCTCCACGCCGGGCAGTTTTCTTCCTTCAAGATACTCGAGAGACGCTCCGCCGCCGGTCGAGACGTGGTCAAACCGCGCCCCGAGCCCCGCTTGCTGAACCGCCGCCACGCTGTCTCCGCCTCCCACCACCGAGAAGCCAGAGCACGCTGCAATCGCTTCGGCTACGCCCAGGGTTCCCCCAGCGAAGGTTTCGTTTTCGAACAAGCCCATCGGACCGTTCCAAAATACCGCAGCGCCGCTCTTCAGACGCTCTGCAAAGCGCGCCACCGTTTCCGGGCCTATGTCCAAAGCCATCGCGTCGCCTGGCACCTCGGAGACCGCGACGGTCTGGGCGTCTGACGCTTCGAGTCCTGCCCCGACACGTACGTCCACGGGCAGTAGAACATCTACGCCAGCTTGTTTCGCTTTGTCGAGCACGCTGCGGGCGAGGGGAAGCTTGTCGCTCTCCACCCGGCTTTTTCCCAGCGACAAACCTTGCGCGGCAAGAAACGTATTGGCCATTGCGCCTCCGATAAAAAGCGCGTCGACCTGGCTCAGCAGCGTTTCCAAAATGTTGATTTTGTCGCTCACCTTCGCGCCCCCGAGTACCGCAAAATAAGGCTTGGGGGGTTGCTCGCGAATGCGATCTAAGGCCTTCAGCTCACCGAGCAGCAGCGAACCTGCCGCCCGCTCAGCGATCAACTTCGGTAGCGCGCTGACCGACGCGTGGGCACGATGCGCCGCTCCAAACGCATCGCTCACGTACACGTCGCAAAGCTTGGCAAGCTCCTTGGCGAACGTTTCGTCGTTCTTTTCTTCCTCGGCGTGAAATCGCAGGTTTTCGAGCAACGCAACCTGACCGTCCCGAAGGTCGCCGACCACTTTTCGCGGCCCGTCTCCAACACAGTCATCGGCCAGCACGACTTCGGTATCCAGAAGTTCGGCGAGCCGGGTTCCCGCGGGCTCAAGCGACAGCTCGGGTTTTACCGAGCCCTTGGGTCGACCCAAGTGGGAGGCCACCACCAAACGCCCACCTGCCTCAACGAGCTTTCGAAGCGTTGGCAACGCCGCGCGAATGCGGGTGTCGTCGGTGATCGTCCCGCCATCGAGCGGCACGTTGAAATCTACCCGCACAAACACCCGGCGCCCTTCGACGGGTAGGTCTGCGACTGATCGAATCTCTGCCGCCACGGTGTCGCCTACTTTCGCGCTACGCGACGGGTAAGATCGACCATGCGCTGGGAGAAGCCCCACTCATTGTCGTACCAGCTCTGTACTTCGACGAGGTCTCCGCCCACGACTTGCGTGCACGCCGCGTCGACGGTGGATGAATGCGGGTTGCCGATGTAGTCGGTGGATACAAGCGGACGAGGTTCGACCGCCAAGACGCCCTTGAGCGGCCCGTCGGCAGCGGCTTTGAGCGCGGCATTGACGTCCTCTGCGCTGGTCTGGCGGCCGACCTGAGCGGTCAGGCAAACCATCGACACATTGGGCGTGGGCACGCGAATCGCCCCTCCATCAAGCTTGCCTTTGAGCTCCGGTAGAACCAAGCCGATCGCTTTGGCCGCTCCCGTGGTGGTGGGAATCATCGACATCGCAGCCGCTCGAGCGCGTCTCAAATCTTTGTGCGGCAAGTCGAGGATGCGCTGGTCGTTCGTGTACGAGTGAACGGTTACCATATGACCCTTCACCATGGTGAAGGTCTCGTGAACGACCTTAGCAATAGGCGCCAAGCAGTTGGTGGTGCACGACGCGTTGCTGATGATGCGATGTTTCTGCGGGTCGAAAGAATCCGTATTGATGCCTACGCAAAACGTTCCGTCGATGTCCGAGCCGCCGGGTGCGCTGATGATCACCCGTTCTGCCCCCGCGCTGAGGTGCATCGAAGCCTTGGCCTTGTCTCGAAACAAACCCGTGCATTCCAGGACGATTTCGACTTCCCGTTCTTTCCAGGGAAGCTTCGATGGGTCGCGCTCTGCGGTCACGGGAATCTTGGCCCCGCCAACCACCAAAGCTCCGTCTTGCGCCTCCACGGGCTTGCTCAGCTTGCCGTGCACCGAGTCGTACTGGAGCAAGTGCGCAAGCGTGCTCGCATCAGTCAGGTCGTTGATTCCCACGATTTCGACGTCGGACTGTTCCGAGCCGAGAAGAGCGCGAGCGATGCAACGCCCGATTCGTCCGAACCCATTGATTGCAATTCGTGTACCCATCGTTGGTTCTCCATACCCCGTAAAAGGAGGGCGGAACGTAGCGTTCGGCGAACCCCCGGTCAAGGTCCGCCTACGGGAGTTTCGGGAGGACAAAACGCTTCATCGAATGCAGCGCGTCGACGTATTCCTGCTGGGTATCGAGGGACCGCGCGAGGTAGTAGTGGACCTCGGGATGGGCCTCCACATACTCGGGATACTCCGCGACTAAATCCTCGAGCTCATCGATCACCTCCTGGTGTCGCGAAGGTGCAGTCTGGGCCGTTTTGCTCAGCAAATACGCGTGAAGAAACTGAATCGCGGGGCCGCTGTGATGCCTCACCGGAGCGGGTATTTCGTCGAGCGCCACGAGCGCGCTTTCGTACGCGCCCGCGTCAACGCTGACCCGCGCAGCGTGGAAACCGCGTTGTAGTTTTTGCGCGTCGCTGGTCGCGAGGTCTGGTCCGGGAGCCGGTTCTTCGAACGTCACGGTCGGCTCTCCGGCCCCGCTGGTGAGCAAGGTCAGCACTTCGAGCATCATTCGGTTGAGACGAACCACGCCGAAGCGTCGCGATTGGGCAATCGCTTCGGCGGCTTCTTGTTTCCGGCCGTGTGCAATGAGCGCTTGCGCCAGCCGTGCATAATTTTCGGCGGCGTCTTTTCCACTGCCCATGTGTTTGACCCGTCGTACGCGCCCGTAGGGCCAGTCCGGCGCGTAGAGGGTCTCGGTATAGCCTTCGTATCGCTCGTAGCCGATCAGGTCTTTGGGCGCGGCAAATTCGATCAGCGCGTTGTCGTCGGTATTGAGGGGGGCCGGCGAACGGCGGCACGCACGCGTGCACGAAATGTGGGGCCCGTTCGGAGACTCCGGGCGAGGCACCCAGCGACCCTCTTCAAATCTGGACTCGATCTGCACATACTGGTCGACTTCATTGCGCGAGTGAAACAGCGAGCGCGCGAACACATCGTACGGGTCGTACACTTCGGCGCGCGCGAGCTCTTCGCGAACCGCTGCCGGTTTCATGTTCTTTGCAAGGCGCGCGCGATCGAGGGGCAACGGATGATCCGAACCCAGCAACACCGTGTCGCTCGAAAATGTCTCCGCCGCGAACACGCGGACATAGCGAAAGTGAGCTGCGAACGTCCGATAGATCGTCTTGATATGCTCAGGGCTCAGTTCGTATAGCTGAACCCACTGACAATAGATGCCTCCAGCCCGTAAACGGCGTTTTGTGATGCGAAAATGATCGGTCGTAAACAAATCGGAGACGCCCGTAATCCAAGGGTTCGACGGCTCGCTGATAACGACGTCGTAGCGCTTGCGGGTCGACGCGAGGTAGTTGCGCCCGTCGTCATTGATGAGGCGTAGCCCAGGCATTTCGACGTATGGAAAATCACGGCTTCGAAACTGGAGCTGGTTAACGCTCGCAAAGAGGCGCGCTGCGCGCGGAATCGAACGTTCTAACTCGACAACGTCGACCGATTTCGGCGCAAAGGCGAGGGCACTGCCGATCGTCACCCCCGAACCGAATCCAACCACGGCGACGTCGAGTTCCTCCGCCGGTTTTGGGTGAAACAGCAGCGGAAAGCCAGCGACCATCACCTGAGTGGGCATATCGTCGCCGTTGGATGCGTCCACCTTGCCGTTGTTTTTGAGCGCAAGATGGTCGCCCCAACGCTCTACGGTGACGGTCGTGGAAAGGCCGTCATGGTAAAAAAGAATTTCGGGCTCCCCCCAAGAATCACCACAGGCGTCGTCAGCAAGCGATACGCGAAACACCCCCAGCGTCATTTGCGTCTGATTCCAACGCAGCGAAGACGAAGGCGACCGGGTACTCAAATGGAGCGCAGCGACCAAGGCAGGAATAATCGGTGCGAGCAAATACACCAACGCCGTGTACCAAACGGGAGCCGCCTTCGTTTCGCGGCGTGAATCCGAGTCAGAGCGCGATGTGGTTTCCTCGTGCGAGGTAGCCTGGGTCCGCGAAGACGTGGTCAGCAGCATGGCGAGGCTCAACACCAGGTTGATCACGATGCCCACGTGGAGCGTGCGCTCCATACCGATCCACGGCATCAACACAAAACCGGGGAGCCACGCGCCAACGATCGAGCCGAGCGTATTGCCGGAATACACCGTACCCACATCTCGCCCAACCGCGGAACCTCCGCGGGTCCATACGCGAAGCGTCAAGGGAAACATCGCGCCCATCGCCATTGTCGCGGGCAGCGTGCACAACGACGAACACGCAAACATCAAGAATTGAACCAGACCAACGCGCTGCGGCAGGTCGTCGACGCCCACCACCATCGACGCAAACGCGCACGGGATTTCGTCCTGGTACAGATAATTGAGAAACGTCGAGGCAGCGATAAACAGCTGCACCAAACTGATTTGCAAAATGACGTAGCGGCGGAAGACCACGAGCACCGCGGTCAACACGCAGATGGAAACGACCACCAACCCCACGATCGGGGCCACGCGGCCACCCTGGGTGCCGTAGCTCAATCCGGCCGCCGCGAGAGGGCCGACGAGCATCACAAGCAGTGTCGTTTCGGAATTGCGGAAAGACTGGCGAGTGAACAGGCGCTGAGGGAGCCGCGACGCGCCGAGCACGACGACAATGGGAACACAACATAGCGCGCCGACGCCTGCCGCCGTCCAAAGGTCGCGGCTTGCCGCCCAGGGCGCGAGCCCGAGCCCGACGAGGGCTACGGCAGCGAATCCTACCCCCCAAGTCAAGCGGTGGATGCGGTCGAGAGCGGTCGCCGCGAGCGCGCTTCCACCCGCGATTCCCACCAAGAACGTCGATAGAATCAGCGAAAACGAGTATACGGACGAGCCGATCGTCATGGCCAGGGCGCGCGACCAGACCACCTCGTAACAAAGCGCCGCGGCTCCAGAGATCGAAAACACCACCAGCGCCATCCAGCGCGCGTGGGGAGAGACCGGCTGACCAGACCCGCTATCTTTCGTGGCGCTCGGCTCGTCGGGTGGTGTTTTTGGATCGAGCTGGGGGAGCCACGAAACGGTTTCGCCGGAATCGACGAGACCGCTCAACAGCGGTTTGCGGAACGCGATTAGGACCGTTCCCAGGGCTAGATTCATGCATACCGCGACCACATTGGTCGCGAACACGCCGACGCGAGGCATCAGTACAAAGCCGGCGAGCAGCACGCCAGCGACCGCGCCCAGCGTGTTGACGGAATAGAGCGAACCGACCGATGCCCCGGTGCCCTCCGACGATTGCCCACGACGGACGAATTGACGGGCCAAGAGCGGCAAGCTCGAACCCATGAGCGTCGTCGGAATGATGAGAATCGGTACCACACAGAAAAATCGGACGACCATGAAACTCATCGACTCTGCGCCGAGCTCGTCCCGCAGATACCGATTGACGTCGGCTAACCAGCCTTCGGGCGATACCAGCCACGGGACCAGCAGCGCCCATAGGCCGACGAGAAACTCCACCCACGCGTAGGCCACCAGCGGGTTTTTCACTCGGTCGGCCCAGCGTCCGGCGACATAGGCGCCAAGCCCCAGACCCGCCATGAACGCGGTCACCACGGTACTGAGCGCAACCCCCGTGGCTCCAAACACATGGTGGAGCATGCGCGACCAAATCGACTGGAACACCAAGCTCGAGGCGCCGGAAACGAAAAAGGCGAAGAAAGCAGCAACTCGTAATCGCACGAAGGTGGCCTAGTGTTGCGTCCGAAAAGTGTTGAGCAAAGCTCGCGCCGGACCGGGCGCAAGCGGCATCACGGGAGACGGAGGGATAGCCGAAGCTACTTCGACCGCAACTACAGGCTAGAGCAGCGGTCAGTTTGCCTGAGGGTCTCCTAACTAACCCCCGATTCGGTTTGTGGGATGGGTAAGAGTTTGAACCCGAACACCTTAGCTTTTCTCTCGAGATTACGA